>NZ_WBKM01000206.1 GCF_015714725.1 Nostoc sp. WHI
GGCATCGGTTAAGTCGGCATTAATTAGGTTGGCATCGGTTAAGTCGGCATTAATTAGGTTGGCATTACTGAGGTCTGCATTACTGAGGTCTGCATTACTGAGGTCTGCATTACTGAGGAGAACACGACTTAGTTGAATACTGCTTAGTTTAGCGCCTTTCAAACTAGCATAGCTTAAGCTTAATTCAATAGAATCCCAGTTACTTATAAGTTCTGCATCGACTAGAAATCGTATAATAATACCTTTCCGTTCTCCATCTTTGTCAAGGCTACGCAGTGTAGTAAGCGTTCTTGCATATATTATATTTTTTATCAGTTCTAATAAAGGATCGTTGGGTTCTAGGGTATTTACTTTGTTATTAATCAGTAAATCTGATACACGGTCTAGATAACTTTGTAGTGCCTCCTCACGGAGAAAATTTATGTCTGCTACTTCTTTATCTTTGTGCTGAAGTTGATTACCTAGACACAAAAGCAGAAATGGAACTGCTAATAGTTCTAGAAAATCCCAAAGTGTTTTTCCAGACTGATCTTCATCAGTGAAAGTAACCTTTTCAATGGAACCATTTTCTCCACCTTTTCTCTCTGTGCTCTTTTTTTTGATTGTGTCTTCTCCAATTCCAGTCCAGTCAGCCCATTTCCATGCCCAACTTTTGCTTGCTAAAACTGGAGAGACTAAAGATATTCCAGCAGTAATTACAGAGCCTAAGGCGACTCCTGCAATTAGTAAGCGCCAACGATTAAACAAAGACGTTTCTCCCTTTGTACTGCTACTTAAAAGATATATATAGCAGTCCTAAATCATTTGTGAAAATTCTATATCTCTTTCTTCTTTCTTCCCTTTGTGTCCTTGGCGTTCTTGGCGGTTCGTTTCCTTATTTATATTTTTCACGACTCATTTAGGATTGCTATATAGCAATCCGATTTGATTCCTGAAGCTACTTTTATAGGTAAAGGACAGCGAATAGAGAACTTTTAACAGTAAAAGAGGAAGGTAGAGATGTACTAAGTTTTTTCAAAAATCAAATAGGATTGCTACGATCGCTGTTCAAAAATCTTAAACGAACTTAATCTTAATGTATAATGAACCTTTTAACTTATTAGTGATTGTTCCGAACCACCTATTTTTAAAAGGTTGTTTGCTCCATTGAGAAACATTCTTGAACCCAACCAGATGCTTCTAGTTTGAAACTTTGAACTAGAATTATAGTATCTCAGTCCCTCTTCACAAACTAGGACAGTACCACTTGCAATTTGCAAAACTCCATTTAAATATTCCTGAAATCTTTCTTTGATTAGTTGATAATCAAAATTATTACGATCAAATGTACGACCAAATTCACTCCTAAACGTTATTATCTTTGTATCAAGGTCTTGTAGTGATGGCAGGTTGATTTTAATTTGGTTATTGATGAAAGCGTCGTAGCTTACTACGCAAGAGTTGTCAAATTTATTTAGCCAATCTCTTTCCTGGTCAAATGTAGTATAGGACTGGCTCTTTGCCAGATCAGTATTAATGTGTTTGACCATTGGATCTTTATTCATGTAGTTTCTGAGATTGATGTATTTTCTCAATGTATCTGAACACTTATCCGCTAGGGTAAGTAGTTGCCCAACGTCTCTATATGTAATTTGATTTATATCATAATTATTCTCCTTAAACTTTCTTGCGATTATTACTACTGAACGCAAATGACCTTGTGCATTTTGTAAATGATTACTGCGTTCATTTTTGAGTGTACCTGTTGATGGCTCTCTATACTTTTCTTCGCTCATATTATTTCCCAGCACACTGTGTAAGTTACAGTATCAGTTCCAAAATACCAAAAACTTAGTTTCTTTAGGCTTAGTACTGTCCGTTCGCTTATTTCGACCTCAGTTTTCTTTCTTACTCACGACAGAATTGATGTTTCAGGCTTTCCAAAAATTGCGTAGGCATAGCCCGCCGCAGGCATCGCCTATGCGATCGCAACTTAGTAGTTCATTTGAACTATAAAGTGTGAATAAAAAGGGAGACGAAAAATTGTCTACCAAGGTCAAAACCCCTATCAGACATAGGTTTTAGAAATTAAAGTAGATGTCAAAATAATGAGGAACGGACAGCTAGTAAATCATTTTGGATCTTCTTTACAAGCACTAAAAGAAACCGAGTTTTTATCCTCGATTTTGAACAATCGACTAATGTTCTATATCTTACAATATCAACAAAATAGGTTGCTGAAATAAATTTAGATATGAAAGTTTTAGATGTGTTTTAGCTGAGGAATTTTCAGATGGATTAAAACTGAAAATAATTGCTGTGGGACAAGAGCATCCAAAAACTTGCAATTATTTTTCTTTTAACCTCTTGCTAGCTGTTCCTTAATCTAACTGGGATAGTTTAATGTGGGAGGTTTGGGAAGTTCTTAACCTCCAGTGATGGGACAGTGTGACATTGGTATCCAAGCTTCTACCTTGGGAAACGAAACTACTTACCTCAACTACTTTAGCTTTGAAGACTTACGTCCGGCGTTAAATGTGATATTTAGGTGCGATCGCTCTGATGGGCGTGGCCATCCTTTTTGGGCTGGCAAGAAGTGCGACTAACTTTGGACAAATTCCAAGGGCGATCGCACTTACATAAGTAAGCGCTCGCAGCTTATCTACAAGCTTAAAGAGAAATGCTCACTCAGTTTGGTTAAATAACCACTGTGCCTCAAGCACTCTTAATAGAAACAACTACACACAAATTTTTCACGAAATCATTCAAGGTAAAGACAAATGGCAGCAATTAATTTCACCGGGACTACTTACACTGAAAATTTTAACACCTTGGCGAGTACTGGAACGTCCAGTATTCTGCCAACTGGATGGGAGCTTTTGGAAACTGGAACAAGTGCCAATGTTAATACAAGTTACACTGCTGGTACTGGAAGCTCTAATGCGGCTGATACCTACAGCTTTGGGTCATCTGGCACTACTACAGAGAGAGCATTTGGTGGATTGCGGTCTGGTACTTTAGTACCCACCATAGGGGTAAGTTTTACAAACAATACAGGCAGTACAATTACTTCATTAGCAGTTAGTTATCGTGGTGAACAATGGCGATTGGGTACATTAAACAGGACTGATCGCTTAGATTTTCAATACAGCTTAAATGCAACTTCTCTCTCAACCTCATCTGGCACTTGGATAGATGTTGACTCTTTGGATTTTAGTTCACCCACTACATCTGGTACAATAGGCGCTCTTGATGGCAATGCTGCTGCTAACTCTACCAGTATTTTACCAACAACAATTTCTGGGCTGAATATTGCCAATGGTGCAACATTCTATCTGCGCTGGCAAGATTTGGATGCTAGTGGTGCTGATGATGGTTTAGCGATCGATGATTTTTCCTTAACTGCAACTACTGCTACTCCTACTGCACAAGGTGTCACTATTACCCAATCTGGCGGTAGCACAGATGTAACTGAAGGTGGTGCAACAGATTCTTACACAGTGGTCTTGAATAGCCAGCCAACGGCAAATGTTACCATCAATATTAATGGTGGCACTCAAACCACAACCAGTCCAACCACCCTCACCTTTACCTCTGCCAACTGGAACATCGCGCAGGCAGTAAGTGTGGCTGCTGTTGATGATACCTTAATAGAAGGAAATCACAATGGCACTATCATTCACACAGCAAGCAGTACAGATACCAATTATAACGGTATTACTATTGCTTCCATCACTGCTAACATCACTGATAACGATGTCATTGTAGCTCCATCAGTTCAGATTAGCGACATTCAGGGAGCGGGACATATCTCACCCTTGACAGGTCAGACCGTCAGCAATGTAGCGGGAATTGTAACGGTTACGGCTAGTAACGGTTTCTACTTGCAAGATCCTACCCCAGATAGCGACGATCGCACTTCTGATGCTATTTTCGTTTTTACAGGATCAGTAGCACCAACCGTATCCGTCGGAAGTTCCGTATTAGTCAGTGGAACAGTCACGGAGTTTCGTCCAGGCGGCAATGCCGATAATTTAACTAAAACACAAATCACTGCTCCTACAATTGTCACCGTTTCCACTGGCAATGCGTTACCATCTGCCACGATTCTAGGTGATGGCGGCAGAACCATCCCCACAACGGTAATCGATAACGACACTACTGGTAATATCGAAACTGGAACAACCACCTTTGACCCTGCTCAAGATGGCATCGACTTCTACGAAAGCTTGGAAGCAACGCTGGTACAGATCAATAACCCAGTCTCCACTTCACCTACTGCAAACTTTGGGACATCAGAAGAAATTTGGGTATTAGCAGACAACGGGGTAAACGCCACTGGGCGCACGGCTCGCGGCGGTAGCCTAATTAGTGCCTCAGACTTCAATCCTGAGCGGATTCAAATAGACGATCTCAACAATGCTTTAGTGCTACCTCAGGTGAATGTTGGTACGCAACTTAGCAATATTGTTGGTGTAGTTGACTACAACTTTGGTAACTATGAAGTTTTAGTGTCCACTGCTCCCACAGTAGTACAGAACAGTACCCTTGAAAGAGAAGTCACTAATTTAACTCCTACCACCAACCAACTGACAGTTGCTACCTTCAACGTCGAAAACCTTGATCCAAATGATGGTGCAACCAAGTTTAACAACCTTGCCAACCTGATTGTTACTAATTTGAAATCGCCAGATATCATTAATCTGGAAGAAATTCAGGACAATAACGGAGCGACTAATGACAGTGTAGTAGATGCCAGCGTCAGCTACAACACATTAATTGCTGCGATCGCTGCTGCTGGTGGCCCCACATATCAATTTCGTCAAATTGACCCAGTAGACGATACTAATGGCGGTGAACCTGGTGGAAATATCCGGGTAGGCTTCTTATTTAATCCGGCTCGTGTTGACTTTGTAGATCGCCCCGGTGGTACTTCCACCTCTAGCACCACAGTTACCAATGTCTCTGGTGTTCCCACCCTTTCTGATAGTCCTGGTTTGATTGACCCCACCAACACTGCTTTTGATAGAAGTCGCAAACCGTTAGTTGGTGAATTCACTTTCAACGGTGAAACTGTTTATATAATTGGCAACCACTTCAATTCTAAAGGTGGCGACGACCCCTTATTTGGCGTGAATCAACCGCCAATTCTCAGTAGCGAAGTGCAGCGTCAGCAACAAGCTACCATAGTAAAAAACTTTGTCGAGAGTATTTTAGCGATCGACCCCAATGCCAATGTCATAGTAGCGGGTGACTTGAATGATTTTGAGTTTTCCAACCCTGTCACCACCCTAGAAAGCGCTGGACTGACTTCCTTAATTGAAACTCTGCCAGCAAACGAGCGTTATACCTACAACTTTGAAGGTAACGCTCAAACCCTTGACCACATTTTAGCGAGTAGCAACTTGGTTAGTAAGCTGGATGGGTATGATGTAGTTCACGTCAACTCAGAGTTTGCCGATCAGGATAGCGATCATGATCCTAGTTTGGCTCGGTTTAATTTAAACGATGCTCCCACAGACATCGCATTGAATGCCACCAGTGTCAACGAAAATGTTCCAGCCAATACGGTAATAAGTACATTTACCACTACTGACCCTGACACAGGCAACACTTTCACTTACAGCTTAGTTGCTGGAACTGGTGCTACTGATAACACTGCCTTTGCGATCGCAGGCGATAGCTTGCAAATCAAGGCTTCCCCGGACTTTGAAACAAAATCTTCTTACAGCATTCGGGTACGCAGCACCGATAATGGTGGACTTTTTGTAGACAAGGTGTTAACTATCCAAGTTAATGATCTCAATGAAGCACCTACAGGCGTAAATGATGCAGTCAGCGTTGCCGAAGACGCAACTACATCTAATCTCTATCTCAGCTTACTGAGTAACGATACCGACCCCGATGCTGGAGACGCTAGAAACATCATTGCTGTTAACACTACAGGCACAACAGGGACAGTCTTCTTTAACCAGAACACTCAAAACCTGACTTACACTGCCTCAAGTTTTAACTCTTTATCTGTAGGACAGACTGGAACTGATCGCTTTACTTATACGATCGCCGACACCCAAGGATTGCAGTCTACTGCTACTGTTAACGTCAGCGTTACAGGTGTCAATGATGCTCCCACGGTGCAACCCCTTGACGATCAAATCATCTCCACTAACAATTCCTTCTCTTTCAATGTCAGCAACAAATTTGCTGACGTCGACCAAAATGACACCCTCAGCTACAGTGCTACGGGTTTACCCACTGGATCTAGTATCGCCGCTAATACAGGTGTGATATCCGGCACTATCCCCCAAACAGGTATTTTTGCAGTCACAGTTACCGCTGCTGATGGCCAAGGTGGTAATGTTAGCGATACCTTTGACCTGACTGTTGCCAATAACAGAGCGACATCTGGCAACGACATTATCTTTATCGACCAACTTAATGGTTTAAACAGAGTCAATGCTCTAGCTGGCAACGATCGCGTCATAGGCACTACTAACAGTGAGATAATCGACGGTGGAGCAGGTAATGATTACCTTGATGGCAAGGGCGGCAATGACAGACTTTCTGGGGGCAGTGAGGATGACACGCTCTTAGGTGGACTTGGCAATGACACGCTCTTAGGTGGACTTGGCAATGACACGCTCTTAGGTGGACTTGGCAATGACAGACTTTTTGGCGGTAGTGGCAATGACCGCCTAATTGGTTGGGGAGGTGGCACCAACGAAATCGACCAACTCAACGGCGAGCAGGGTGCAGATACTTACGTCTTGGGTGATGCAACTTCAGTTTTCTATGCCAGTTCCAGCAATAGCGACTACGCCAATATTGTCAACTTGCAAGCAACCGATAAGATTGAACTCAAGGGAGTTGCTAGCAATTACTCGCTAGGATCTGCATTAGCTGTGTCTCCCGATAGATTTGATGTGGGCATTTTCACCAACAATGGAACGGAATTGATTGCTGTTGTGCAAGACGGGTTAACCCTCACTAGCAACTTGGCAACAGATACTCGTTTCGTTTTTGTTTAATCGGTAAATTTAAGCGATCGCCCTTAAGGAAACTTGAGGGCGATCGTTTGGCTCACGCAGAGAGTAAGAGTTTTAAATAAACGTGAGTTCAACAGACCTCTCACTCCTCTGCGAGCTACCGTGTACACACAAATCTTTTAGAGTGACTGCATAACATAAAGTAGATTAATTTTTGCAAGTCAATGCAACAACAATACAGTTCAGATAAGACGAAAACATTTGTAGAGACGGCGATTTATCGCGTCTCAAAAACCCAAAATTTTGTACCAGTAGCCCTTAACTGAACCGTATTGAATGCAACAAAGGTGCAAGCCAATGCAACAAAGATGCAAGCCAATGCAACAAAGATGCAAGCCAATGCAACAAAGATGCAAGCCAATGCAACAAAGATGCAAGCCAATGCAACAAAGATGCAAGTCAATGCAACAAAGATGCAAACCAAGAGACTTGTGTGTACACCGTAGCCCTTGGGAGGAGATCGAGGAGCAACAAAATAATCTAGTTTTAAGCCTTTCTCCTCGGAGGAGAGAAGTCAAATTCCAACTATCGAACTCATGTTAAATAAAGGCTTTTCAATTCCCTGCTCGCTACTTTCAATTTTCAAACCAGTCTAATATTTGGAATCTACTTCATTAACTATGGTAACTACAGGCACAATTCGTTTTTCTCAGTTCAATGCTTCCCTAAACCGCAACGCTGAAGGTCAATTAGTAACCGATTTATCTACCCAGGGTAATGCTCAGGCAAAAGCTGTTGCGGAAATCATCCAGCGCAATAACCCGGATGTACTTCTAATTAATGAGTTTGACTACTCCCCAGAGGCAGTTCAGCTATTCCGGCAAAATTACTTAGCCGTGAGTCAAAATGGTGCAGCTGCCGTTGACTATCCCTATTTTTACATCGCCCCTTCCAACACTGGTATTGCCTCCGGGTTTGACTTGAACAACAACGGCGCAGTGGTAACAACCCCAGGCGCAGCCGGATATGGCGATGATGCTTTCGGATTCGGGAGTTTCCCTGGTCAATTCGGAATGTTGCTGCTGTCCAAATATCCCATTGACACTGCCAACATCCGCACCTTCCAAAACTTCCTCTGGAAGGATATGCCCAATGCCTTACTTCCCGATGACACCGCGACACCACAGGCAAATGATTGGTATTCTGAGGATGAACTAGCAGTTCTCCGCCTTTCTTCTAAAAGTCACTGGGATGTACCTATCCAAGTGAACGGTGAGACAATTCATGCCCTTGTTAGCCACCCCACACCACCAGTATTTGATGGCCCAGAAGACCGCAACGGTAAGCGCAACCACGACGAGATCCGCTTTTGGGCAGACTATATTACCCCTGGTAAAGGTGATTACATCTATGATGATGGGGGTAAAAATGGTGGTATTAATGCTGGGTCAAGCTTTGTGATTATGGGCGACCAAAATGCTGACCCATTAGATGGTGATAGTTTTGACAATGCTATTCACCAACTGTTGCAAAATCCTGGGATCAATACTAATGTAATCCCTACCAGTCTTGGTGGCCCCCAACAAGCAGCTTTGCAGGGTGGTGCTAACGCTAACCACACGGGTAATCCGGCTTTTGACACCGCAGACTTTGCTGATACTACTCCTGGAAATCTGCGGGCTGATTACGTACTACCCTCGGCTGATTTGACAATTGCCAATTCAGGAGTATTTTGGCCGCTGAATACTGACCCAACATTCTCCCCAGTCGGTACTTTTCCCTTCCCTAGTTCTGACCATCGCCTAGTATTTGCAGATGTGCAAACTGGAGCAACGGAACCAGGTAAAACTATTCCCAGTGTTGGATTTCTAGCAGAAACTACCTTCGTTACTGGCTTCATTCCTGCTGGCGTGGCGGGAATTGTGGATGGGGTACAGACTCCTGTGGGTGGATTATCTGGTGTTACATACGATGCTGTTAATAACCGCTACTACGCCATCTCAGACGATCGCTCTGTGAATGCCCCCGCCCGCTTTTATACTTTCACTGCCGATACCCAGGTGACTTTTACCAATGTCACCCCCCTGAAAGATAGCACTGGCAACTTTTTTGCAATTAACACTCTCGATCCTGAAGGCATTGCTTTAACTAACAATGGCACTGTTTTCATCTCTTCAGAGGGTGAAGCTAATCTTGGTGCAGGTCGTGTTAGCGATCCCTTTATTAAAGAGTTTTCGCTGACCACAGGGCAAGAAGTGCGTAGGCTTAGCCCGCCGCAGGCATCGCTACTTGTCCCCAGCAAATTCCTGCCACTAATTGAGGATACTAACGGCGATAGTATTGTCAATACAGGTGATACGCAGACATCAGGCGTTTACAATAATTTGGGATTTGAAAGCCTGACCATCTCACCTGACCAGAAAACTCTATTCACCGCCACTGAAAACGCCCTTTCCCAAGATGGATTAAGAGCTTCACTAACCAGTGGCAGCCCTTCCCGGATTTTACAATATAATTTGGTCACTGGACAGCCAGAAAAAGAATACCTCTACATCACCGATGCGATTCCCGAATCGCCCAATCCCAGCACAGGCTTCGCTGATAATGGTTTGGTGGATTTACTAGCGATCGACAACCGAGGCACCTTGCTGGCCTTGGAGCGTTCCTTTGCACAAGGTGTAGGCAACACCATCAAAATCTACGAAGTTTCTTTGCAAGGTGCAACAGACATTAGCTTTTACGATTCTCTCAATAATCTGAGTACTGAGCAACTAGCAGCGATCGCACCTGCTCAAAAACGTTTGGTGTTGAATTTAAATGACCTGGAGCTGCCTACCGATAACATCGAAGGCATCACCTTTGGCCCTAAACTAGCAGATGGTCGTCAGTCGATTGTGCTAGTGAGTGACAACAACTTCAACCAAAGTCAATTTACCCAAATCCTCACTTTGGGCGCAGACTTAGTTCCCACTGTTGCACCCACGGTAGAAACTCGCCCCGATTTGTTGGATGATGAGACACTCCCAGTCGATCAACGTGCCGACGCTGATGATCCTGCTGTCTATGTTAATGCCACAAATTCTGCTGATAGCCTAGTATTAACCTCAGTGAAAAATGCCGGACTGCGGGTTTATGACTTGTCTGGTAATTTGTTGCAAACAGTTAATCCGGGTGGCATTCGCTACAACAATATTGACCTGCAATACGGTTTTAAATTAGGCAATCAATCCATAGATATTGCCGTAGCTAGCGATCGCGGTAATGATAAACTAGCAATCTTCAAAATTAACCCCAACACCCCCGGACAATATCTAGAAGATATCACTGATAGCAATATTGGTACTATCTTCCAAGCAGCACCTTTTGAACCTCCTTATTCCGCATCAACTCGCAGTTCTTACGGACTTGCCTTATACCGTAGCCCCATCACTAATGATTATTATGTCTTTACCAGTCGCCGAGAAACTGGAGATATAGCTCAGTTCAAATTGATTGACAACGGTAACGGCAAAATTGGGGCTGAACGAGTACGAGAATTTACTGTACCGACAATTGGCGAACGCGATCCGCAAACAGAGGGTATGGTAGTAGACCAGGAAACTGGCTTCCTCTACATCGGACAGGAAAATGTGGGCATTTGGAAGTTCCAAGCAGAACCAAACGGTGGCACCACTGGCAAGTTGATTGATCAAGTCAAAGATTTGGGCGGTATTCACCTCACCGACGACGTAGAAGGACTGACCATTTATTACGGCAAAAATGGCACAGGCTACTTGCTAGCATCCAGCCAAGGCGACAACACCTTTGTTGCTTACACTCGTGAAGGCAACAACGAATATGTGGGTAACTTTGCCGTTGGTAACAATGGGGCAATTGACAGCGTACAAGAGTCAGACGGTGCAGAGGTAATTAACGTGCCACTGGGGCCTAACTTCCCATTTGGTTTGTTTGTCACTCAAGATGGTTCCAATGAACCTGCCACAATAGTTACCGATGGAGATGAAGCAGAAAACATCAGTTCTAACTTCAAGCTGGTGCCGTGGGAAAATATTGCCAATGCCTTCCCCAATTCTTTAGATATCGACACCACAAGTTACGATCCACGCAATCCAGTGGCTCAACCCAGGCTGACTATCTATGAATTTGAAAACCTACCCAAGTTAGGTACGACCTCTGAAAATCAAGATATTTTCTTGGGTGGTTTTTCTGGGTTGTATTTCCAAGGGTTTGCAGCAAATGGCAACCTAAAGTTTGTTACCCACACAGACCGAGGCCCCAATGGTGAACCCGTTGGCGCTAACAGACCATTTTTCTTGCCCGACTTCCAGCCAGAAATAGTCAGCTTTGAACTTAACCGCACCACAGGCGAAATCGGCATTACTAAGAGAACAGGATTATTCCGCCAAGATGGAACAACGCCATTAACGGGACTGCCTAATTTGCAAGCAGGAGCAAATGGCACAGCCTACACAGATGAAATTGCCGTTGACTTAGATAACAATGTCCTAGCTAACGATCCTTTGGGTGCTGATTTAGAGGGAATTGTAATTGCAGAAAATGGTGACTACTGGATGGTAGATGAGTATCGTCCGGCAATTTACCACTTTGATGTTAATGGTAAACTGATTGACCGCTTTATCCCTGAAGGAACTGCGATCGCACCCAGCCCAGATCAACCAGCAGGAACTTTTGGCACTGAGGCATTGCCAGCAGTTTATGCCCAACGCCGCAATAACCGAGGATTTGAAGCTGTGGCGCTGGAAGGTAATAAATTATATGCCTTTATTCAGAGTGCGATCGATAATCCAGATGTTGCCAATGACGCGACTTCTAGGGGTTCTTTCAACCTGCGAATTCTGGAGTTTAACATTGTCACCAAGCAGGTAATAGGAGAGTATTTATATCGCCTGGAAGGTCTACCGTTAACCGACAAAATTGGCGATGCAGTCTCATTGGGTAACGGCAAATTTGCGATCGTTGAGCGAGATGACAATGGTACATCTGCTGGCAATAAACTGATTTACCAAATTGATTTAGCTGGGGCGACCAACATCAACAACCCGGCTAACTTTACCTTACCAGCGGGTAAGACTATTGAACAACTGACCTCTGCGGAGTTAGCTGCTGCAAATATTACCCTTGTGACCAAAAGTTTGATTGCTAATGCTGCTGAGTTGGGTTACACCGGAGTCGAAAAATTAGAAGGTCTGGCATTAGTAGCACCGAACACTCTAGCTTTAATTAACGACAACGACTTCAACGTTACGGGCAATACGGCTGCTGAAAAACTCGGTATTCTTGAACTACCCAATAACCTGCAAGTTGTAGAGCCTCCTTTCCCAAACAGCTTTGGTTCTAGCAACGACGATAATGTTACAGTTCAGCCAGGAGAATTGTTCTTTGCAGGTGACGGAGCAGACTTTGTAGAAGCTACTGAAGGTAACACAATCATTGCCGGGAACGGTGATGACACGGTGCTTGCAGGTAGTGACTCCTCAGTATCCGGGAATAACGGTGATGATCAGATATTTATTGGTCAAAACAGCCCTGCTGAAAAGACCAGTGCCGATGGTGGCAATGGTGATGATCTGATTGTCGTGGTGGAAGCTAGTGGTAGTAACAATTTGTTTGGAGCAGCAGGTGATGATACTCTCACAGTAGTTGAAGGTTCTCGCCAATTATTCTTCGGTGGCTCAGGTAACGATACCCTTACCAGTAACGGCAGCAATAACCGTCTTTACGGTGGTTCTGGGGATGACAAACTCTTCTCTAATATCAATGACTCGTTGTTTGGTGGCGATGGTGATGATGTGCTATTTGCTGGTCAAGGAGGTGGCGATCGCCTGAATGGTGGTACTGGTGCTGACCAATTCTGGATTGCTAATGGCAGTCTACCAACTAGCAAGAACATCGTGACTGATTTTGCGATCGGCATTGACGTGATTGGGCTAGGTGGTATTGGCATCACTCAGTTTAGCGCTCTAACGCTATTACAACAGGGTAGTGACAGTCTGGTGAAAACTGGAAATACTGAATTGGTTTCATTACTTGGAATTACATCAACTAGCCTCACAGCAAACGATTTCACTTTCTCTGTGAGTGTAGTGGCTTAGGATCTTGGATTTAATTGTAGGGTGCGTTAGTGACAAATACTTGATGACCTTAACCTGTCACCAATGAACTGTACAGATTTTTTTAAAGCGAGGGAGTATTATTCCCTCGCTTTTTGTGTTTATTACCTACTTCTGCATCTGCGGCAAGGCAAGGCTTGGTTAAGGTGCGTAGTCCTTAAAGATCCACCTTTTGTCCTGAGTTTGTGATTTAATTGCGTTCTGAGAGCGTAGTTTACCGCACTTCTCTGCGAGAGGCTGCGCCAACGGCAAGGCTCAGTGACCACCGTAGGCGATCGCTTGCAAGTTTTGCAAGATAAAATGCAAGAGTATATTGATAATGACATATAAATCGGTTGGTTAATTAATAGAAAACAACGCCAAGTTTTTATTTATCGTTCTAATACTGCTATTGAAGTTTTAAATAATCCTAAAACCCTTTGCGGTGAAACGTTGCTACCTGGTTTTATTTTTGATTTAAATCAAGTTTGGTAGGCAGTAAGCTAGTTTTATAGTACCGAAAAAGGCTAATCTAGATACAATACCAGTGTTTATACAAAGAGCTAAAACAGTTACACTCAAAGCATGATCAAATAAAAATGCTAGGAATCTATGCCAGCGAAAGACATATTCCATGATGCAGTAAGACGAGCTTTAGAGAAAGAGGGTTGGCTCATCACTAACGACCCGCTTTTCCTCCGTTTTGGTGGTTTGGATATGTACATCGACCTCGGTGCAGAGAAAGTTTTAGCAGCTGAACGAAATCAAGAAAAAATTGCGGTTGAAGTTAAAAGCTTTGTTGCTCCATCTACTACAACTGAATTTAGTACTGCTCTAGGACAGTATCTCAAATATCAATTAGCACTTGAAGAAGAACAACCTGAGAGACTTTTATATTTAGCAGTTCCTTTAGACACCTATCGTTCTTTTTTTACTTTAGAACTGCCAAACTTATTAATCCAACGCTACCAAGTTCGGCTGATTGTTTTCGACCCAGAAGAGGAGGCGATCGTAAAATGGCAAAAGTAGAACAGTACCGTCAACTTATTCAAGAACTGTTGCTAGCTTACAGCGAAATTAAAGCCAGCAACGAAGAAGTCGAAGCAGAAGTTATTTTTGATAGAGAACGCGATCGCTACCAAGTTGTCAACGCGGGGTGGTCAAATAAGCGCCGTGTATATGGCTGTGTTTTGCATCTAGATATTAAAAACGAAAAAATTTGGATTCAACACGATGGTACTGAAGGAGGTATCGCCAATGAACTTATTAGTCGAGGTATACCCAAAAAAGACATCGTTTTGGCTTTTCATTCCCCCTTTAAACGACAATTTACCGAGTTCGCTGTTGGTTAATATAGCTGAGGATTGAAAGCAACCCAATCACTCTTGATTAATAGAGTTGAGTTAGAGTAATTTCAATCGCTAAACTTTTCGTAATTTAAGATATAGCCAGAAGCTCAACAAACGGCTAACTCTAGGCATGACAATATAAGTCAACAGCAAAACCATTGTAATGGTAATGATCAACGAAATAATCAAGGGTGGTAAACCACGAAGCAGAAGAACTAAGAACGTACTCAAAATATATGAACACAACACCCTCTAAAAGCGAAACAGATGAAATGTTCAAGTGGTTAAATCGTAACCGCCAGATGTTATTAGACTTAATATAAAAATCAATATATTGCTTACAATGCAAATGGAATAATTGCTCACAGCGAAAACTTACGCGAAGTTTTAGCATTAGGTAATGCTGCAAAACAGCCTTTTTTAATTTACCTAGTTCCCCGTCGCACTGCTTCTATAGAAATAAATTTTACCAATTCGCTTCAGCACCCTCACTCACCATGATTGTTAACAATCTGGCTCACTAGCTTAAGGGTTCAATCAACCCACGTTTGACAGCTTCGCTCAACGCAGTGGCTTTTCTTAAAAGTCCTTCTTGATATACCTGCATCAGGGTTTGTAACTCTAAGCGATCGTTTTCAGTAAGAGTCCCTGATTGTTGGCGATCGAGTAGTTCACTTAATCGTGCATCCTGTGCCGATTCCATTTGCAATTCAGTCAGCACCAGGACTTGTTCATCAGAAAGGGCAAATACAGGCTCAAGGTCGGTAATGTCCCCACTGACAGGCGGAATTGAAAGTTGAATGGTATCTACTAAAATACTGGCAACATCACGATTTGCCAACCGTGCAAAGCGTTCTGCACGTTGGTAAATCTCGTCTGGAAGGGTAATGATAATTTGGGTACTCATAGCTCTTGTAAATACTTCTCTCTATTCTCACTTGCAATTAGTAATTATGTGTTTCACAGTAACAAAAACTGAAGAATCTAATTTAAGACACTGTGCAGCGAAGCGTTACTACCTGGGTTTGTTTTAGATTTAAGTCAAGTTTGTTAGTAAAAATTTCAAAAGATGAGGTTTAAACATACATTATGGGCAAACTAACCTAGTGGTCAAATTATTATCACTAGATAAAAACCGAATCGGACAACACCATTATGTACGAACCCATCAATCTTGATAAATTAAGAGATCAATCTGCTAACCACCACTCTAAAACACCCTTCCAGCATCAAATTGAGGCATTTGAAGCCCTGAGTCAAACATTTAAATTTGGCAGTGAAAAACCGGGTAGTGGAATTTTAGTACTTCCTACGGGTGCTGGCAAGACATTTACGGCTGTCAGATGGTTATGTGATCATGTAATCCCTAAAAATATTAAGATTCTTTGGTTAGCTCCTTCATTTTACCTGTTGGATCAAGCATTAGCTACTTTTAAAAATAGTGCCACAAATATTCCAGAGCCGAAGAAAACGTTAAAGATTCGGTGCTTTTCTAGCAATCCTTCTCATGCGAAAGCATCATCAATACAACTAACTGATGATATTGTCATCATGACAATACAAACAGCTATCAATTATTTACATACTGATGGTAAAGACAACTCTGGTCATAAAGTTGAAACAGCGTTCAAGAAATTTATTGATAGTTGTAAAGAAACAGGACTTTTTGTAGTAGTCGATGAAGCTCATCATTCACCAGCCTATGGTTGCAGAAACTTATTAATTGGTGAAAAAAGTTCTGCTTTAGGGCTTCGCGGTTTAGTCCCAGGATTACATCTGTTAGGTCTAACAGCTACACCAACTTATAATGATAGGGCTAGAAGGGGTTGGCTTTGGAAAATATTTGAGAATGAAATTATTTATGAAGCTAAAAAAGAAAGTTTAATATTACAAGAAATTTTAGCTAGACCTAAGTATATTGAAGTTTCAACTGGGAAAGAATTGGAAGTTGATGACGGATTATATGATCGGTTAGTTAAACAACATAAAGACCTCCCAGAATCAATTATTAACAAGCTTGCAACTGATAAACACAGAAACAATTTCATAGTAGATACTTATGCATCAAATAAAGAAGCTTATGGGAAAACCATTATCTTTGCTGACCGTTGGTTTCAATGCGTCTATATAAAAGAAAAGCTTATCGAAAAGGGCAAGCTTCTTGAAAAGGAGATTAGAGTAGACGCAATTTATTCACATATAGATGCTGATCCAGGTTCTGCGGAGGCGAGAAATAAACGTACTCAAAGTGATAATCAAAGGATTATGGAGGAATTTAGAGATGGTAAGCTTGATGTTTTAATCAATGTACGAATGCTAACAGAGGGTGTTGATGTTCCTAATGTTCAGACAGTATTTATTACTCGCCAAACAACAAGCTCTATCTTAATGACTCAAATGATTGGTAGAGCATTAAGGGGTAAAAAAGTAGGAGGTAGCAGTGAGGCAAATATAGTTTTATTCTTCGATGAATGGAAACGTTTAATTGATTGGGCAGACCCAAAAGCTGGTGAAACAATTGATGATACAAAACCTGTTGTAATAGGACATTATCCACTGGAATATATATCAATTCGTCTAATCGAAGAATTATCGAAGTCAATTGTGACTGGTGGAGATTATCGAATAGAATACAAAAAAATATGTCCTATTGGATGGTATAAAACTGAAATTGTATATCCTAACGCTGACAATAAGCATAAATCAACGGAAGCATCTACTGAATTTGTGATGGTATATGAACATACGAAAGATAAATTTAAGGATTTTATTAAATTCATTCTTTCCGCAAACTTACTAGATGAATCGTCTAAAGAATATCTTGATGATGAATTGATGCAGCCTAAAGTTGAAAAATGGATAAATAAATGTTTCGACCGCAAAACTGATGATATTGGACAAAAGCTTGAGCCAGATTTAATTAAAATTGTTCGCCACATTGCTCAAGATCCATATCAATCTGCACCAGAATACCATTCATTTGAGCAAAGAGAAACCTATGACTTAGATAAAATTGCTTATAAAGTAATTGATTTTTCATCTCGCTTAAAATACGAATATTTAGACAAGGAGTTTTCTCAGCCCGAAACATTGTGGAAAGTTTTTTACAAAAGCTTGATTCGATTTGAAACAGCTGTTGATGCAGCAATTAGAAACATTATTAATCCTAAGCCTGAAGGTAAAATTACTCCATCTGAGATTATTCCACCAGAAATAATAGAACTAAACGAAGTAGAAAAAGAAGAAGTTAAAAAACGAGACGGGTATACTTGTCTATGTTGTGGAGTCAATACCAAAGGTAAATTACAAATCGATCATATTAAACCGTTTTCTATGGGTGGTGAAACATCTAAAGAAAACTCACAAACTCTGTGTGTTACTTGCAATAGATGTAAAGGCCAGCATGAAATTGATTTTAGGTGTAATACAACAAAATTGATTACTCAACAAAATCTTGATTTATCATTTATATCAGATCGTGAAAAGCCTATAAATACTCTAACAAGAGTAGTTAACTTCTTTTATCATTGCAAAGCAGTTTCCAAAATTGATTGGGAGGTATATACTTACACTTACAACATATATTTGTACCCTAGTAACAATCCTGAATGGTTGCTTCGACATAAAGCAGAACTTCTTAAGTTAATTAAAAATAAGCCTGATTGTCATGCTGAACACATCAATGTTAGTACGATGAAATAAAATTACTAATTTTAAATTAGTATTGACTAGACTAATTAACAAAATCATTCATATTGCATAAATTTTATTTAACACAACCGAGGACAAAATGATGACCATTATCACAATAGATGATGAACTAATTAATGAAATTATCGCACTCAGTCACTATGAAAATCCACAGGAAGCAGTCATTAAAATATTATCCAATTACTTGCAGCAGCAAAAAAAAGACCTGCCTTTGTTTGAGCGACTACGTTTTATAGACGACGAATCTGCCGAAGATGATATCGCCTCGTTGTTTGAACGTGATAGAGACACAGGCAGGAATTTTGAACTATGACTTATCTAATAGACACCTGTGTAATGTCTGAGTTTGTTAAAAAAGCTCCCAACCCCCAAGTTAGTCAATGGTTTAATCAGCAACCGATTGAACAACTGTTTTTAAGTAGTATTACCATCGCTGAAATAAAAAAAGGGATTTATAAGATCAAAGACTCACAACCTGAACTATATCAAAAACTAAAAATATGGCTGCAAAAAGTAGAAACTGAATTTTCTTCTCATATTTTACCGATAAACGATGATATTTTAGATAATTGGGCAAAATTTTCTGCTTCTTCAGAATTGAAAGGTAAAAAATTAGCCGTAATGGATAGTCTGATTGCCGCAACAGCACATCATTATAAATTAACTTTAGTTACCCGCAATGTTGATGATTTTAAACTGACACCAGTTAAAATTATAAATCCTTACAGTCTTGAGTGAATTATGACCACCCAACCCGAAGCCGAACTAGAAGAATCCTTAATCGCCCAACTGGATTATGCGTGTAGCTCAAACGCAAAATAGCCCTTATAAAAATCGGGACTGAGAAATAAATCTCAGTCCCGATAAAAAAGCGGGTTAACCGCTATTTAGATGGTTAACCCGTGCAGCTTTGGGAACGCGCAGAGGAATTGTTATTGCAATACCAACTTCACGTTAGCGTTTTGCAGACCGCGTTGTTTTACTTCAGCCAAAGTTTTGTTAACTGCATACTTTTGGTTGATAGAGTTGATCAACTCGGTTTGATTGTGCTTCTTAGCAACTCCCCACAAGTCAGCAATTAGGTCAAAAGAACCATCGCTGTTGCGAGACCAGCCGAGGTCATATTCGCCATCCAACATCGCAACGATGTCAGAACGGACACGCTGACCGTTATAACCACGGACATCAGCTTCAGTCTTTACGCTGATACCGAGGTCGCGCAAGGAAGCCTTGAGGATTTCGGCATCGGTGATTTTGGTACGCAGGGTGCTAAAGTGAGACATTTGGGTTTCCTCCAGTGAGAAGATTGAGAAAAACGACAACGGTTTGTTTTGGTCGAAGCCGCGCTTAACAGGATGCGGCTTTTCTTATAACTGCTAGCATTCAGAGCTAGCCTTTCCCCCTGGGATGGCAGAGGAAAGCTTTTAAAACTCCATTCGCTGATATTCAGCTACGGAGGATGCTGCGGGGCGTGCGCGCTGTCTGGCCCAATCTCTCAGAGCCGTTACTTGTTCTTGCATCGTTCGAGACAGCGGCAATGTTGCCTTCAGTGCAGCAATAATATCTAGTTGGGTGAACTCCCGATCTTGGGCAAAAGCTTCATACATTGCCGCAACGATCGCTTGCTCAACTTCTGCCCCAGAAAAGCCATCAGACATCTTGGCTAGTTGCTCAAGATCGAATCGAGAGATGTCTTCACGGCGTTTCGTCAGGTGAATATTGAAAATCTGCTGGCGTTCTTCAGGTGTTGGCAGATCCACAAAGAAAATTTCATCAAAGCGTCCTTTCCTCAAAAATTCGCCAGGTAAGCGTTCTACTCTGTTGGCAGTTGCCATCACAAACACTGGTGATTTCTTATCTTGCATCCATGTGAGGAAAGAGCCGAAGATTCTACTGGAAGTCCCCCCATCAGAATCAGACGAACCTCCACTACCAGCAAAGGATTTATCCAATTCATCGATAAACAAAATCGCTGGGGAAATAGATTCTGCTGTTTTCAGGGCGTTTCGCAGATTTGCCTCACTTCGTCCCACCATTGAGCCGTCGTAGACTCGCCCCATATCCAACCGCAACAGTGGTAAACCCCACAGCCGGGAAGTAGTTTTAGCAATTAACGACTTACCACAACCGGGAACTCCGAGAATTAACATCCCCTTTGGTTGAGGCAAACCATACTCTCTCGCTCTTTCTGTAAAGGCGTTGGAGCGTTGTTTGAGCCATCTTTTTAACTCTTCTAAGCCACCTACAGCATCAATGGTTTCATCTTCTTCGATGTATTCTAAGATGCCATTGCGCCGAATTAGTTGCTTTTTCTCAGATAAAACAATATCTACTTCATCTTCCGTCAAACGCCCTGTAGTTACCTGTGCCTTCCGATAGACTTTCTCAGCTTCATCTTTAGTTAAACCCAAAGCTGCTCTGAGAAGCTTTTCTCTGGCTTCTGTTGTCAGTCGCCGACCACGGTTTTGCTCTGTATGAGAAGTAAGTACTTTATTCAACTCAGCCATATCTGGCAATGTAAAATCAAGAACTACAACTTCCTTTTCCAGTTCTATGGGCACTTGCTGCATCGGCGACATCAAAATGATGTTCTTTTGCGTACCTTTGAAGCTGGCGATCGCATCGCGCAACGATCTGTTGGTTGCAGGCGCATCTATAAATGGATGTAAATCTTTAAGAATAAATATACTTGGTTCTTTCTGCCGGATGATCCACTCGATCGCCGCCTCTGGAGACACGGTATTATGTTGGGTGACATTCCGGGGTTGACCATACTCCACAATCCCGTGTGTTACTGTCCAAATAAATACTCGACGCTGGGGCTTTAACAACTGGGCGATGGTAGAAACTGCTAACTCAGCCCGCTCTTCCTCGGAGGTCACAAGGTAGATTAAAGGGTATTGAGCTTGAATTAGGATATTGAGCTCTTCTTTCATACTTCGACCTACTTGAGACCTTATAGAGACAGTAGAGACATTGCTTCTGGTAAAGATAACCGAATCATGAATAATTCATAATTCCTATCTAGCAAGGAACTAACTCTTCCTCACCCTTGGAATGGGTTTCATCTTCATCCATTTCATCAATAGAAAGATGTTGTTGACCAACTACTCCTGGTTGATTGCCCAAAGTAACCAGTTCGCCATCACGTAAGACTAGTGAACTATCACAAGTTGGGCATGAATAAACTCTATGAGTCCGCCCATAAGTAGAATCTTCTACCTCGTCAACCAATTCTGAATTAGATAGGTAAAAAACGAGGGCACGCTCGGCTAGTTCTGACATTGGTTCGGAATCGACTGCTGAACGAATCTTCAGTTTTCTGTGCAACTCTGGCGATAAATACAAAGTGACCTTTTGCTTAGTTGGCGTTTGCATATAACTCTTTAACGGTCTTACCCGGGTATGTATATCAAGTTATCGGTTCTTTTATTGGTTGTCAAGACTGCAAAACGTTTTAATGGCAATTTCGTTACATTTGTTTACATTTTGAGGTAAAATGCTGTTTAATTGGGCGATTAAATCCCTCATTACGAACCTCTCAGAATTAATCAGGATCTTAGGAACTCAAAACTTGAAACCTAGACGTTAATTGGCGATCGCTAAATCAACAATAAAGCTAATGATTGCCTGACCGAAGGAGGAAAGCATACAAACCCCTAAATTTATTTATGGGGATTTGAATTTTTTTGAATTCCCCGTTCGCGTAGCGTCTCGCAGAGAAGGAGTTGACTTGGCTTATTTTTTCATTATTTGGAGCGTAAGCGGATTAAAGTTGAACACCTTTCCGGTTGTAAACAACTGATATCCACAGGAGATGCCAGCGAATGACACCAGCATTGAAAAAAGAGAAACTGAGCCGATTACAACACCACTGGCAATAAATAGAGCAATTCCGATGCCAATCAACACCCATCCCAGTTTCCGATTATTGCCCCCACCCCAATTCAGAGCTACTACACCTCCCATACACAGCAAAATTCCAGGTGTGCTACGTAAATAAACACTGATATAAATGCTTGTACTTAAAAATGTAATCCCTGCGAGGATTAATCCTAAGCCAATAAGCTTACTGGCAAGGACTACTTGATCTTTCTCTTCTTTAGCGATCGCAGGCGCTGTAATTTTTGTTGGCGCGGAGTTTGGTGTAGGATTTTTTGTGGCAGATGCAGAGTGTTGCTGCACCCTAAACATAAAAGTTATTTTGTCTCCCTGCCCAAGGGAAACTCTGTCTCCCGGATGCAGGGGAGAAAAAACTTGAGGTTGAAGTTTTACACCGTTAATATATGTACCATTAGAACTGCCCAAATCGGTGATATGGTATTCATCCCCATTTACCCAAATTTGCGCGTGGATGCGAGATGCCACATCCGAATCTGGTAAGCCAGAAACATCAATGTCTGGTGGTTTTTGGTCGTTTGGCTTACCGATGGAAATCACAGAAAGATTCGGTGGAAATTGTAAAGATGTGTTGGTTTGGAAGTGAAAAAGCTCCAAAGTTAGCTCGTCGGCTGTCTGAGATACACTGTACATAAATTGTGTTATAAAGCACTTACTCTAAGTTCTTCTACCGGGAACTCAAAAGAGAATCGTAAATATCCTGAAAAAATATTAAATTTTTAATGAACGCTCTTCTGGTGCAGTTTATCCAGCAGTTTCCCGATTCGGGAATAACTCGTAAATTGGCGAAGGCATTGTTGGGGCGAAGAATTTATCGGTTTCCCGCCAGCGTTAGCGGAGCCATTGCCCTGTTTATAATTCTGTGGGGTTGTACTGCATTTGATTTTAATGCTGGAGCGATCGCCTGGAAAACTTATAGCAACTCGCGTTATGGCTTTGAATTTCCATATCCAAGTAACTGGATTTCTTTAGCAGCCCCAGAAAATGCTGATGGAATGACGTTTATTTCACCACTGGATAACACCGTAGAAATTCGGGGGTGGGCAAGTCATCAGCTACCAAATTCGTCTGTAAAAAAAATAAATCCCAACTTTCAGACTGCTCAAGGAGTATCTGGGATGATGGTTGTAGAAGTTGATCAACGAGTAGGTTCGATGACATTGACAATAACTCAGAATCAAGTGAAATACTCTTGGCAGGGACGAAGCAAGAGCCAAGAATTTCAAGATTACTATCGTTTGTTTTATTACATTGCCCAGCAGTATCGGATTTCAAAGTCTTGAAATATCGGGCATTGGGCATTGGGCATTGGGCATGGTTATTTTCCTTGTCCCCCTTGTCCCCCAAAATCCACATCTCCCTCAGAATAATAATTAATAGGGACATAAACCTGATAGATTTAGCTATCAGCGAGTAAAAACTGGTTAAGATGAAAGTCCTGGTTATTGGTGGCGATGGGTATTGCGGTTGGGCAACTGCTCTTTACCTTTCCAATCGAGGTTATGAAGTTGGAATTTTAGATAGTTTGGTGCGGCGGCACTGGGATAATGAACTGGGTGTTGAAACTCTCACCCCGATCGCACTAATTCAGCAACGTCTCCAGCGCTGGCAAGATTTGACAGGTAAATCTATCGACCTGTTCATCGGCGATATTACTAATTACGAGTTTCTCAACAAAGCGTTACATCAATTTCAGCCAAACGCTTTAGTGCATTTTGGTGAACAGCGTTCGGCTCCATTTTCGATGATTGATCGTGAACACGCAGTTATCACCCAGGTAAATAACGTAGTTGGTACGTTGAACTTACTGTATGCCATGCGGGAAGATTTCCCAGACTGTCATTTGGTGAAGTTGGGGACGATGGGTGAATACGGTACACCCAACATCGACATCGAAGAAGGGTACATCACCATTGAACACAATGGACGCAAGGATACCCTGCCTTATCCCAAGCAGCCTGGTTCAATGTACCATTTAAGCAAAGTCCATGATAGTCATAACATCCACTTTGCTTGCCGGATTTGGGGATTGCGGGCAACGGATTTAAATCAGGGTGTGGTTTATGGTGTCTTAACCGAAGAAACGGGGATGGACGAATTATTGATTAATCGGCTGGATTACGATGGCGTGTTTGGTACAGCACTGAACCGCTTTTGCATTCAAGCTGCGATCGCACACCCCTTAACCGTCTACGGTAAAGGTGGGCAAACTCGCGGATTTTTGGATATTCGGGATACAGTCCGATGTGTGGAATTAGCGATCGCTAACCCTGCCGAAGCTGCTGAATTCCGCGTATTTAACCAATTTACCGAACAATTCAGCGTCGGCGACATCGCATTGATGGTGAAAAAAGCCGGTAACGCTATGGGATTGAAGGTAGAAATCAATCACCTAGATAATCCTAGAGTCGAGAAAGAAGAACATTACTTCAACGCTAAAAACACTAAATTGCTCGATTTAGGTTTACAGCCTCACTTGCTTTCTGATTCTTTACTCGATTCTCTGTTAAACTTTGCCATCAAGTATCAGAAACGAGTTGATCACAAACAAATTCTGCCTAAAGTCTCTTGGCATAGAACTTAGGGTAAACCCCAGTAAATCGTGGGTTTAACACTGGTCGTCATGTCTTAGCACAATATGACGACCAATTAGTTATTATTTACCCTGCGTATCGTCCAGTTATTAAGCTGATGCGCGTCTAAACTATATAAACACTTTTGATGTTGTTGACTGTTGACGTGTTTTCAGTCATCAGTCATCAGGTAAATGTACAAATTAAATGCGTAACAGCTTATTAAATTTGCTTTTACCATAGTTATTTTGACTGTGCAGAATTGATTACAGCACGCGAGACAGTTTACTCTGGATTTAATAGCAAAATGCACTCTAAGCTGAGATTATCTGCCTGTACTAAATAGTTTTATATGAGAATTGCCCTATTTACCGAAACCTTCTTGCCCAAGGTTGATGGCATTGTAACGCGCCTGCGCCATACTATTGATCATCTACAGCGCAATGGTAATCAAGTGCTGGTAATTGCCCCTGATGGAGGCATCACAGAACACAAAGGCGCTAAAGTTTACGGCGTTACTGGCTTTCCTCTGCCATTGTATCCAGAATTGAAAATGGCACTTCCCCGCCCAGCCATTGGGTACGCTTTAGAAGAGTTTAAGCCAGATATTATTCATGTCGTAAATCCAGCAGTTTTGGGTTTATCTGGGATATTTTATAGTAAAATCCTCAAAATCCCCTTAGTAGCGTCTTATCATACCCATTTACCCCAATATCTTCAGCATTACGGCTTGGGGATGCTGGAAGGTTTTCTTTGGGAACTGCTCAAAGGCGCTCATAATCAAGCAGCTTTGAATCTGTGTACCTCCACAGCAATGGTGGAGGAACTGACAGCACATGGTATTGAACGGGTAGATTTGTGGCAGCGTGGCGTGGATACGGAACTATTTCACCCCGATTTGGCTAGTGTAGAGATGCGATCGCAACTATCACAAAATCATCCAGAAAGTCCCTTGTTACTTTACGTCGGGCGGCTTTCGGCTGAAAAAGAAATTGAACGCATCAAACCAATTTTAGAGGCAATTCCCCAAGCGCGGTTAGCATTGGTTGGGGATGGCCCCCACCGTCAAACACTGGAAAAACACTTTGCTGGCACAAACACTTATTTTGTTGGGTATCTCATGGGGCAAGAGTTAGGCTCTGCCTTTGCTAGCGCTGATGCCTTTATCTTTCCCTCCCGTACAGAAACACTAGGCTTAGTACTACTAGAAGCGATGGCTGCTGGCTGTCCGGTTGTAGCAGCTCGTTCTGGAGGAATTCCCGATATTGTGACAGATGGGATAAATGGATATCTTTTTGAGCCAACAGCAGACGTTCAAGGAGCGATCGCAGCTACTGTCCGCCTCCTACAACAAAAACGACAACGAGACATCATTCGTCAAAATGCTCGCCGGGAAGCAGAAAGTTGGGGTTGGGCAGCTGCCACCTGTCAGCTACAAAATTACTATCAAAAGATGATATTTTCTGAACATTTGGCAAAATTGGGGAGTAGGAAGTAAAAGACAAGGGTAACTAGAGACTCGTTCATCTCCCTCAAAGACTCATTAGACTTCTTGCAAAATTCCTTCTTTTCAACTTCTTCTTTGCGCCTTTGCGCCTTTGCGTGAGACAAAAAATTATTTATGCAAGAGGTCTATTAATGAAGCTCAGAACCTCAAACCTCTCAATCCCCAAAATCTAAAATCTAAAATCTAAAATCTAAAATCTCCATGACACTCCCCAATCCTGGCAGCGTCTTGGCTACATTAACTGAACTTACTCAAGTTAATCGCACTCACGCCTTACTAGGTCGCGTTAAAGACTTATCTGTTAATGAATTTGTTTGCTTACTCGACTTCATAACCGCCGAGTTCCAGCAATTTCTCAGAGCCATTGAACTAATCAATAATGAAGCTCTAGAAACTATGTTGGAAAAGGTGCTAGAAGCTATCACACTCAAAATTGGTCAAATTCTCCAAGCAGAACATACAGCTATTTTTTTAGTTGACTATGACAAAGGTCAACTGTGGTCAAAAGTTCCCCAAGATAATACCCAAAAATTCTTAGAAATTCGTACTCCCATCACAGTGGGTATTCCTGGTCATGTTGCTAGTACAGGTCAATATCTAAATATATCTGAAACTTATACTCACCCCCTATTTAGCCCAGAACTTGAAAAACAAATGGGCTACAAAATCCACAATATTTTATGTATGCCTGTTATCAGTAGCAAAAACCAGACTGTAGCGGTAGTGCAACTCGCTAATAAAACTGGGAATATTCCGTTTAATCATGATGATGAAGAACGTTTTCGAGACTTTGCCGCTTCTATTGGGATTATCCTGGAAACTTGTCAATCTTTCTATGTAGCAGCTCGCAATCAAAGAGGTGTAACAGCTTTGTTACGGGCAACTCAGACATTGGGGCAAAGTCTGGATTTAGAAGCAACTTTGCAGATAGTCATGGAGCAAGCTCGAATTTTAATGCAAGCAGACCGTAGTACGCTGTTTTTGTATCGTAAAGAGATCAGCGAACTCTGGACAAAGGTAGCGACGGTGGATGGCACAAGCTTGATCGAAATCCGCGTTCCCGCTAACCGTGGCATTGCTGGCTATGTGGCTTCCACTGGTGAAGCCCTAAATATCTCCGATGCCTACAAAGACCCCCGCTTTGACCCGACTACAGATAGAAAAACTGGATATATAACTCGCAATATCCTATGTTTGCCAGTATTTAATTCTGCAAATGAATTGATTGGGGTCACGCAATTAATTAATAAGCAACAAAGCAGTTTTACTGCTTCTGATGAAGAATTTATGCGGGCTTTTAATATTCAGGCGGGAGTTGCTTTAGAAAATGCTCGCCTGTTTGAAAATGTGCTGATAGAAAAACAGTATCAAAAAGACATTTTACAAAGTCTGTCAGATGCAGTAATTTCTACAGATATGGCAGGACGGATTGTTACGATTAATGATGCGGCACTGGAGTTGCTGGGTTGTCCGAGAACAGACGCTAATAGCAAAAACAACAAGCTTTTGTGGGAACAAAATTTGATTGGCCGCCTAGTTTGGGAAGTTGTGCCGATTGAAAATCTCCAAATGCGACTAGAAGATAGTTTAAAAACTGGAGCTAAACATTATGTTCCAGAGCAAAGTTTGATAGTGGGACTATATCAAGTTATGAGTGAGGAGTTAGAAGTTAAAAGTGAGACTCAATACTCAAGACTCAGGACTCAGCATTCAATTTTAGCAGTACGCGATCGCACCAACCCCGATGTTTTCATTGCCTGGAATCTACCCCTCACTCCCCAATCTGAGTTTCTCACCTCTGATCAGGTGCAAAAATTAGAACGCAGTATCAATCTCACTGTTAATCCCCTAACTAACCCAGAAGGCAGTGTCAGAGGTGGTTTGGTGGTGTTGGAAGACATCACTCAGGAAAAACGGATGAAAACTACCATGTCCCGCTACCTAACGCCTCATGTAGCTGAACAAGTTATGGCACTGGGGGAAGATGCTTTAATGGTGGGTGAGCGGAAGGAAGTAACCATCTTGTTTTCTGATATTCGAGGTTACACAACACTTACCGAAAATCTCGGTGCAGCTGAGGTGGTATTGCTGCTCAATCAGTATTTTGAAACGATGGTGGAGGCGGTTTTTAACTATGAAGGCACTCTCGATAAATTTATTGGTGATGCCTTAATGGCAGTATTTGGTGCACCATTACCACTTACAGAAAATCATGCTTGGAAGGCAGTGCAATCAGCCTTAGACATGAGACGCCGCTTAGAGGAATTTAATCAGAGGCGAATTATCGAAGCGCAGCCACAAATTCGTATTGGCATTGGGATTAGTTCTGGCGATGTGGTTTCGGGTAATATTGGTTCCCGCAAACGCATGGATTACACCGTAATTGGGGATAGTGTAAATTTGAGTTCGCGCTTGGAAGCGGTAACTAAAGAATATGGTTGTGATATTCTCTTGAGTGAATTTACTTACCAATTGTGCAGCGATCGCATTTGGGTACGCCAGTTAGATAAAATTCGCGTTAAAGGCAAGCACCAGGCAGTGAATATTTACGAGCTAATTGGCGATCGCACTACTCCCCTTGATGCCAACACTCAAGAGTTTTTATTTCATTATCATACTGGACGAATAGCTTATTTATCGCGCAACTTCTCACAAGCGATCGCCTCTTTTCAAGCCGCCAAATGCATCCAACCCCAAGATCAAGCTGTTGATATCCACCTAGAACGGGCGCGTAATTACCAACAAGCCCCGCCCCCAAAGTCCTGGGATGGTATTTGGACAATGCTTACTAAATAGTCATGGAGCATTGGGCATGGGTTATTAATTCTTCTCCCCCTGCTCCCCTGCTCCCTGCTCCTTCAACCTTCAACCTTCAACCTCCCCCTGGTCATCCTGAAACGGGTCTTCGCCAATTCTTAGCTCTTTTTTTGAGCGTTTCAACTGTTTCCATAAATCCTTTATTTGTTCGTAAGCTTGACCTGGAGGCATTTTTCCACCTGTTTCTAAATTGCAAATGTAGCTTACTCGTTGGGCAAATTCCTGTAGATTCGCATTAAAAACCAAGTTTTCTGGCTTTACCTGACCGTAGTAGCGACCACGAGGGTAGAGAAAATCATCCTTATTCACTATTTTGTTCTCCAATTTATTCAACTCCCCTTCTGTTTTAATTTCTAAAGCTGAATCACTAGCTACCCTGATCTTTACTTTCGTCAGACTACGGCAAATCGAATCATCGAATTCCTTTTACAATTATTTATACGGGAATTGTTGCTTCAGATTTTCTGACTAGAGGACTAAGCTTGAAATACTTAACTGTAAATGTTACAAAAAAAGTTTATACTAAGGGACTAGAGAGAATGTTTGACTTTCCTCCCAGTTGTCAATTTATCTCATCTTAATTTATGAAGTTCAGATTGTAATTAACTTCAGTTGAAACCCTGAGCTACAAGCTATTAAAGCATATCCGTATGTGTTAGTAATTATTTGTGCAAAAATAATTACTAATTTTTTGAGGTCAAACTACTTAGGCAAACACACTATGCACAAAGTTAATTGTCCTCATATAAAAGTTAGAGATTTACAACTGAATCTTTAGCAACTTTCTACTGATCAGTGCCCAAAAAGAGGTAAAGGATTAAGTAGGGTAGAGGGGAAAATCTTCCTCTTTACCCAATTAACCGTGTCCCCGCATCCTCTTCAATAATCATCAATGGCTAATAGTTAAAAACTAAAGATAAAATGGTGAAGCCTCAAAGGACAACTTTTGTCCATCGCCTAGAACTTACCTGCCACCATGTCTGTTAATTCCAAGTTATACGAAGGCAAAGCGAAAATTCTTTACACAACGGACGATCCAGAAGTCTTGTTGGCGGATTTTAAGGACGACGCCACGGCGTTTAACGCCCAAAAGCGTGGCAGCATCCAAGGGAAAGGAATGATTAATTGTAGTATTTCCAGCCAACTTTTTAAACAGTTGGAGGCAAATGGTATAAAGACTCACTTTATCGACAGCCCTGCCCCGAATCAGATGCGGGTAAAGGCAGTAAAGATTTTACCCTTAGAAGTAGTTGTCAGAAATATTGCTGCTGGCAGTCTGTGTCAGCAAACAGGGTTACCACTGGGTAAGGTTCTGAAAAAGCCTTTGGTTGAGTTTTATTACAAAAATGATCCATTGGGAGATCCTTTATTGACAAGCGATCGCCTTTACCTACTAGAATTAGCAACTTTGGAACAAGTGGACGCAATTACACATCTAGCATTGGAAATCAACGAATTTCTTGGTAACTTTTGGCAGAGGTGCGGCATTACCCTAGTAGATTTCAAACTAGAGTTTGGTTTGGACTCACAACAGCAGTTGCTCTTGGCAGATGAAATTAGCCCCGACACCTGCCGTTTGTGGGATATTGCAGAAGAGGACTTAAACCGCCGGGTAATGGACAAAGACCGCTTTCGCCGGGACTTAGGGAACATAGAGGATGCCTACCAGGAGGTTTTACAACGAGTGCTAAAAGCAGTAGAAACGACAAGCTAAACAAGTAGAAACCAAAAGTTAAGAAGGAATTATATTTGACTTTTGCCTTTTACCTTTTGCCTTGTAAAGTAAAAAAGCAAAAGAAAAAAATTATGTTTTGAGTTTTACCTTTGGTATAAGGGCATTATTGCCTTGTGATGGTGTGTGTGGTCGTGAAGAGGAATCATAAGTAAAATGCGTTTATCTCCCGTATTGCTGGCAGTAGTAGCAATAACAGTCCCATTGGGTGGCTCACTAAGTGCAAATGCACAAACCGCCAACAGTTTAAAACAGACAACAGAAGTTTTGACATTAGGAACAAATCAGCAGCCAGAAAAAGACACTAGTCAGGGTGACTCTAGTGAAAATCTAGAATCTCGACCTAATTTCACAGGGGTTGCAGAGGCAGAACATCTTCAATCCCGCGTTGTTGCAGTTTACCCTACCAATCCAGCAGCGATGCCTGCGGCGGGCTACGCCTACGCAACTTCAGAGGTAATAGTACCAACCTCCACAGCACCAAAAACTGCACAAACCCCTCAAATAAATCCCAGCCCTACTCAACAGCCATCTCCCGCTCCAGACATTCCATTCCCAGATAGTCAGCAACGAACACCTACCCCAACTCCTGAGACTACTCCAGTCCCAGAAAATGTCAATCCACCGACAACCGAACCAGTATTACCGACAACTCCAGAACCATCTTCCGCTCCAGACATTCCATTCCCAGATAGTCAGCAACGAACACCTACCCCAAGCCCAGACGCTACTCCCAGTCCGCAGAATGCTAACCCGCCAACAACACCGGGAAATACTGAACCCAATGCAATCCCAGAAGCAAATGACCCCCGCGTGCTGGTGTCGGAAGTATTAGTTAGATCACAGGCTGGGCAACTATCACCAGAACTAGAAGACCAAGTTTACAAAGTAATCCGTACCCAACCAGGACGAACGACAACCCGCAGCCAACTGCAAGAAGATATTAACGCCATCTTTGGTACTGGTTTCTTCTCCAACGTCCAAGCAGCGCCAGAAGATACTCCCTTGGGAGTGCGAGTGAGCTTTGTTGTGCAGCCCAACCCCGTCCTCACAAAGGTCGAAGTCCAAGCCAATCCCGGCACTGGTGTTCCCTCCGTACTACCACCTAACACTGTAGATGAAGTCTTTCGCGAGCAGTATGGCAAAATCCTCAACTTGCGTGACTTGCAAGAAGCCATCAAGCAGTTAAACAAGCGTTATCAAGACCAAGGTTACGCGCTAGCAAACGTAATTGGAGCGCCCAAAGTCTCTGAAAACGGAGTTGTTACTTTGCAAGTAGCAGAAGGGGTGGTAGAGAATATCAGAGTCCGGTTCCGTAATAAAGATGGTCAGGAGACAGACGAGAAAGGACAACCGATTCGGGGACGGACACAGCCTTACATCATCACACGAGAATTGGAATTAAAGCCAGGACAAGTATTCAACCGCAACACGGTGCAAAAAGACCTACAGCGGGTATATGGATTGGGACTATTTGAAGATGTAAATGTCTCCCTTGACCCTGGTACTGACCCCAGCAAGGTGGATGTAGTAGTGAATGTAGCTGAACGCAGCAGTGGTTCTATTGCGGCTGGGGCAGGGATTAGTTCTGCTAGCGGACTTTTTGGCACAGTTAGCTATCAACAGCAAAACCTGAATGGCAGGAATCAAAAACTGGGTGCAGAAGTACAGGTGGGAGAACGAGAACTCCTGTTTGACGTGCGGTTTACCGACCCCTGGATTGCCGGAGATCCTTACCGGACTTCCTACACAACCAATCTTTTTCGCCGCAGTTCCATTTCGTTGATTTTTGATGGCAAAGATGAAGATATTAGAACCTTCAACCCAGATAATCTCACTAATACAGATTCTCAGGATCGCCCGCGCATTCTCCGTCTAGGTGGTGGTGTCACTTTTACCCGTCCCCTGTCCGCCAATCCCTACAAAAGTTCCGTATGGACAGCCTCAGCCGGTTTACAGTATCAACGAGTTTCCGCCCGTGATGCTGATGGCAATCTCAGAGAAACAGGAGCGGTGTTTGACGATAATGGTAACCGCACCAGTGATGAAATTCCTCTTAGCTTCTCTAACACGGGTCAAGACGATTTACTACTGTTGCAACTGGGGGCACAGCGCGATCTCCGTAATAACCCCCTGCAACCTACTAGCGGTTCTTATCTCCGGTTTGGAGTCGATCAGTCAGTCCCTATAGGACTAGGTAACATTTTTCTCACCCGATTGCGGGGTAGCTACAGCCAATATTTACCCATCAAGCTTATTAGTCTCAGCAAGGGGGCGCAAACCTTAGCATTTAACTTACAAGCCGGAACCATCGTTGGTGACTTGCCTCCCTACGAAGCCTTTACCATTGGCGGTAGCAACTCCGTTCGGGGTTATGAAGAAGGAGCATTGAGCAGTGGACGCAGTTATGTACAGGCATCTGTTGAATATCGGTTCCCAGTTTTTTCAGTAGTGAGCGGTGCACTATTTTTTGATGTCGGCAGTGATCTGGGAACTACTACCAGAGCAGCTGAAATACTGAACAAAAACGGCAGTGGTTTCGGCTATGGTGTCGGCGTTCGCGTCCAGTCTCCACTGGGGCCAATTCGGATTGACTATGGTATCAACGATGACGGTGATAGCCGGATTAATTTTGGTATTGGCGAAAGATTTTAATTTGTCATTAGTCAGTTGTCATTAGTCATTGGTCATTAGTGAATCACAAAGGACAACTGACAAAGGACAAATGACAATTAACTTTTTTGGATTAGCTTGCTAATTTTTACATTTACCTCAATACTGTTCCGATAAAGGGATTATTTGCATTTTTAGGAGAATATCAGGGATTCTACCAAAACAGACGATGAACAATAGTAAACGAAATATATTGACTTTTCGGCTATGCAACAGCACACTCTAGCAGCAGAAATCACCCAAACTGGAGTGGGACTGCATAGCGGTGTGAGTACCCAGGTGCGGATACTACCAACTGAAGCAGGAAGTGGGCGCTACTTTGTGCGGGTGGATTTACCGGATTTGCCGATAATTCCAGCCCAAGTTGCGGCGGTTAGCCAAACTGTTCTCTCAACTCAGTTAGGTAAGGGTGAGGTATGTGTTCGCACGGTAGAACATTTACTTGCAGCGCTTTCGGGTATGGGTGTGGATAACGCCCGCATTGAAATTGACAGCCCAGAAGTTCCACTTTTAGATGGTTCGGCAAAGGTGTGGACAACCAATATTGCTCAAGTTGGCTTAGTATCACAACTAGTTAACAACCAAGAATTTTTGGCTGTTAAAGAGCCAATATGGGTCTATCAAGGGGATGCTTTTGTATGTGCTCTCCCAGCGCCGGAAACCCGCTTTAGCTACGGTATTGATTTTGACTTGCCTGCTATAGGTAATCAATGGCATAGTTGGTCACCAACGGTTGAACTAGGAAACGCTTCTGCTAGCTTTGCTGCGGAAATTGCTCCTGCCCGGACTTTTGGCTTACTGCATCAAATTGAACATTTACAACAAACAGGTTTAATTAAAGGTGGGAGTTTGGATAATGCACTCATTTGTGGGCCAGATGGCTGGTTAAATCCACCATTAAGATTTGCAAATGAGCCAGTCCGTCATAAAATATTGGATTTAGTAGGAGATTTAAGTTTACTAGGAGCTTTTCCTATTGCTCATTTCTTAGCGTATAAAGCCAGCCACAATTTACACATTCAGCTGGCTCAGAAAATTTTAGATTTTGCGGAAAGTTGCTAGGAGACTTTCCAAGACGGATTTTAGATTGTATCTAAAGCCTAAAATTAAAATTTTTTAAGTATTTACACGCATAAGCACGCAACTTCCAGATTAAAAATCAACCACACGGCTCATGTCAATCCTTACCGAAGTTAATAGCATCAATGCGATCGCATCTACATCTACCGAACAAGATACTACAAATGAAACTACAATCACATCTGAGATTAAAACAACTTTTACATCTGAAGAAATTCAGAAACTGTTACCTCACCGCTACCCATTTCTACTTATAGATAAAATAAGGGACTACGTTCCAGGAAAACGAGCCGTGGGCATTAAAAATGTCACCGTCAATGAACCTCATTTTCAAGGTCATTTCCCTGGACGTTCACTGATGCCAGGAGTGTTAATTGTCGAAGCAATGGCACAAGTCGGAGGTATTGTCCTAACTCAAATGTCTCCGGTAGAGGGCGGACTATTCGTCTTCGCTGGTATCGATAAAGTCCGCTTTCGCCGCCAAGTTGTACCGGGAGATCAACTAGTAATGGCGGTGGAACTGTTATGGGTAAAACAACGTCGTTTCGGTAAGATGCGAGGTATTGCCGAAGTTGACGGTGAACTCGCTTGTGAAGGCGAATTAATGTTTTCTCTAATTAACTAAAAGTTTGCTTTCGTGGTATTCGCATAGCCGTGAAGTGCCCCGACTGAATCCTGAAAAAGGATTTCAGTGAAAAAAAATCCACAACAGCATCTTAATAATTTCTTGATTTTCGACGCCCTCTTTACGAGACGCACTCTCATTCACACTTAACTTGCTTTGCCCGACACTTTCGTTCACTGAAATACTTCACGCTCAACAATGCCAGTTGCCTCAATGGGACGGCAGCCGCTACGACTCTTTTAACCAGAGCAACGCGATGCCTCGAAAACTCCCGCACGGCGCTGGCTTATCAAGACAGTTCTGGAGATTCACCCTTGAAAACGCTTATTCATCCAACTGCTGTAATTCATCCTAAATCGGAACTCCACCATACAGTGCAAGTCGGTGCCTATGCTGTAATTGGAGCGCATGTCAAAGTGGGCCCTGAAACAATAATTGGCGCTCACGTAGTGTTAGAGGGGCCTTGTGAAATTGGGGCGCAAAATCAGATTTTTACAGGTGCAGCCATCGGTATGGAACCCCAGGATCTCAAGTTTGTAGGAGAACCAACCTGGGTCAAAATTGGCGATAACAACTTGATTCGTGAGTACGTTACCATTAACCGCGCTACTGGTGCCGGTGAAGCGACGGTAATTGGCGATGGGAATCTGCTGATGGCTTATGTTCATGTAGCTCATAACTGCGTGATTGAAGACCAGGTAGTGATTGCTAATTCTGTGGCGTTAGCAGGTCATGTCCATATAGAATCACGCGCTAGGCTGAGTGGGGTTTTAGGTGTCCATCAATTTGTACATATTGGTAGACACGCAATGGTAGGGGGCATGGCACGTATTGACCGGGATGTGGCTCCATATATGCTGGTGGAGGGAAATCCGGCGCGGGTGCGAACCCTAAACCTTGTCGGACTCAAACGGTCTGGGATAGACTCAGCAAATTTGCAATTGCTGAAAAAAGCTTTCCGCATTCTCTACCGCTCTGACTTGTTTTTTAAGGATGCCTTGGAGCAGCTGGAACTGTTAGGGGATAGCGAACAATTGCAGCATCTGCGTCGTTTCCTGCTACTTTCTCAGATGCCAGGAAGGCGTGGTTTGATTCCCGGTAAAGGGAAAAAAGGCGCGAGTGATGAGTTATGAATTAAATTTTTAAGTCCTAACTCCTAATACCCCCAGGCTTCTAGCTTGGGGGTACACAAACAAAGCCCGCCGACCTGGGCTAAACTACGTATTTTTATACATAAATAGTATAACTACTCACTCCTTACTGCTAATTTTTAGTAACACAATTATCAAATGCGGATATTCATCAGCACTGGCGAAGTCTCTGGCGATTTGCAAGGGTCGCTGCTAATTACAGCACTGAAGCGTCAAGCTGTGGCGATTGGGTTGGAATTAGAAATTTTGGCGCTGGGTGGAGAAAAAATGCTAGAGGCTGGGGCAATACTACTGGGAAATACGAGTAGTATTGGCTCAATGGGGATTTTAGAAAATCTACCTTATATTTTGCCAACTATTCGTGTGCAACGTCAGGCGATCGCTTCCCTAAAACAAAATCCACCTGATTTAGTGGTGCTGATTGATTATATGAGTCCCAATATAGGAATTGGGACTTATATGAAACAGCAATTACCAGATGTGCCTGTGGTATATTATATTGCTCCCCAAGAGTGGGCTTGGTCATTAAGTTTGCGTAGGACTAACAGAATTGTTAGCTTTACAGATAAGCTGCTGGCAATCTTTCCACAAGAAGCCCGTTACTTTCGGGAGAAAGGCGCAAAAGTTATTTGGGTAGGGCATCCTTTGGTTGACCGAATGCAGGACGCTCCTAGTCGAGAAGCAGCCCGTGCAGCACTGGGGATTGCAGCAGAACAAATTGCGATCGCACTCCTTCCCGCTTCTCGCCGCCAAGAATTAAAATATCTTTTACCAGTAATTTTTCAAGCTGCCCAAATTATTCAAGCTAAATTACCTGAAGTTCATTTTTGGATTCCCCTGTCTTTAGAAATCTTTAGACAACCAATTGAAGAGGCAATTGAGCGTTACGGTTTGCGAGCTACAGTTTTATCAGGTCAACACAAAGAAGTTTTTGCAGCTGCTGACTTAGCCATTAGCAAATCTGGTACTGTCAACTTAGAACTTGCCCTGTTCAACGTGCCGCAAGTTGTAGTTTACCGTCTAAGTTCCCTGACTGCGTGGATAGCTCGTAAAATCCTCAAAGGTTCTATAACCTTCGCATCGCCACCCAATTTAGTAGTGATGAAGCCGATTGTGCCGGAATTTTTACAAGAGCAAGCCACACCAGAGAATATTATCCAAGCGGCGATGGAACTGCTGCTTAATCCCATTCGCAGACAGCAAACTTTGCTAGATTATGAAGAAATGCGGCAGAATTTGGGAGAAATTGGAGTGTGCGATCGCGCTGCTCTAGAAATTTTGCAAATGCGACCAAATAATTCGTAATTCGTATTAGATTGTCATGGCTCATGAGATGAGAAAACAACGAGCGATCGCAGTTGATTTGTTTGCCGGTGCGGGCGGTATGACTCTCGGCTTTGAGCAAGCCGGTTTTGATGTGCTGGCATCTGTGGAAATTGACCCCATCCACTGTGCAACACATGAATTTAATTTCCCTTTTTCCTCAGTGTTATGTAAAAGTGTTGTGGATACAACTGGGGAAGAAATTAGGAATCGGTCTGAGATTGGCGATCGGGAAATTGATGTGGTAATTTGTGGCTCACCTTATAACAACAACAATTTTATATTACATAATATAGATAAACAACAACAAATAGCTTATTCTTCATGGTAAAGTTACTAAAGTAAAACTTCCACGATGTAGAAAGTGATAAAGCTAGAAAGAGCAATTGATCCTCAAACAGAGGAAAAATTTTGCTGTGTATTTGACACAGACACTTGCTTGCCAATAGAACCAATCCAGCGATACTTAAACTACTGCCGTAAGCGTCAATTAGCAGCTAATACCGTTAACACCTATGCTTGCCGATTAGTAGATTTCTGGCAGTGGCTAGAATATAAATCTCTTAGCTGGCAAGATGTAGGACTCCAAGAACTGGCTGATTTTGTCAACTGGTATCTCCTTGGTGGCGAAGTAGAAGTCATCTCTGAAGAAGTACGTGAAATAGTTTCCAAACGTAGCCCAAAAACAGTCAATCAAGCAGTTACAGCTATACAAGGACTCTATGAATTCCACATTGTAGAAGATAGAATTGACGAAAAACTTTTTACCAAATTGGTTCATGGATGGGGCAAACGAGGTGGCTTCTTACGAGGCATAGTTAAAAACACCCCAGAAAAACGCAAACGGATTAAAGTAAAAGAGCCAAAAATATTCCCTGGTTGTCTGACCGACGAACAAGTAGGTCAACTAGCAAATGCCTGTTACAGCTACAGAGACAGGCTGATAGTCATGCTACTGAGAGAAACGGGAATACGGAGAGGAGAATTATTAGGCTTACATTTAGTAGACGTACAGGACTTTGATACTAGAGGAAGAATTAGAGTTGTAAGGCGGGACAATAATCCCAATGACGCAATAGCTAAAGGCACAGAAAGAGAAATACCAGTCCTTCATAACAGAGAGGCGGTTCAAGAAACTTTTCATGCTTATCTATTAGAAGAATATCCCTCAGAAGCAGAAAAACTCGGACATGGGATGCTGTTCGTTAATTTGGATGCCAAGTATATTGGAAAACCCATGACCAGTGCAAGATTAAATAGTCTGTTTTATCAACTAAAAGATAGAACAGGAATTGAAGCACATCCTCATTTATTCAGGCATACTTTCGCTACTAGGTTGCTTCAAGCTGGTTATGCCGATCATTTTGTACAGCAACTATTAGGGCATAGTTCAATTGCGACTACTAAAGATATTTATTCTCATGTACTGAATGAAATGAATCTAGATGCTTATTTAGTAGCAGATGAGTAAGAATAATTATGTTAATTCTAGAAGTATTAAAAGAACGACTAATAAAATCTGAATTAGGTCAAGAATGGATAAAAAATCCTCTTTTATCTCAGGATATTTGGTTTCTTGAAAAACTTGGCTATACCGAAGAAGAATGCAAAAGAGGAAAACAGAAAAATATTTATTTTGATGGTTTTTCATTATCTTGGCTAAAGTTGCTAACGAAATTAACAGTTTTAGCTACTATTAGACAAAAACTTTCATTAAATACTGCTATTCATCGAATTACCTACTTAAGGCAGTTAGATGAGTTTTTATTAATTAAAGGCTATAGTCAACCAGAAGATTTAACAGATACTTTATTGCGAGAGTATGTATCTCAAAGAACGACAAGATATCGTCAAGATTGCATAGCTTATGCAGTAAGACTATGGGATGAAGAGGGATGGGTGAAATTAAGTTATACTCACATTAAAATTAAAAAAAAGTTACCTAAAATTGAGACAATTCCAGAAGAAGTTCTTTATCAAATTTACAATAAGTTCGATCTTTTTCCAGCGCCACTAGAAAGGTTATTTAGACTACAGCTTGTTTTAGGATGCCGTATCGGAGAAATGCTCAGGATGCCTCGCCAATGTTTGAAGCAAGAAGGTAATAAGTTGTTTCTGCTGCGTTGGATAGAGAAACGTAAACAATGGCGATTCTATGAAATTCATCATTTGGTAGCTGAATTGGTTCGAGAACAACAGAAATTTTTAGATTTTGAATTGGGGGCTGACTCCAAATTTGATAATTTATTTTGTAAAGTTGATGTTTCAACTCATCATTCTAGAGGAAGATTTAAAGTAGAGCCAGTTTATCAACCAGAAATTCTAACTTATCCAGGAATCGCATATTGGTTAAAAGATTTTCGAGAAGAAGCAGACCTTAAAGATAAGTACGGTAATAAGTTTGAACTTACCAGCCATCATTTTCGCCGTACTAAAGCTAGCATCATGGCTTATTGTGACGCAGAAGATGAATATATTGCTGCGGTTTTAGGTCATGGTTCTTTAGATATGTTGCCACATTATCGTAAGCGTTCTTTAGAGCGATTGGAGAAAGAAGCTAATTCTAAAGGTTATGTTGATAAGTATGGTCAAGTTAGTAGCTTTAAACCTAGAAAACGTAGATACGAAAAACTAGCTGAAATTTTGAAAGTTAGCACTCCGCTAGGAGAATGCCATCGACCAATTATATTAGGTGATTGCGAGTCTCGTTATGCCTGTCTGAGTTGCGATCACCATCGAGTCACTTTAGAAGATAAAACTAAGTTAGAAGCTGATTGCGAAAGCTTATACCAAGACTTACAAAAAGCAAAAGTTGTAGGGCAAGAAAGAAGAATCACTGAAATTAATAGATTATTAGATTTGCTTAAAATCCGATTAAGAGGATTGGAAGAACTACAAAATTGGAAAATGAAATAAATACAATGCATCAACATAAATCTAAGCAAATTTCCCTTCATCCTACTTTATATGACCAATTAGAAGTAGATTGGAAAAAAGAGTATCAAGGTGAATTTATTTGCCCCAACTGTCATAAAACCAACCTTCATAAAACATCGTATAAAGAAGGTGCAATATGTAAACTTAGATTTAAATGTACTACTTGTAATAAATTTATACCCCTGACTTGCCGAGTTCCTGCCTTTATCTACAACTACCGCTCTGATATAGAATGTCCCAACCCACTTTGTACTCAATTAGGACATGATAGGCAAAAAGGATGGATATATAGAATAAGAAATATATATGAACAGTATAAATGTCGCTTTTGCGAGACTAAGTTTGATCCTAATTCAACTTTTTACTCAAGTTGGGTTAGGAGCCAAAAAAAAGATAAATTGTTACCTTTTTGCATTGATGATGATATTTGGGATTTAAGGCATTTCTATGATAACCCTTCTCCACAAACAATTAATTTTCAAAATAAATTACCACACTGGTACATTTTAGAAGTAAAAAAATATCTGCAATATCTACTAAATTCAAAAGCATATTCTTCTCCATCTGGAGTGAGACATACTCTAACAAATTTAAAACAATTTGGACATATTATAGAAAAGAATAAAATCAAACAAACTGCTGATATCAGTCGCGAATCTGTACTAAGTTTTTTAGATAGTTATAAGGATTGTAATAACAAATCTATCAATCATAAACTGAGATATCTAAAAAATTTTTTTGAATGGTTAGAACTTGATGCATCACACTTAATTCGTAGCCGTGATTACCTCAAAGAAATAAAAAATGATGCTGACTGGCTAGATGAATTAACGCGCACATCTATTAAAGAACACTTGTCGAAAATTCCTAAACCTATTGCTTGCTATTACTTGGTACAGGAGTATACTGCTGCTCGTCCAGTAGACATTTGCCAATTGATATTTGATTGCTTAATAGAGGAAAATGGCAAATGGTATATCAAATTTTATCAACAGAAAACTAAGCGATGGCATCAAATACCTGCCACTCGTGAAATTAGGCAATTAATTGAAGAACAACAGCAATGGATAAGACAAACCCTCGGATCAGAATATTCATATCTGTTTTGTAATTTCAGGAATGTAAGATATGAGGCTTACCCTACTTTTACTAGTATGAAGCCTCTACCGCAACGACCTCATTTAAATATAGGCGGAAATAAGATGGTATGCATTATCCGTTTACTGATAGAAAAAGAAGACATCCGTGATGCAAACGGACAAAGACCTCACTTTGTAGGTAAAATCACTCGTCATAATAGATTACAAGAAATACGAGTAAAACATGGTATTGAAGCTGCTCAACTTTATGCTGACCATGTTAGAAGTACTACTACTTTTCAAAACTATACACCTCCTACTAGAGAACAAGTAGCAGCAGTAGACTTGCCTTTTCAGGAACTGTTAATGAATCGCGATAATAAGTTCCTCCCTTGGCAATCTTTGCCAGAAAGCCTACTCAACAACCCTAAAGCACACGAACTCGATCTCGAAATTGCTCCACGCTTAGTGGTCTATGGACACTGTGCCCTCGACCCGAAAACGCCCTGTCCTGTTAATCTTTATCCCAAATGCTATGGCTGTTCCAGTTTTCGTCCTAGCACTGCTAAATTACCTCTCTACGAACGCCAGTATGAAGGAGAACAACAAAGACTAACTCAAGCAGAACTAGCAGGTGCAGAATTAGCAAAAGAAGAAGCCAAAGCCACTATCGAGGCAATGGATAAATGGCTAACAGAACTAAAAAATTTAGCAAATGGCTAAAAATCATAATCGCGATAAACAAGCTGAAGTTCTGCGTCGTACTCAAGCTCAAAGAAAGGAACAAAAAAAAGAGCAAGTATTAAAAGCTATTCAAGAAATACTTGCTCAAAAACAGCCATTGACATTTGCAAATATTGCTAATGTTGCTGGCTGTTCTATTTCTTATCTATACAAATGGGATGAGATTAAGGCATATATCCACGACATTCAACATGAAAAGGAGACTCAATTAAATCCCTTAGAAGAAAAAGACCCAAGACCCCATAGCCTTAAAACTCTACATGAAGTTGCCAGACAAAGAATTAGACAACTGGAAGCTGAGATTAGGGAACTCAAACATCAGAATGAAAAACTCAAAGGTCATGTCGCAGAAATCTACGAACTTAGAGATGAGTGCGATCGCCTCCGATCGCAGTTACGAGAGAAAGCTTCTACTAACTCATCAACAAAGATAGTTCCCATAAGAATAAATCAATCTGAGACAAGTTCCTCTACAACTAATATACATAGGCCCAGCGAAGTTGATGCTGCTGATATTCAACCAGAAGACTCTGATATCTTTCAATTAATTTACGAAATGGGGGTTAAGGTAAATTCAAAGCTAAAGCAGGAAATAGCAAATCGTGAATATCATAAAGTTAAGTTATCAATTGAAGCTTTTCAGGAATATTGTAGTAAAACTGATGTAGAGAATCCTGCTGCTTGCCTACTAACAATGATACGTGACGAAGCAAAGCCTAATATCGTAGAAAAATCGACACCTCAACCATCAAATCAACCTTCAGTAATTATGAAACATAATCAGAAAAAATTAATTTCTCAGGATCAGCTCAAACAACTTAGCAGGTTATTTAACGAAAAGAATGAAGAATAGGCTAAAAAGACCAATAGCAATAGATTTATTTGCTGGTGCAGGAGGGCTAAGTTTAGGATTTGAGCAAGCTGGATTTGATGTGAAAGCTGCTGTTGAAATCGATCCAGTTCATGCTGCTGTTCATAAGTTTAATTTTCCTTATAGCGTAGTATTACCTTGTTCGATAACTGAGTTATCAGGGAAAGATATTCGAGAAAGAACTGGAATTGGTAATCAAAATATAGAAATTATAATCTCTGGATCACCCTGTCAAGGGTACTCCTACATGGGTCGCCGAGCATTAGACGACCCCAGAAATTTTTTAGTAAAAGATTTTGTAAGAATAGTTTTAGAGCTAAAGCCTTCTTATTTTGTTTTTGAGAACGTCAAAGGTTTGACGATTGGCGAACATAAATGCTTTCTACATGAACTAATCGAAATTTTTAGTAATAATAATTATCAAATACTTTTACCTTGGAAAGTTATTAATGCTGCTTATTATGGAATACCACAAAAGAGAGAGAGACTATTTCTCATTGGCGCAAAAAAAGGTTTTATCTTGCCTGAGTATCCTGCTCCATGTAGCCAACTACCTTCTGCGAAGTTAGTCAATGCTATTTTACCTCTTACCCCATCTTGTTGGGATGCCCTCAAAGATTTACCAGAAGCAGAAGAATTTGAGGAATTACTATATAGTGATTGTGTAGAAACGGAACAATGGAGCAATCCGAGCAACTATGGGCGAGAAATGAGATGTTTAGATGATAGGAGTTGGCATTTTGGCTATAGAAGAAATTGGAATCCTTTGCTTTTGACTTCGAGCATAAGAACTAATCATTCGCAAATCTCACGAGATAGATTTCATGCCACGGAACAGGGAAAGAAAGAACCTATTTCTCACTTTTTCAAGTTGGCAGAAAATGGCATAGCCAACACCTTAAGGGCAGGAACTGATGCTGCTCATGGCTCACACACATCTCCAAGACCTATTCATTACAGTAGACCTCGCTGTATTACTGTGCGAGAAATGGCACGATTACATGGATTTCCTGATTGGTTTCGTTTTCACATCACAAAATGGCATGGTGCGAGACAGGTAGGAAATTCAGTTCCGCCACCTTTGGCGAGAGCAATTGGTGCAGAAATTATGAAATGTTTGGGAATGAATCCAACTACTCCTGAAGATGTTTTTGATCTGGGAGATCCCAAAGTTTTATCAATGAATATCAAACAAGCTACAAATTATTGGCACTTTCTTATAGCGAATAAACATATTATAAATGTCTAATAGTAATCAATTTCTAGGAAACGTCGAAGCAGAAGAAGCTATATTGGGGGGTATCTTACTCGACCCAAATGCTATCAGTGTAGTTGCTGATATTCTTCCTTTAGAGGCTTTTTGTACTCATGGTAATCAACAAATTTATAGAGCAGCTTTAGAGCTATATCAAAATGATAAACAAACAGATTTAATAGCTGTTTCTACTTGGTTATTAGACCATAAATTATTAGAAAAAATAGGAGGGAATAATAAACTATGCCAACTTCTAACTCGTACTGTATCAGCAATAAATATAGACCATTATGCTGCATTAGTATTGGATAAATATCAACGCCGTCAATTAGTAGTAATAGGACATAGGATAGTAGATTTAGGATGTGATACGAGCATCGAATTAGAACAGGTACTTGAGCAATCTGAACAACAACTATTTAGTCTTACAACTAACAAGAAAGCTAAATTTCAACCTAAACCCATTAATGAGTGTTTAGCTAATATCTTGAATAAGATAGAGCAAGGTTCATCTCCTGCTTATCCTACGGGTTTAGCAGACTTAGATGCTCTCATTGGTGGCTTAATTAAACAAGACTTAATTGTGGTTGCTGCTAGACCATCTATCGGTAAAAGCTGGTTCGGCTGTTATCTGGCTAATTATATTGCAAGCAGTGTTCAGAAGCCAGTATTGTTCTTTAGTGCAGAGATGTCTGAGGAACAACTGGCTAAAAGATTTCTCTCTATGCACACAGGCATTGATTCCCAAAGGCTCATGCACAATCAAATTTATGAGGAAGAATATGATTCTCTAATAAAAGGTTTATCTAATCTAGCTGAACTCCCTATTATCATTGATGATACTCCTGCGGGTGAATTAACTCCCACTAAAATTCGTTCTGCACTTCGTAGGATAGAATCTGAAAGAGGAGAGTTAGGATTAGTGGTATTAGACTACATTCAAAAGCTTGGAGATAGAGCAGCAGGAAATCGAGCGCAAGCCATTGGTAAATATTGTGGTGCTTGTAAGGATATTGCTAAAACCTTTAATGTCCCATTTGTAGTTCTAGCTCAAATCAATCGTGGTGTAGAAAGTCAAAGTAATAAACGTCCTTCTATGGCTGATATTAAGGACTCTGGCGATATTGAACAGGATATGGATGTAGGGCTGCTTCTTTATCGAGATGAATATTATGATTCTAATACCCCAGACAAAGGTGTAATGGAGATTAGCGTAGCAAAGAATCGAAATGGTGCTACTGGAGTTTGTAAAGTGCTTTTTGATGGTAGCATCGGAGAAATTCGTAATATAACAGTTTGATTTAAAATAAATAATTCACTTAAACTACCTGTGTTAATACCCCATAACTTAAATCATTTGCTGAATTAAAAAATCCTGTGTGGGTTATTGGGTGAGAAATATTGCAGGAGTATGCTAGTTAAACTGTTAGCCAGTACTTTCAGTTGGAACGAAACTCAGGGTTTGCTCAATTGATTTCAACGCTGATTGAATATCTCCACTCAGTGCATCTGCCTCAACTTTAATCACAGTCACACCCTTCCCAATTTCCGTCAGAGATTTTTTGATAGTTCTGATTCGTCCCAAAGCTGTGCGGATTTGCTGAATCTGTTGTTCAACAGCAGTCACATCCAGCTCTGATTCAAAGGTACGCAATTTATTTAACCTTTGCTGGATCACCAAAAAGCGGATAGCAATAATTAAAAATGGATGGGTTGTAGCGATCCAATAACCCGACTCAGAAACTCCCTCTGCCCAATCACCGATTTCCTGCGCTAATCCCTCACGCGAATAACTTAAAAAAATTGCCGAATTTGCAGAACGCCGCACCATTGCTGACTGTAAATGTTGAGTGATTGCTTGGCGACCAAAAGGTTTTGAGGGTCGTTTTCTAGCTTCAATCACTATTGACAGTTCAATTACAGCTAACGATTTACTGGTGAACTTTACGAGAATATCGCCAGTATCTCCATCACGGCCAATATGCTCCACCTCTACACCACTCAATTTTGACCAATTTCGCAGTTCGACAACCACTAATTCCTCAAAGTTGATGCCTTTTGCAGTTGTCTGCTCAAGTACTTGTTGTGTCACCTGTTGATCTCGAATTTCTCTGGTCAGCTTTTCCACTTGTTCGGTTAATGGTTTGACAGACTCAGAAACCACATCTTTAACTGCCGCAGCCAAAGTACCATTTTCCTTAGTGGCATTTATTAATGCTGCTTTAAATGCGCCTTGAATGGAATCAGAGCGTTTAGCATCTAATAGTTGACGTAATGAAGAGAGAAAGCGGCCAACAACAGAAGTTTCTCTGGCGGGGTCTATTTCCTGTGTAAGCAAAGTGCTGACACTATTGAGTTTTTCATTGAGGATGGCTGAAGTGAGATTAATTTGAGTTTGGAGTGGAGCTAATAATTGGCCATTCTCTGTCCCTACTTGATTAACTAATTCCTGCTGGAAAGACTCTGCAATTACTTTGACCGACCGCTGAAACTCCACCAATAAAGATTCCATCTGCTGCTTAATTAATTCGTTGCCATGACGAGTTTGAGCAGTTTGTAAGCAAAGAAATCCTAACTCAAAAGCATCCAGGCAAATATCCTCGTATTCTGACTGGGGAAATTGTTGTAAGTAGCTGATGGCATTTTTAAGAGGGATTGCCAAGCGATGAATCAGGACATGGTTTTGTGTCAATTCAATACTGGAGGGCAGGTAATAGGAGTCATTGCTGGAGCGGTTCATGGAGCAGTGGGTAGGCTGGTGACGATAAATTGCACCCTACTACCTATTTTTTACGTCAGTCAAGGTGATGAAGAAAAGTTTTGTCAATTTGCAAAAACTGAAGGATTAATTCGGGTATTGAGGATTATGCCACTGTTCCAACAGAGGATGAATTACTTCGGCGTTGG
>NZ_WBKM01000245.1 GCF_015714725.1 Nostoc sp. WHI
ATGGCAGTAACGGCTTTGTGCTCAACGGCATTGATGAAGGTGACGGCTCAGGCTCCTCAGTCAGCAATGCCGGAGACATCAACGGCGACGGCTTCGATGACCTGATTATCGGGGCATTTCGTGCCTCCCCCAACGGCAACCGCTATGCTGGGGAGAGCTACGTGGTGTTTGGCTTTGCAAGTACTAAAGTTCCTAATCAACGTCCAGTCGCGGTTGCCGACACAGCTACCACCGATGAAGCCACTGCCGTTAACATTTCAGTGTTAGCCAATGACAGCGACCCAGATAACAACCCCTTAACGGTGACAAACGTCAATGATAATGATAGTCGTGTGATTGTTGGTATTCCTATTACCCTAAGTTCCGGCGCTTTATTGACTCTTAATGCTGATAATACCTTCACTTACAACCCCAACGCTCAATTTGAAACTTTAGGTGTAGGCGAAATCGGCAGCGAGAGCTTTACTTATACTATCAGCGATGGTAGCTTTACCAGTACAGCTAGCGTTAACCTGACCATCAACGGGGTGAATGATGCACCCAGGCTTATTTCTATTTTCAATCTCTCTGACCTTAATGGCAGCAACGGCTTCGTAATCAACGGCATTGAGGTGGGTGACCGCTCAGGCGCTCCTGTCAGCGGTGCTGGAGACTTCAACGGTGATGGCTTCGACGACTTGATTATTGGGGCATACCGTGCCTCCCCCAACGGCAAAGGCTACGCTGGGGAAAGCTACGTGATATTTGGTAGCAGGAGTGACTTTGGAGCTAGACTCAATCTTTCGTCACTCGATGGCAGCAACGGCTTTGTGATCAACGGCGTTGATCAGCTTGACAACTCAGGCAAATCCGTCAGCAATGCCGGAGACATCAATGGTGACGGCTTTGACGACCTAATTATTGGGGCATTTATTGCCTCCCCTAACGGCAATAACTTTGCAGGGGAGAGCTACGTGGTGTTTGGCAGCAGCAGTGGCTTTGGAGCTAGCTTTGAACTCTCGTCACTCAACGGCAGCAACGGCTTCGTACTCAACGGCATTGATGCAGGTGACTTCTCAGGCAGCTCCGTCAGCAATGCTGGAGATATCAACGGTGACGGCTTTGACGACCTAATTATTGGGGCAAGTTCTGCCGACCCCAACGGCAATAACTTTGCAGGGGAGAGCTACGTGGTGTTTGGCAGCAGCAGTGGCTTTGGAGCCAGCCTGAATCTCTCATCACTCGATGGCAGTAACGGCTTCGTACTCAACGGCATTGATGCAGGTGACTTCTCAGGCTCCGTTAGCAATGCCGGAGACATCAACGGCGACGGCTTCGATGACCTGATTATCGGGGGAAGTGGTGCCGACCCCAACGGCAATGATGATGCAGGGGAGAGCTACGTGGTGTTTGGCAGCAGCAGTGACTTTGCAGCTAGCCTTAATCTCTCGTCACTCAATGGCAGCAACGGCTTTGTGATCAACGGCATTGATGGAGGTGACAGTTCAGGCATCGACCTTAGCAGTGCCGGAGACTTCAACGGTGACGGCTTTGATGACCTAATTATCGGGGCAAGCATTTCCGCCCGTTACGATTCATTTAATTTCGGGGAAAGCTACGTGGTGTTTGGCAAGGGCAGCAATTTTGAAGCTAGCCTTAATCTCTCCGATCTCAATGGCAATAACGGCTTCGTGATTAAAGGCATTGATGATGATGACAATTTCGGCTACTCAGTTAGCAGTGCCGGAGACTTTAACGGTGATGGCTTTGATGACGTGATTATCGGGGCATATAATGCCAAATCTGTTGGGGAGAGCTACTTACTGTTTGGCAGCAGTAGCGGCTTTGGAGCTAGCTTCAATATCTCGTCCTTGGACGGCAGCAATGGCTTTGTGATCAAGGGTATTAATACGTTTGAAAGATCAGGTTTCTCTGTCAGTGGTGCTGGGGACATTAACAGTGATGGATTTGATGACCTGATTATTGGGACACGTTTTAACGATCGCGTCACTCAGTCTGATGTTGACAAGAGCTACGTCATCTTTGGTTTTGGGGCTAATGCTATAATTGATGAAGATACCTCTGTTAATATCCTTGTCAGCACTATTATAAATATATATGCAGATGCCGAAAGCGATACCTTAAGCGTTAGTGGTTTCACTAACCCTGCTAACGGCACACTCACCTTCAACGACAATGGCACTGTTGGCAACACCAGCGACGACTACTTCACTTACACCCCAAACGCCAACTACAACGGAACTGACAGTTTTACATACACTGTCAATGACGGCAATGGCGGCATCATTTCTGGAACTTTTAACTTGAACGTCAAACCAGTCAATGACGCACCCGTTGCAGTCAATGATACTGTTACTGCTGCTAAAAATACTGCTGTAAGTATTCGAGCTAATACTCTACTAGCTAATGATACAGATGTCGATCGCACCAACCTTAGCATTACTGCTGTTAATAATGCAACCAACGGGACTGCGGTACTTAACAATAACGGCACTGCCAACAACTCGGCAGATGACTTTATCCTATTTACCCCAACTACCGGGTTTAGTGGTGCGGCTAGCTTCAATTACACCATCACTGATGATCAGCTTACCAGTACTGCTAAGGTTACTGTCCAAGTAGGCGATCGCATTTTTGGTGGCAACGGCAACGATGCACTCCACGGCACAAAAGGTAATGACTACCTCAATGGCGGCAATGGCAAAGACACCCTTAATGGTGGCAATGGTAATGATACCCTTGTTGGCAGTAATAGTAATGACATCCTCTGTGGCGGTAATGGCAAAGACACCCTTAATGGTGGCAATGGTAATGACAGATTGTTTGGTGGTTTTGGTAACGATACTCTTACAGGTGGCAATGGCAAAGATAAATTTGTCTTGGCTGCAACCCAAGGTACTGATACTATTACCGACTTCTGCAAGGGCACTGACTTGATTGGCTTGTCTAGTGGTTTAACCTTCAGCCAACTGAGTTTCTGCGGTAATCAGATTATTGTGACTACTACTGATGAAATCTTGGCAACGCTGACTAGCATTAATACCGTCACACTGACTGCCGCTAATTTCACTAGCGTCTAGTATCGAAGTCGGGGAGCAAGGTCTTGCTCCCCCAAAAAACCAATAATTAATATAAAATTAGCCTTTTCGTCAAACTGACTGTAAATTTATAGTTCGTAACATAAATAACAAGTTTTTTAAAAGTCGTAATTCATTACAGGCAACCGAGTTAAAATTTTGGATAGCAATGCGATCGCTTCCAAAAATCTTTGCAACAGATGTACGCCCTTTCCAACGTATCTGTAGCAGGAATGTCGTGAAATGGTATGACTTTTCACGGGATATCGAATCAGAAAAATGGTGTGCGGAATTTCAGTATTAAAGCGGAAGGAAAACGAATTCACTTGCTAAAATTCCGCAATTGCCGCCAAGACAATTGCAAAAACGCAGTGTAGTCTTTAACTATAAAAACACTATCAGGCGGTTCCTAGACAAAATGTCAACTATTCCCACTAAACTTTTATAATATTTTGTTGTTCTTATGACTCCAAAACACACCAAAATTAAATTCCCCCTTTGGCTGTATCTGAACCAGCCTTTATTTAGTCGTGATACTAAATTAGTATTAAATCCCCATCGCTTTGCATTAATCTGGCGTCTTCAACTTCTAGAACGCTGCTGGGCTAAAGAATGCGATGCTAAGGGGCCTCAACAGCATTAGATACCTTTAAAGCTGCTGCACTCAATTAAAAGCTGGCAAACTAAGTACAACATTTCATTTATTCGTAGCGAATTAAATTTGGCAAGACCTGCGTCCCCCTGCGTTTAAAAACGCTACGATTTTAAGCAAGATGTACTAAACCTCGTCTACAGAACGTGGCTTTTTGCCGTCAAGTAAAGCACTGACAGTCATATCTCCCATGACATTAATTGCAGTGCGGCAGCGATCCAGAAACCAATCTACAGTAACTAGCAAAGCGATGTACTGGGTAGGTAAGCCTACAGAAGTGAACACTAGTGTCATTGTTACCAGTCCAGCATTGGGAATATTTGCCGCACCTACGGATGCAAAAATCGAGGTAAGGATGACAATTAACTGCTGTCCTAAACCCAAATGTTGCCCAATCAGTTGGGAAATATACAACGCAGACATTGCTTCATAAAGGGCAGTGCCATCATTATTGAAATTTGCCCCGACTAATGCCCCCAAAGCAGCAGAAGATTCCCTTAAACCGATTTTTGTTTGTAAAACCTCAAAGGTTACGGGCATTGTAGCCGCAGAGGAAGAAGTTGAGAAAGCTGTCAAAAAGGCATTAGAACCACCAGAGAGGAATTTTAGCGGGTGTACCCAAGAACCGAATTTTACTCTGGTGAGGTAGTAGCAAGCTTGCAATGCCAGCGCTAACAGCACCGCTACGATAAATGCACCCAAAGATTTAAATGGTGCAAAGCCTTGCATAGCAACAGTCTTTGCTACAATCCCAAATACTGCCAAAGGCACTAAGGCAATTACCCAGTTGAGGACGCGGACTACCGCCTCAAACAAAATGCCGATGACATCCTCTATCGGCTGGTATCCCTTTTTCCCTTGGGCAATTTGTTCAGATTTTAATCCCCGCAGGACGATGCCAAAACTCAGGGCAATAACAATTAGTTGGATAACATTATTATCAACTAACGGCTTGAGGACAGCTTCCGGTACAGCATCTTTGAGTATTCCCCAAGGGTCAAGACTTTGAGGAGCTATTTCTGTATTTATTGAGGTAGCTACATTGCCCCAAGTCCCCGGACGCAGGACATTTGCTACAAAAAGTCCTACTAAAATAGCTACGGTTGTGTTGGTTAAAAGCAGCACTGCTAGCCGCCGTCCGGCTGTACCAGGGATATCTGTAGTCATTAAGGTATGCAGCACAGCTACCAGAATCAGGGGTGTAGCTAAGGCACGGAGAGCCTTTAGTACTAATTCAGCCGGAATTGCTAAATTGTTGATTAAGGCGGCGTTACTTGGATTGGGATTCCCCGCACCAAGGGCAATGCCGACGCTGACTGCGGCTACTAGGGCGATGACAATTTGCAAAGTAAGAGGGATACGCTGCCACCAAGGGCTAGCTTTGGTTTCAGGCGAAGTAGTACTCTCTGTTTGACTCATTGGCTAGATACTGGTTAACTGCTGTAACTATTAAAACTTCACTTTCGGAAGTGAAAATTTCGCAAACAAGTTAATCTAAGATTCCGTTGCTTTGCAAAATCCGGCTCGAAAGGGTGTGCGACTGGGTAGATCCCTAGAGATCAGTTGATTAGCATTGAATTTTAATTTTTAATTTTGAATTGCTTATGTCATTTATCCCTTTACATATTCACAGTGACTACAGTTTGCTCGATGGGGCAAGTCAGCTACCAGAGTTAGTGGATCGAGCGATCGCACTGGGAATGAAAGCGATCGCCCTTACTGATCATGGTGTCATGTATGGGGCCGTTGAGTTGATCAAAATCTGCCGTAGTCAAAATATTAAGCCGATTATCGGCAATGAAATGTATGTCATTAACGGCGATATTGAAAAACAAGAACGCCGTCCAAAATATCATCAAGTTGTTTTAGCTAAAAATACTCAAGGTTACAAACATTTAGTCAAATTAACTACAATTTCTCACCTTAAAGGTGTTCAAGGTAAAGGAATTTTTTCTCGTCCTTGTATTAATAAAGATTTACTAAAAGAATATCATGAAGGCTTGATTGTTACTAGTGCTTGCTTGGGTGGAGAAGTTCCCCAGGCGATTCTTAGCGGTAGACCAGATGCAGCTCGGAAAGTTGCCCAATGGTATAAAGATGTATTTGGTGATGATTTTTATCTAGAAATCCAAGATCACGGCTCTCAAGAAGACCGGATTGTAAATGTTGAAATAGTCAAAATTGCGAGGGAGCTAGGGATTAAATTTATTGCTACCAATGATTCTCATTTTATTTCTTGTTTTGACGTTGAAGCCCACGATGCTTTGCTATGTATTCAAACTGGCAAGCTAATTGTTGAAGACAAGCGGATGCGTTATAGCGGTACAGAATATCTCAAATCTGGCGAGGAGATGAAGCAGCTATTTCGTGACCATTTGCCGGATGAAGTGATTGAAGTTGCGATCGCTACTACTGAAGAGGTTGCCGATAAAGTCGAGCCTTACAATATTATGGGTGAGCCTCAGATTCCGACACCACCTATTCCCTCTGGTCATACTGCTGATACTTACGCCGAAGATGTTGCATGGAGTGGACTTTTAGAACGGTTAAATCGTAAATCCCGCCAGGAAGTTGATTCCATCTATAAAGAAAGATTGGAATACGAATTAAAAATGATTCAGCAGATGGGTTTTTCCAAATACTTTTTAGTTGTATGGGACTACATCAAATTTGCTAGAGATAATAATATTCCTGTGGGGCCTGGTAGAGGTTCGGCGGCTGGTTCATTAGTTGCTTATGCGATGCGAATTACTAATATTGACCCTGTACATCACGGGCTACTATTTGAGCGTTTTTTGAACCCCGAACGTAAATCCATGCCTGATATTGATACGGATTTCTGTATTGAACAACGGGATAAAGTTATTGAATATGTAACTGATAAATATGGTGCAGATAGAGTTGCCCAAATTATTACTTTTAACCGCTTAACTTCTAAAGCAGTTTTGAAAGATGTCGCCAGAGTATTGAATATTCCCTATGGGGAAGCTGACAAAATGGCGAAATTAATTCCTGTGGTGCGGGGAAAACCAACAAAACTCAAGGTGATGATTTCTAATGAAACTCCAGAACCAGAGTTTAAAGAGAAATATGATAAAGAACCCCATGTTCGCCACTGGCTTGATATGGCAATGCGAATTGAAGGAACTAATAAAACTTTTGGAGTTCATGCAGCAGGTGTAGTGATTTCTGCCGATCCACTTGATGAAATTGTGCCGTTACAGAAGAATAATGACGGTTCTGTAATTACCCAATATTTCATGGAAGACCTGGAATCAATGGGTTTGTTAAAAATGGATTTTCTGGGTTTGCGGAACCTGACGCTAATTCAAAAAACCGTTGATTTGATTCAAGAAACGAGAGGATATCGAGTTGATCCTGATGAAATTCCCCGCCAGGAAAGAAAAGCCCAGAAGATATTAGCTAAAGGTGAACATAGTACTTTGCCAAAAGATGTGCAAAAAACTTATGAATTATTAGAAGCGGGTGAGTTAGAAGGGATATTTCAATTAGAATCTTCTGGTATGCGTCAGATAGTGCGAGATTTGAAGCCTTCTAATATAGAAGATATTTCTTCAATTTTGGCACTTTATCGACCGGGGCCATTAGATGCGGGACTGATTCCGAAGTTTATTAACCGCAAACACGGGCGAGAAAATATTGATTATCAACACACCATTTTAGAACCAATATTAGACGAAACCTATGGAATTATGGTCTATCAAGAGCAAATCATGAAAATTGCTCAGGATATGGCTGGATATTCATTAGGACAAGCTGACTTGCTGCGTCGAGCAATGGGTAAAAAGAAAGTTTCGGAGATGCAAAAGCAGCGAGAAAAATTCGTTGATGGCGCAGCAAAAAATGGGGTACAGAAAAAAATTGCGGATGAATTATTTGAGCAAATGCTAAAGTTTGCTGAATATTGTTTAAGTTATGACACGGAAATATTGACTGTAGAATATGGATTAATACCGATTGGGAAAATTGTGGAAAAACGCATTGAATGTACTGTGTACAGCGTTGATAATAATGGGAATATTTACACGCAACCTGTAGCACAGTGGCACGATCGCGGACAACAAGAAGTATTTGAGTATTGTTTAGAAGATGGTTCAATCATTCGAGCAACAAAAGACCACAAGTTTATGACTGTCGATGGTCAAATGTTGCCAATTGATGAAATATTTGAACGGGAATTAGATTTGATGCGGGTAGAGTGTTTACCAAATTGAGAGGATAAGTCTCAATACAGTTCAGATAAGACCAAAACATTTGTAGAGACGGCGATTTATCGCGTCTCAAAAACCCAAAATTTTGTACCAGTAGTCCTTAACTGAACCGTATTGGATTATATGGCCTATGGCTGGTCGGTTGAAGAGATGTGCCGCCAGCATCCTTACTTACACCCTGCTGAAGCCTACGCAGCGATGGGATATTACTTTGACCATCAAGACGAGATTGACAATGAAATTCGCGCTGAATGGGAACAAGCACAGCAAGCGAAAGTTCAGGCTCCAGCCTCTCCCTTTGCTATACGAATGAGGGCTTAGAATATTTTTCAACAAAAGGGCATCTAAAGAGCGATCGCTTTGAAAATAATTCAACAAAATTTTATCGGAATTATGAGTTATAGTCTTTATTCTTAACTCTTAACTTTTTTCATGCCATCCAAAATCTTACCACTGCCCCTGAAACCCGGTGACTTACTACGAGTAATTGCACCTAGTGGTGCTTTGCGAGAATTGGACACATTTGGGCGGAGTGTAGAAATTTGGCGATCGCGTGGTTATATTGTAGAAATCAGTCCTCAGATAGATGACAAATGGGGTTATCTTGCTGGAACAGATGAAAGCCGCCGTCATCAGCTAGCGACAGCTTGGCAAGATCCCCATTGTCGCGGTATCCTTTGCGCCAGAGGCGGTTTTGGCAGCACCCGCATCTTAGAAGATTGGAATTGGCAAAAAAACTCAGCACTTCCCAAGTGGTTGATTGGTTTTTCTGATATTACAGCCTTGTTGTGGAGTCTTTACACAGCAGGAATTTGCAGCGTTCACGGTTCGGTAATGACAACTTTGGCAGATGAGCCAGATTGGTCAATTGACCGATTATTCGACTGGGTAGAAGGTCGTCCTCTCGCCCCTCTCAAAGGTCGCGGTTGGGGCGGGGGCGTAGTTACAGGTACTTTACTACCAGGTAATCTCACGGTAGCTACTCACCTTTTGAGTACACCAATCCAGCCACATCTTGATGGTGTAATTCTGGCATTGGAGGATATTACAGAAGCACCCTATCGCATCGACAGGATGCTGACGCAGTGGCGTTTAAGCGGTGCTTTGTCTAAAGTCTGTGGTATCGCCTTGGGGGGTTTTACTCGCTGTGAAGCGCCACCAACTGTACCTAGTTTTAGTGTAGAGGAAGTATTACGCGATCGCCTGGGTGATTTAAATATTCCGATTGTTTCTGCTCTGCCTTTTGGTCATGATAGCCCCAACGCAGCCTTACCAGTGGGTGTAGAAGCAACTTTAGATGGAGATGCAGGGATATTAGCGATCGCGCATCCCCATCTAAAGTTAAAATCAGATCCGCTTCTGGTTAAACAGTCATAATCCACTCACAGAATAATCTTCTAAATGCTTTGGTAAATTCCAATTAATTTTCGGATCTGGCTGATGTTTTACTGGCTCAACATTTCCGCGCCAAGCAGCCCCCATAATTTGCATAGTTTGGTAAATAATTGTATTCCAACCTTTTTCTTTTAAGTAGTCTAAGCCTTGTGCTACATCAGGAGAATTTAAATCATGGAATAAAATTAAAGCATCCGCCTCTGCCAATGGTTCACAAATAATCGTATCATTGAGCGGAGCCGATGCTTCATGATCCCCATCAATTAAAATCAATGACCACTTGCGTTGTAATTGTTTAGCCAACTCCTCTACCTTTTGTGGACTATAACCGGCTACTAAATTAACTGAGTCGAGAACACCAGCAAGTCGTAGGGAACTAGTTACACTTTCGTAAACATTTTCTCTGGCTAAAAGAGGATCAATTACATCTAATTCCACTCCACCTAATGCCAGGTGACAGGCAGACCAACCCCGTAAACAACCAATTTCTAAAGCTTTTTTTCCAGCAAATTTGAGTGCTGTATTATATAAAATATGTGCCTCATCTCGGTTAAGAAACCCTATAAATGGCTCATCTCTATCCACATACCAGTTATGGGGAATCTCTCGACGTAAATAAGACCAATAACAATTATTGAGGTCTCCAATAATCATATTGGGGAAAGATGAATCAGGATGAACTATCTCAAACTTGGGTGAAATATAGTCCCAACTAGATAATGAGATATTTGGAACAACTTCATTAGTTTTTGTCATTATTTATTTTTCTCCAAAGATTCATTATGTACTAGTTTTGTTAACTTTACCAATTAGATTACGTAATTCAGGATTAACAGTAACACACTATCGGAATCCTACTTTAATCTTGCTCAATATAATGAGAAGGAAATCTTTGGATGGCAAGCTTCTAGGCAGCTTAGTTGTGCAAAAATCAAATAGGAGTCCTATATGGTTCAATAGTTAATACTGAGATCAAGTCAAATCCCCAAGAGAAGGATAATCGCCCTGCGGTAATTAGAGACATCTAGGCGAGGGTGAAAAGAAAAGCAATGTCTACGGCGGCAAGCTACACAGAGCTATTCTGTATAAATTAGCCGTAGTGTAGTATTGCTTTGGGGGTCTTTTGCTAAATGTGAATCACCGCCAAGCTGTACTAGCTTTACTGTAGAAAAGGAGAAAATCTTTGGGAGCATCTCACCTTTGCAAAAACATCAGGCAGCAAGCTGGCCGTTGAGATAAGCACATCTAAGCTGTAGCATCCGAGGCACATTTTCTAATTTCCACTGTGCGCCAGAAATTTTTAAACGTTTGCCAATTTGTTTGACGGCAGATTCAACAGCGCCGGAACCAATGGAACATAAGCCTTCTTGAGAGAAATACAGATAGTTGACGATCCTTTCCGAATGCTTTTTAAGATAGTTGATGAAGTTTTTTGCCTGCTTTTTTGTCAAATCAACAAACAGAGCGTAGGCGTAGCCCGCCGCAGGCATCGCTTCCTGAACCTGGCCAAGCCATAAAAATGTTTCTGCTGCCTTAAGGCGTTTGATTGACCCACCGACTTTATAGAGGTTTTCTTTCATTTTTTCTACATCTTGAAATGATTCATTCCCACTCAACAGCAAACAGTTTTTCTCAAACAGTGGACTTAGCTGACTATAAGGCTTTAATCCCAATATTTGTGCTTGTTTCTCTGTGACTGTAACCTTTCCTACAATGCTTTTGACTACTCGTTCTCTGCCTTTTTCTGTCCCTGTGACTTGTTTGATAAAAAAAAGCGATTTTTGGACTTACTTGCTCTAGCATCTTTGTCCGTACCGCTTTTTCCAAACTCTCAAAGTTTGCTAGCTCTTCAGGCTGAGTATTCCGATAAAGAATTTCTGCTGCCTCTAGCAAGCAGGCTTCCAGACGTTGGGAGTCTTCAGGGTTCATAGTAATTGCACTTGCCTGGGTATTGTGAGTGTAACTATCTTCCCTCAATTACACCTATATTTGCAAAAGTGAGATGCTCCCGTGCCTTTTCCATTTTCTGATGCATCAGCCACTACAAAGACGTCCTAATATTATTGCCACGGTTGATAAAAGTAAGTAGGTAAGAATTAACCAAACTATGTTAACCAATGTAAAATTCTTGGACTTTTTGTAGTAATGGCTTCATCGCTTACTACAAACCTGTAGTTATTCACGCCTACTTATTTATACTACCTTTATAGTGTTAAGGAAATAGAGCAATGTTAAAAGTTTTTGCCGATCGCGGTGGTACATTCACTGATATTGTTGCTGTTACTAATAGTCAGGACATTATAAATGGACTGTCAAGACATCCTGAACGTTTTTTAATTGTTCCTCTACCTGATCAACAATGGATTATAGTCTACAAATTACTTTCAGAAAATCCTGAACAGTATCAAGATGCAGCTATCCAGGGTATTCGAGACATTATAGGTCTTTCAGATAATGAACCAATTCCTACTGAAGCGATAGAAGTGGTAAAAATGGGGACAACAGTAGCGACAAATGCACTGTTAGAAAGGAAAGGCGATCGCGTCGTTCTTTTCATCACCAAAGGGTTTAAAGATGCACTGCGAATTGGCTACCAAAATCGTCCTGATATCTTTGCCCGTCATATCATTTTACCAACTATGCTTTATGAGCAGGTGGTTGAAATAGATGAACGCTATGATGCTCATGGAAATGAATTAATTTCTATAAATATTGAAAAAGCAAAAAGTGATTTGCAAGCAGTTTACAACACAGGAATTCGGAGTTGTGCCATTGTTTTTATGCACAGCGATCGCTATCATTACCATGAACAACAAATAGCCCAGCTTGCTCAAGAAGTTGGCTTTATGCAGATATCTGTATCCCATCAAGTTAGTCCTTTAATGAAATTGGTCAGCCGAGGAGATACAACAGTAGTAGATGCTTATTTAACTCCTATTCTACGTCGCTATGTCAACCAAGTAGCGAGTCAATTACCCGGAGTCAAATTGATGTTCATGAAATCTGACGGCGGTTTAGTCGCAGCCGAACAATTTCAAGGAAAAGATAGTATTTTGAGTGGCCCGGCTGGGGGTATTGTTGGTGCAGTCCAAACTAGCAAAAGGGCTGGTTTCGAGTTAGTTATTACTTTTGATATGGGCGGGACAAGTACAGATGTTGCTCACTTTAAAGGAGAGTATGAACGACAACTAAATTCGGAAATTGCTGGGGCACGGATGCGAGTTCCCGTATTAGCAATTAATACTATTGCGGCTGGTGGTGGTTCAATTCTCTTTTTTGATGGTTCTAGTTATCGTGTCGGGCCGGAATCTGCTGGATCAAATCCTGGGCCTGCTTGTTATCGTCGTGGGGGGCAATTAGCGGTTACTGATGCCAATGTGATGTTAGGCAAAATTCACCCGCAATATTTTCCCTCGGTTTTTGGGATTGATGGCAATTTACCTTTAGATAAAGATATTGTCATTCAGCGATTTACACAATTAGCCAAAGACATTGTATCTGCTACAAAAAATCATTGTACTCCCGAACAAGTAGCTGCGGGATTTATTGCGATCGCAGTGGAAAATATGGCAAACGCAATTAAAAAAATTAGTCTGCAACGGGGTTATGATGTCAGCCAATATGTGCTTTGTTGTTTTGGTGGTGCAGGCGCGCAAGTTGCTTGTTTAATTGCCGATACTTTAGGAATGAAAAAGATATTTTTACATCCTTATGCTGGTGTTCTTTCTGCTTACGGAATGGGATTAGCTGATGTCCGGGCGATTAGAGAAGGAGGAGTTGAACAACCTCTCACTCAAGGGTTAATTCCTCAATTACAGCAGTTAACGGAATATTTAGAAACTCAAGCTATAAATGAAATAGATGAAGTATATAGCCAATTAGAAATAGTCAAAAAGCTTAACTTAAAATATGAGGGAACTAACTCCACTTTAACCGTTGATTTTGTCGATGATGTGGTAGGAATGCGACGACTATTTGAGGCTGAACATCAATCTCGTTATGGTTTCATTCAATTAGAAAAAACCTTAATTATTGAATCCGCCTCAGTGGAAGTTATTCAGAAGATGGAGACTCCTGAAGAAGCCTTAATTATTCGTAACCGACCTTTAGATGAAGTTCCCGTATCTGTTGAGACAGTAAGGATGTTTACTGCTGAACAATGGCATGATACTCCTGTTTTTCGACGGGAAGATTTACAACCAGAAGATAATATTAATGGGCCTGCGATCGTTGTCGAAAAAATTAGCACAATTGTAGTTGAATTTGGCTGGGAAGCCAGATTAACTGAACGTAATCATTTAGTTTTACAGCGTAAAGATTGATTAATTTATCTTCCTTAATTTTTATTTGCGAGATAATTATCAATGTTAGTTATTTTGTAATAAACCCAAATAGAAATTAAATGTCACCTTACCATCCGGTCATTGAAATCGTACAAATAGAAACTACATTCTTAGAATTGGCGAAACAATGGCGACATTAGACAAGAATGCTCTCCGTTATCTCCAAAATATCAATAACACTTATGGTGCCCAGATGAAAAAACAGCGATTTTCTTTCTGTTCTATAATGTTTGCACCTAGCTGATAGTAAAAACTCAGTCCACGAGTGTTGCGAGCATCAGCATTCCAAGCAAGATGGGTACAGTTATTACCCTTTGCAACTTGAGCTAAATTACTCATCAATGCTGCGCCCGCTCCCTGACTTCTCATATCTTCATCCACATACAAATCATCAAGCCAGATACTTGGTTGACCTGCAAACGATGAGTATCTGAATCCATATAAAGCAAATCCAACCACACGCTTTGAGGTTTCAGCGAATAAAACGTAGGAGAAAGGTACTGCTATAAAAATTGTTTTGTGTATTTTATCTTCAGTGACTTGAATGACACCAGAATAAGCACCAATTTTTCTATCAAACTCAGACTTTTTTTGGATAAAGGAATAAATTAGTGGTACATCATCAGGTGTAGTAGTCCGAACCTTCATTAAATTAATCTCAATCACTTTAGTAGCTAATCTTAGCAAATATAGGAGCCAGAAATGTACACAACATCTCAACCCGACCCCATCCGCTTAGAAATATTCAAAAACCTCTATCAATTTATCGCCGAACAAATGGGTATTGTTCTCCAAAATACGGCAACATCGGTAAATATTAAAGAAAGGCTTGATTTTTCCTGTGCTATTTTTGATGCTTCTGGATTATTAGTCGCTAACGCTCCTCATATTCCTGTACATTTAGGCTCGATGAGTGAAAGTGTCCGCAGTTTAATTAATGCTAAAGGCGACATTATAAAACCAGGAAATGTTTATCTATCGAATAATCCTTATAATGGGGGAACACATCTTCCTGATGTAACTGCAATTACCCCTGCTTTTGACGCAGACAAAAAACAAGTTATTTTCTACGTTGCTTCTCGTGGACATCAAGCTGATATCGGTGGGATTACTCCAGGTTCAATGCCTCCCCACAGTACCACAGTGGAAGAAGAAGGAATTATTTTTGATAATTTTCTTTTAGTTGAAGAAGGAAGTTTTCGAGAAACCGCAGTAAGACAGCACCTCTCAAATCATACTTATCCTGCTCGTAATATTGACCAGAATATAGCTGATTTTAAGGCACAAATTGCTGCTAATGAAAGAGGAGTTCAAGAACTTCGTAAAATGGTTTATCAATACGGACTTGAGACTGTTCAAGCTTATATGAGCTTTGTACAAGCTAATGCCGAGGAGTCTGTGAGACGAGCTATCAATCTTCTAAAGGATGGTTCATTTATTTATGAAATGGATAATGGGGCGATAATTCAAGTTAAAGTCACGATTCACTCAGAAAATCGCAGTGCTACCATTGATTTTACTGGAACTTCTGAGCAACTAAATAGTAATTTTAATGCTCCCAAAGCTGTAACTCAAGCAGCAGTTTTATATGTTTTTCGGACTTTAGTAGATGATAATATTCCTCTCAATGCCGGGTGTCTTAACCCGTTAGAAATTATTATCCCAGTAGGCTGTATGTTGAATCCAACCTATCCAGCCGCAGTAGTAGCGGGTAATGTTGAAACTTCTCAAACTATTGTCGATGCTTTATATGGTGCTTTGGGTGTGATGGCTGCTTCTCAGGGAACAATGAATAATTTTACCTTCGGTAATGAACAATATCAATATTATGAAACCATCTGCGGCGGCTCTGGGGCGGGAATTGATTTTGATGGAACTGATGGTGTTCATTCCCACATGACTAACTCCCGATTGACCGATCCAGAAGTTTTAGAAACTCGTTATCCTGTACTTGTAGAAAACTTTAGTCTTCGTCTCGATAGTGGTGGCAAAGGAAGATATTCGGGTGGTAATGGAGTTATCCGCCGGATCAAGTTTTTAGAACCTATGACAGCTAATATTCTTTCTGAACATCGGCTTATTCCTCCTTTTGGATTAAATGGTGGGGAGGCTGGAAAAGTAGGACGCAATTGGATACAACGTCAGAATGGAAGTGAAGAAGATTTAGATAGCACAGCAACGGTAGAGATGAAACTTGGGGATGTTTTTGTGATAGAAACTCCTGGGGGAGGGGGATTTGGTAATTTGTCTCACGCAGAGGAGCAAAGAGTAATATGAATCAAGGGGTTTGGCTCAAAACTGTATGCTAATTGATGATCTCGATCATTTTGATTGCCAAATACTTTTCAAACAACCTCTAATACAATAAAAGCTGTAGGTCATCCCAGCATCATCATTACTTATGGTGAAATCAGACCCTCGCCAATTGCCTAGCAGTGCTGAACTTCCTTGTTCAGACGATACTCCTGTGGATAACGAAGACCAGAACTTTATTCCTAATTTGCTTCTCTTCTTGCTACAATATATTTGGGCAAACCGTAATGACTGGTTTTTCAGCGTGGATATGGGCGTTTACCATACCACAGGGGTTAGTCCACTTGTGCCGATTGTCCCAGACGGATTTTTGAGCTTAGGTGTAGAACGCCGCAAAGCAGGTAAATCTCGTAAAAGCTATGTTCTCTGGGAAGAAGACTACATTGTACCTATTTTGGCTTTAGAAATTGTCTCTTTAACTCCGGGTGGAGAATATGACAAGAAATTAGATATTTATGCCAAGTTAGGCGTACTGTACTACATTATTTATAATCCAGAGTATTGGCAACGCGATCGCCACCAACCTTTTGAAGTTTATCGTTTAGTACATGGTAGCTATCAATTACAAATTGGTGAACCCTTTTGGATGCCAGAAATTGCTTTGGGAATCGGTAGAGGGCAATACGTATCTGGTAATATCCAGCGTCAAGTTTTGTATTGGTATGACCGACAAGGAAAGCGCTATCAAACTCCAGAAGAACAGCTTGAATTAGCGCAAAAACAACTTGAGCGTTATCGTCAGCAATTTGGAGAACTGCCAGAAGCGTAAGGGGTGATTGTTCATATTTGTTATTAACAATAGATTAGCCCTCACCTAGAAATTTAGGATGAGGGCTGACATAGCTGACATAAAGGTGGTTAGTTAAATCTTAGGCATTCCTTTAATATAAGGGTTGATAAAAGTTCCATCTTTCTTGATGTAGCCTTTAACAACTTTTACTTTAGGTATTTTAATTGCCTTGGGCGGTTTTGGTGGCTTTGATGGCTTTGGTGTTTTAGACATTTTCTTACTTCCCTCTAAATAAATAGCTTCTAAGACTCTTTTCTATCGTGAACCCAGAAACAGAAAACCACCTCAGCAAAAATTCTAATTTTTATAGATAACTTGTAAAGATAATATGAATATGTGTTAAAAGCTTAAAAAGCACATCGTTCTTTTTTATAGTTAAAATCTTTGTTTTGATCTGATTAGCTCATCCTTAATATCAAATCAGCACAATTTAAATATTTCATTCTCTCTGTCTATAAGCTTCAACTTCTGCTGCTATTTCTTCATCAGTTAAGGGATTATCTGCGTGTATCGCTTGTATTTCTTTGAATAACTTTTTTAATTCTTCTGCTAAAGTAACCCTTTGATTAAACTTTTTCCCCGACTTTTGCAACTCCATCGCATAAAACTGCCGACTTCAGCCGACTGACAAAAGAAAGTGCGATCGCTTAGTTTGGTACGGTGTGTTATGCTGCTATCTTACGCACCCTACCAGATTGAAGCTTATTCCCTCACATCACAAACTAACCTTTTAAATAAAGACAGAGAAATAATAGTTGTGTTTAACAAAGTTTGCGCTTCATTAAAATCAGCATCACCCGTAATAAAAAAATCTGCTCCTGCTGCAATAGCACAAGCTAAAAACTTTGCGTCTTTCCTATCTCTGGGGAAATCAACCTCTACATCCACATTAATTAGTGTTGTCACTGAATCAATTAAATAAACCCATCTTTCGTATTGTACCTCAGTTAATTTTAAACGAGGACGCTTTAAAACTTCCTTATACTCTGCGATAATCTCTGCCGATACAACCCACTCAAAAGCAGAATTAGCAACCACAAATAAAATTACTGCCTCTGGATTTTTATCAGCTATAGCAGCAGAGACTACGATATTAGTATCAATAATAACTTTCATTCTCCCAGTCTATAAGCTTCAATTTCTGCTGCTATTTCTTCATCAGTTAAGGGATTATCTGCGTGTATCGCTTGTATTTCTTTGAATAACTTTTTTAATTCTTCTGCTAAAGTAAGCCTTTGATTATCGTCTGTCAAAATAATCACCTCAACTCTCTGTCCTGCTTTAAATGGTAAATCAGATAATACTAACTGCTTTGGATCTGCAATGGTGATATATCTTTTATAAACGTTCATGATTTATCCTGTTACTCAACTTTTATCTACCCTTGTTCTAACAATTTCGCCACATTCTCTGCAATTCTCTCTTCTAACTTTGTAAAGTAGCCCTAGAAAAGCGAGTTTCTAAACCCAAATTTTCTATAACCAACTTTTTTCCCGACTTTTGCAACTCTATCAGATAAAACTGCTGACTTCAGCTGACTGACAAAAGAAAGTGCGTAGGCATAGCCAGCCGTAGGCATCGCTTAAGCTATGGGCATAGGATAAAAACCAAGTATAAAAAGTATGCTTAATACTCTCAGCCCAGTTACAGAAGACTTAGCAGGTCAAAGCTATGCCCATCCTCACTACTTCCAAACACAGCATCGCCTTCGTTCCCTCATAGACAAATATCTTGCAGTCGAAAAACTACACGATCGCCTGCAAGATTTACCGTTACAGTTTGCCAATCCTCAACCACGTCCTTGGAAGCCCATCGACTGGCAAACAATTAACCGCAATCAAATTATCGGGATAGATCCAGAAATATTCTTATCTATCTTGATAGGTGCGATGGATACAGAAGCCCCCATTCGTGGCTATACCCAAACCAGTCGCCAGTATTTGGAAAAATTGCATCCTCAGATGGCTCATTTTGTTGGTGGAACAGTCGCTGAAGACGACAACCTCCTAGAAATTGGTTTGTGGGAAAAAGAAGAACGTCAGCACACACCTGCATTAATTAAGGTCTACACCCAACTAACAGGCGAGAAAATTACCCCCAACCATCGCACCGTTAGAGCCTACCTCCCCACAGATGACCCTTACGAAGACTTATATCGCCAAATTGGGCGCACACTCATCAAAACGCGATCGCCAAACTATCAGCGTAACAACCTCATTCGTACCCTACGCCGGATGATGGCTACCCTCAACTGGAACGCTTGGTCATTCACAAACAAAACAACCCTCCTCTTCACCTTCACCTACACAATGCATCGTCTGTGGACTTGGAACAACACCCTCCCCCCAAAGTACTTGCAAAATTTATTTGAAACTAGTCATTAATAAAAAAAAAGGACAAATTACTAAAATCCAAAATTGGTATAAGCTGGCTCTAACTTCCGTAGGAAATTGAGCATGGCTGAAACCACAGTATCCGGTGACTCAATTAAGAAACCATGACCACCACGGTCGAGGACTACAAGTTCAGCGTTGGGAATACCTTGAGCAAGTTGCTGGGAAAATTTTGGCGGGGTAAGAATGTCTTGTTTTCCAACCAGAACTAAGGTAGGACAATGAATCTGTTGAAGACGGTTTGTTGTGTCACAGTCAAGCATGGCTCGGCTGTGATGATAGAGTGAATGAGTCGCAGGGGAGAAGGGATTTCTAATGGCAAATTCGATCAGACCTTCGATCATCCCAGGAATCGAGTAGAACGTATCTGTAAATATCCAGGGCAATACAACTTTTTCATAAAGTTTCAGGTTTACATTACCGGGGAGGTCGCCCCAAGTTTCAATGATGCTATTGAATAGTCCATCACCCTTTGCCAAACATGAGAGTAGCATCAAACTTTGTACCTTTTCAGGGTGTGCTAACACCACTTCTTGGGCTATCTGACCACCCATTGAATGACCTGCTAGATGCACTTTATCGATCGCAATGTGATCGAGCAATGCTGCAACGTCACTAGCCATCTGTTTCAAATTATAAGGGCTTTCGGGAGCAGAACTTCTTCCCATGCCTCGGTTATCTAAGCGAATGACTTGATACTGCGAAATCAGTGATGGCATGATCAGCGACCAATAAGCATGATCGCAAAGGAAGCCAGCTATTAATAGCAAAGGCTCACCCTTTCCTTTAATGTCGTAGAACAAATCAATTCCGTTAATCTGAACCTTGGGCATAGTCAAGAGTGCGAATTAGTCACGTTTCTATTCCATTTAGTTTCCCATGATTGGGAAACTTCTAGATTGTAATACCGTCCTTAATGGTTTTGCTTCTGCTTGACTAGCCAAAGGGAGAGCAGAGCGATCGCTACACCAGCTAGAATAAAACAATAAATGTAGCCGAAATTATCCACAATTTTACCGAATACTGCTGCGCCGATTCCCTGGCCGATAAACAGGCTGAAGACGAACAGAGAAACAGATGTACCTCGTGCTTCAGGCGTTAGCTCAGTGGCTTGGGTCTGAAGAGTGCCGTGCATCATATAAAAGCCCAATCCCATTAGGATATTTAAGGGGATAAATAATATCCAGTTTTGGAACAAAGCGATCGCTAAGAAGCTAGTACACATTAAGCTCCCTCCCACTCCCATCAAACCAATCTCACCCAGCCGTCTTACCAACCACTTAACTGAGCGAGTGTAAATTAGTCCACCCAATCCAAACCCAGTAAGCATAAACCCGATTGCTACATAGGATAAAGTATAGCGATCGCGCAGAAATGCGCCGACGTAAGCGAATGCCCCAAACAGGCAAAGACCTTCGATAAATACCCCCACAACCACAGCACGCGCCATCGGTTGACGCAATAGCTGGTAATAAGGCCGGAATGTTATCCTACTTACCCGACCTTGGGGAGGATAACCATCGCTAAGGTGACGTGTCCCCCGCCATAAAAGTCCAGCAATACCAAGGGAGACAAACCCAAATACGAGAAAGATGTAACGCCAACCAATATATTCTCCAAAGATTCCTCCCAAACTACCGCCGAGGATTTGACCCAACACCAGTGCACTGAGATACTTGCCGAGCGCTGCTTGGCGTTCTTCATAAGGAAAGTTATCACCAATATAAGCTAAGGTGATGGGAACAATCCCAGCAGCAGCCATTCCTGTGAGAAACCGTAGCAAGGTAAGTAAAACGATATTTGAAACAAAGGCACAAACAGCCGTACCGACAGCAAATGCTGTTAGTGCTACTGTAATTACTTTCAGTTTGCCGATGCGATCGCCTAGCGGCCCATAGACTATTTGAAATAGCCCATAGGGAATGGTGTATGCCGAGATAATCACCGCAGCACTGCCAACACCAACTTTGAACTCGTCGGCAATGATGTGCAGTAGAGGATCAATTACCCGGACATCGGCAACTACCATGAAGGCAGCAGCGCCCAACAGTCCTAATGAAACAGGTGTTTTGCTTGCTGTATCCTTTGCTAACCTGCCCACTGCTATGTTCTCCTGGTGTTTGAGTTTTCGCACTTCTAGAATAGACTTTTTGCGTAGGTAAGCAAGCCAATGCTGGATCGTCACAGGAGTTCTACGACGAGAATTCAAATATTCATTAAAATTCTTAATGGTGATAACTTGCTATCACAAGCTGTATTGTGGTGCAAGTTTGAGCTTCGGACAATTTCTGATAAAACAGATGTTGATCTGAATCTGCTGGGGCAAAATAGAAAACATGACGATTGAATCCAATTCCTCAAATCTACCAACCCCAGAACCTATCCCAGAACACGACTTGCAGCCAGATGATTTTGACGGTGGCGATTCTGAGAATAACTTAACCTCAGAAGCGCTAGCGACACAACAAGCCCTAGCGGCGATCGCATCTTTGCAATCTCCGCAACATACAACTGCTCTCAAACAAGCTCGTTCTGACTTCAAGCAACCCAGTACCAAGCAATTCACAGTTAAGCCGAGGGCATTGGTGATTACTCTGATAGCGATCGCCATCACCTTTATCGGAGTTATCCTCAATAACTGGATCATCGGCCTTATCGGAACGCTGATGACTCTGGTGTTATCTCTAGCGATACTATTGCCTTGGTTACAAGAAGTTTTAGACGAGTGGTTTTCAGCCCAAGAACGCACGCTGTTTGTTGCCTTTTTGGGAATAATAGTAGCGATCATCGGCTTGATCAGGTTCACAGGCGTAGGCGATCGCTTGTTGCTTTGGGGACGCCAGATTAACTGGGACGTTACCGGAACTCTAGCAGAATGGTTTGGTGCTTTGGGGCAAATTCTTATCGCCATCATCGCCGTTTATGTGGCGTGGCGACAATACGTTATTTCCAAAGACTTGACAATTCAGCAAAATCTGCTTACAGTTCAGCAAAACATTATTACCCAGCAGCAGACAATTGATTCTTATTTCCAAGGCGTTTCAGACTTGGTATTAGATGAAGAAGGATTATTAGAAGATTGGCCCCAAGAGAGAGCGATCGCTGAAGGACGCACTGCGGCAATTTTAAGTAGTGTCGATGGCAGTGGTAAAGCGAAAATTCTCCGCTTTCTTTCACGTTCCAAGTTGCTGTCACCCTTAAAACGCGATAGCCGATTAGGTCGAGCCATTTTCAACGGGAATGGCGGTTACGCGGAAGACCGACTAGAAGGTGTGCGCGTAATTGATTTAGGTGTAATGCTAGCGGGAGCAGACCTTTCTGGTACTGATTTGCGTTGGACTGATCTAAGCGAAGCTAATCTTGTCCGCGCTAATCTGAGCGGTTGTGATTTAGTAAAAGCCAACCTCTCGCGCACAATTTTATATCATGCCAATCTCAATGCTACCGACCTCAACGGAGTTCGCCTGTTTTACGGTGTAGTGGACAAAGCATCACCCCGCAGCCGCACCCAAGCACCAGATTATGAAACCGGCGAACGCACTGGCGCTGTGGTAGAAAATGCCGATTTCACGAATGTGCAACGGATGTCTGAGTCTGCACGTTACTACTGTTGCGCTTGGGGTGGCGAAACAACCAAAGGCACTATTCCTGGTGGTTGTGAAGGTATTCCTAACAAGTTAGGACGATAATTATAGTTGAGTTCTAAATAGTCAGATTTTGCCCAATAATTAAAGGTTTGTAGTAAGGGCTGAAGCCCTCACTACGAGCAAATTTAATTAATTTTATTTAACTGTTACAGCTTATTTGCAGTAACCAGAGTTTGTTTGCAGTTCGCTAAACATAGTGATTGAAATCTTTCATATCATGTCCGGTTGAACACAAGTCAATTGCGAAGGTCGTGTTCGCGGAGCGTCTCTAAGAGTTGCAATCTCCAAACCCTTGCGATTGCTTCATTCCACTGCCAATACGGTTCGGTTAAGGTTTTTTGATGAAAATTCTAGATTAGAAAGACGCGATAAATCACCGTCACGACGAAAGATTGATTATTGTAGAGACGGCGATTTATCGCGTCTCTTGCCTTAACCGAACCGTATTGATTCCACTGCGTTACACTCGCAATGACATATCGTAAGTGATTAAGCGGACATGATATCACCGGAATATAAGTTTTAATCACTGTTGATAGGATAAAAACGTTTTTTATTCTCTATACTCATGTAAAACAAAAATACTGCAAAGCCCATTATTACTATGCTAAATATGTAACCATCGCCAAAAACTTTGATGGCTATTGATGAAAGTATTGGGCCAGCAGTACATCCAAAACTATATATAGCTGTGAACAAAGCACTTCCAGAAGATAGTTCATTTGTAGAAAGTTTTTCTCCAATTAGTGCCATTGTTAAAGGAAGAATCGGACTTATGCTAGCTCCAGCAATAAATGCAAATATGTGGGTAGCCGTGGAGTTTTGAATCAATGAAAGACACAAAAATGACAATAGTACAATAGAGACACTACTAAAAAGAATTTTTAGTCTGCCGAATCGGTTTGCTAGGTGAGTAACTGGAACAGTAGAGAGCAAACCGCCAACTACAAATATGGCAAAGGTATAGCCTATCTGCTCTATATTGTAATTCTGTCGTAGCAGATAGACCGGATATAAAGAAACTAGCGTAGATTCGGCAAAACCATAGATAAAAGCACCCTGAAGAGGAAGTTTAAGCTTGCTGAAAATTCCCGAACTTGAAGATTTTTGGAAAACAACAACTTTGTTGGGTAAGGCTATCCAGACGACAATTACACCGCTAAAAATTAAAGCACTACCCAAAGAAAATGAAAGTTTGGGGGAAACGTTATAGAAAGCAGAACCGAGTACTGGGCCGATACCAAACCCAAAAGTAAAAGCTAGAGCATTCAAACCGTTGACGATCGCTCGATTACCTTCATGACAAAAATAATTTAATGCCGTGTTTCCACTGACTAAATATAAACAACAAGCAATGCCCATGATAGCACGGATGACAAACCATGCAGGCATTGATGTAGTCATAGTAAACAAGGGAGCGCTAAAACCCATAAGTGCCAAGCCAAGCATCATAGTTTTACGAAGCCCCAACTTTGGTAATATTTTTACTACAAGGGGTGTTCCCAAAGCTATGACTAGAAAATACACTGTAGAATTTGCTCCTATCCATAGATCGTCAACTTGATGTTGTGCCATGAACGTTGAGATAAAGGGATTAAATAGCCCTATAGAAATACCAGACAAAAAAGCTATGATATACAAAGCTGGTAATCCAGTAGAGAAAGGAGAATTTGATTTTGTGGAAGTCAATTCTGTCATAAAACTTTAGGGTAATTGAGAAAACGCGTGGTTTTAGCGCATGGTAAAACTACGATGCAGCAATCGTTTTATTTAAAAATGACTAGGTAACAAATAAATAGCCATTTTTGCAATAAATTTATTTTTTTAACTCTATTTTAAGAGAGTTAGCTATTTAGGAAAGGGTATTTGTGTCTCTAAAGTGCTTAGTTATTGTTTATAGCTAACACCTGATGCAGATGTTGAGATAATGACTCCAAAAAGAGTGATTTAGAATTGTGCAAAAAGAAATGGTCGCCAGAAAACATTTGCAGATTGAAGGAACTACACGTCTGCTCACGCCAAGCTTCTAAATCATCAACCCTAATTGCTTTATCCTGTAAACCTCCAAATACAGAGATTGGGCAGTCGAGTGGCATTTTACTTGTGTAAGCGTATGTTTCAAGCATCGTAAAGTCTGCGCGCAGACAGGGGAGGAAAAGTTGCAGGAGTTGTTCATTCTCCAAAATTGCCTGTGGTATTGCATTATAACGATAATTTGACAAAAATAAATTCTCCACCGCTGCTAATCATTCCGAAACTAGGCTGATTTGGATGAGGATTACCTAACATATAAGCTAATATTTGTGCGAGTCCTCTTTCAATGGAATATTCTGCTTGTTTCGACTCAATAACCATTACCCAAAATTGGTCTTTCAGAACTAATGTATCTATTTTGCCTTTGATGATAATTTCTTCATCTTCATCGATAATCTCTATTGGTTCCTCAGCTTTAATATGTAAAGGTACTAAATAAAAATCCCCAATAAAAAGTATTGGGTCTATAATTGCCATTCTGACAACATCTTCTAGTAAAGGTGGGTAATTAAGAAGATTAAAATAACCTGTTTTTACTTTATCTAAAAGTTGTTTATCTAAATCAGTAATTTCTAATAAATCTTCTTGCCATTCGCAGAAGAATTGATCATCCAAAACTAACTCAATACTAAAATTTTCGATTAAGTAGCGTAAATTGATCTCTTTTGCTTGGAGTGTTTGCGTCATACTTTTTGCAAAGTGGAAAAAGTGAGTTATGCTATGATACTTTATTTTCTCGCGATCGCTCAGTTAAAGATGAATTCATAATTGGCATCTATCCTATTCATTAGTTGCTGCTTCTAGCCAAACTTCCACATCATCTGTTAGCAATTTGTGTGCTGCTTCTAGCATTGATGCTGCTATATCTTTGAGGTCTTCGCGGTTGTTCAAATAAGTTTTCAATGCTTCCATTGGGTCGATGCTGCTACTTGCACTCAATTCGGGAATGCGAGGTCTAGCTAATTGACTGACTAATTCTGCTTGAATAGTGTAGGTGTGAGCAAGACTTAAAGCAGTATGTAAGGAGGAACTGTCAATTAAATCCATTTGTTCCGAGCGGAGTTTGTAAATTAGCCGCACTACAGCATCTTCAATATCATACTTGGCGATCGCTTTCATTAATACTGCTTGGGGATCATCTGCTTTCGAGATATCCACTTCAATGGTGCGAAAAGTCCGAACTGTTAAGGGACAAAATTCCCATTCAGCACTCCCCCGCTCCAGTTTTAGCATCACATAGCCTTTGTCTTCTTTTTCTTCACTAAAATCTACCCGCTCAATACTCCCTGGATAAATCACAGGCGGCTTGTTAGATTTATTCAGATTTTGGTGGCGGTGGACGTGTCCCAACGCTACATAATCAAAACAAGGCCGCGTCAACAAAGATAGGGGTAAAGTAAAACCTTTACCTACTGCCAAAAAGCGTTCTGCGCCCAAGGTAGCATTGTCAGCCATCAAGTGAGCTAAAAGCACAGTTGGTACATTGGGGTCAAGACGGCGAATTTCCCCTTCCAGGACAACTCGCAGGCGTTCCGTTAACAGTTGGTTGACTTCCGCCAAAGACAAACCTTCAGTCTCTTGGCGAGTCATCAGAGTCGAACGCGTCAGCCAAGGGAGGGTGATTACTTGGACTTTGCCATTGCGGGTTTCGATACAGTGAGTAGTTAATGTATCACCGACAACAAATCCTGGCACTCCCAAGGTGCGGTAAATATTTAAACTCGCTCCTCCCTGTCCTTGGGAGTGTTGATCATGGTTGCCTACCAGTAGCACTGTGGGAATATTCGCATCCATCAGACGACGAAACTGGCTGGCAAAAGCATATTGTACATAGGGTGGTGGTGTAGCATCCGGGAAAGCGTCACCACCAAATATGACCAAATCCACGGTATCTGCGATCGCTCGGTCAATACATATAGATAGGGTATTGACAAAATCCTCCAATCGTGTATTTAATCCAGTTGCAGGATTAATTCGTCCGTGGGAGAAACCGCTTCCCATGTGGATGTCGGAGAGGTGGAGGATTTTTATCATATTTGTCCTTTGTTCTTTGTTTACATATTAATGGCAAATAACTATTGAGAACTGTCTAAATGTCTCAAACCTACTAATTCGTGACCAGTTTTCTACCTGTTTTTTGATGTTTTTGTATATTTTATTGCAATAATTTATGAAGTTTGTACAAAATTATTCATTTCGTAAGGAATTTTACTTAAGATATTAAGTATCAGAAAAAAATTGTTTTGATTAACTACTAGTAATCGGAAGTCAATGAGTAACGGCATAAATCCTGTAATTCAGCAAAAAATCAAGGATTGGAGAGATAAACTTGCTGGTTCAAGTAACAGTAACCCACTACTTGACTTCCGAAAGAGCAATAAGCCAAAAATTGAGGTTCTTACACCACCTTTAATCTTATTTAACAACCTCGCTGGATATGAATCTGAATCAATTTCCTTTAAGGAGTTGAGAACTAACCCAACTGAAGCTGACCTCATTAAGCTTCTCGATAAACTGGGTACAGAAGCAAAAAAAACAATAAAAGAAAAGGGTTTCATTAGTCTGTTCCTAATCCTTGGTACTTTGACCTGGTTTGATACAGCAAAGCCTCAAGAAAAAAAGGAGAAGGATAAGTTAGTATCTCCTCTATTGCTCATTCCAGTGGAATTACAAAAGAAAGGTAAAAAGCCACCAGAATATACACTATGTTCTACTGATGAGGATATTTCCATTAACTTTCTTTTAGTAAACAAGTTACGTGACGAATTTAATATCACATTGCCTGAAGCTGAAACACTTCAAAAATTTGGCTATGAAGAATTTATAAATGCAGTGCGTATTGCTATAGGCGAAAAGCAGGATTGGCAACTAGAAGAAACTGCTTATATTACTTTATTTGACTCTATTAAAACAGCGATGATTAAGGATCTGGAACAAAATCAGGAAATCATCGCCAATCACCCGCTTCTGCAAGGGCTTGCTCTACAAGAAGCACCAGAAAATCGTAATTATATTAAAACAATCACAGATAAAGAACTGGATACAATTAATCCTGAATTGATATATCAAATATGTAATGCTGATTCTAGCCAGCAACTAGTAATTGAAGCTGCAAAGGCAGGGCTTAGTTTTGTAGTGCAGGGGCCTCCAGGGACAGGAAAAAGTCAAACGATTGCCAACATAATTGCCGAACTAATAGGCAAAAACAAAAAAGTTCTGCTAGTTGCAGAAAAGGAGACCGCCTTAGATGCTGTATACAAGACACTACGAGATTCTGAGCCTAGCCTTGAAGACTTATGTTTAAAACTACATCATAAAGGTACAACTATCAAGGAGTTGGTAAAAGAATTAAATCAAACTAAAAGTCATTTGTCACAAAGAAATGAAACTGAGTCACAACAGGAAAAGCGAGATATATTCTTTCAAAAATTGCGTGACTGTCGGCAAAGCCTTAATAGCCACACTACAAGTTTACATCATAAATACCAGCCAATAAACAAATCTGCTTTTGAACTTTATGGTGAATTACTAAAACTGGGACGAGAGTTAGATACGATACTCGAATTTAATACTTATAATCTTGAAGAGTGGTCAGAACAAAGATTATTATTGCAAGCTAAAGATTTACTGAATAACCTGGGACAATTTGAGCCATTTTTTCGAGGAAGACAGAAAACTGTATGGTCAAGTAGTCCTATAAGGAGATGGAATTCTGATGTTAGTAGGGACTTACGTCAGAATATTGACAACTTGCAACAAGGAATTCAACTTGCCACAAGAACTACTAATCGTTTGCGAGAGTTATTAAATATAGAACCTGCTAACACTTTATTAGCTTTAGACAAACTTCAGCTAGCGATAGCTCATCTTATTGAAGTACCTCCACGTTTTCCTAAGAATTGGTTGCGAGGAACAATATTAAATACTCTGCAACAAAATTTTGATGAACTTAAAGATGATATTGTTGAACTTCAACGTATAGGCTCAGATTTGAGTACTAAATACATCAATGAGTTTTTAAGCTGGAATTTACCAGAACTGAGGAAATTTAAGCAACGCTTTCAGAATTATAGAGGGAGTTTTCGCTGTTTAAGATGTGGTTATTGGCGCACTCGTAGAAGCCTTGTTAGCCTCCAAAAAGTAAAAAATCGAGTGACTGACCAAAAATTGCTTGAAGACATTGATAATGCATTGAAGCATCATGATATTTTGAATAAATTGAAAGATACTACACATCAATATCATCGAGCGTTTGGTTCATTCTTTGAAGCAGAAATGCCAAGCTTAGATGCTATTGAGCAAGCATTGAATTGGTTGAAAGGTCTACAAAGTTATTCACTGCCTTCAAAGGAAGTTGCAGTAGTTGTCTCTTCATCCGAAAATTTGCAAGAACTTAGAACTTTATTAACAAATTTACAGACTTCACGAAACTTGATAATAGAAGGCTTTGAATTCCTCAAACAACATTTTCACCAGGAACCAATGACAAAACCTGGTGAATTAGAAAGAAAATCTTTATATGAAGTAGAAAATTTCCTTAATAAAGCGCAAAAAGAACTAGTTCTGTTCCAACAATGTTTAGACTGCGAACAGCTAGTAGAGAAACTAGAAGATATTGGAGCTAAAGATTTTTTATTAAAACTAAGAGAGTCTAATATTCAACCAAATTTTTGGTTTTTAGTTCTGCAACAAGGTATTTATAAGGACTGGTTGCAATATATCTTAGATAGTACTGAATTGCGGAATTTTAACCAAAAAAGGCATGAGCAGAAATTAGAGGAATTTTCTCAGCTTGATAATGAACAGTATCAAGTAGCAATACAGCGTTTGAGACAACTCCACGCTGAACGCTGGAAAAAGTGGTCTGAACAACCAGAAGCAAGGACGCAAATACAATTACTTGAAAAACAAAACACATTAAACAAAGGGCATAAAAAAATCCGTCAATTCATCAAAGAAGCTTCTAAACTTGTGACTACCTTAAAACCTTTTTGGCTAATGAGTCCACTTGCTGTTAGTCAATACATAGAACCGGAGGTTGTAGAGTTCGATGTAGTAATTTTCGATGAAGCTTCCCAAGTTTGTACCGAAGATGCAGTACCTTCCATTATGCGAGCAAAGCAGGTAATAGTCGTTGGTGACAATAAGCAACTACCGCCAACTTATTTCTTTAAAAGCAATGCTTCAGGTGGTGAAGATGAGGAGCAAGAAATATATGACAGCTTGCTCGATGAATCTTCAATATTTCTAGATAAAGTTAGGCTGAAGTGGCACTATCGCAGTAAACACGAGAGTTTAATTGCCTTCTCAAATCAAAATTTTTATGATTCAGAGCTTTTGACTTTCCCAAATCCAGCAAAAAATCCTAATCTAGGCGTTCATTTTAAATACGTTCCAGAGGGAATCTACACCCCTGGTGATAGTGGACAATATAATATCCGCGAAGCACAAACAGTAGCAGAACTGACAATACAGCATTGTCTGGAACATTGTCGGGAACATCAGGATCTTTCTGAACTTTCTTTAGGAATTATTGCGCTAAATGAATCTCAAGCAGAAACGATTCGAGACAAACTACAGCAACTCAGTTCAAATTATCCAGACATACAAGAATTGTGTCAAGAAGATTCGCGTAATTTCTTTATTAAACCACTAGAAAGAGTTCAAGGAGACCAGCGAGAAGTAATTATTTTTAGCTTTGGGTTTGGGTTTTATGAAAATAAAGAGGATCTAAATCACAACTTTGGGCTTCTAAGTAAATCAGGAGGAAGGCGGCGGCTAAATGTGGCAATAACTCGCGCTCAAGGTAAATTTGTGTTAGTAGCTTCCATCAAAGCAGAAGATTTTCAGCCTAAAAAACCAAACGAAGAGATAACACTGTTGAAAAAGTATTTTGCTTATGCCGAAAATGGTGGTGAAAAATTAGAAACGCAGTTTGATAATAATTTTTCCGAATATGATTTTCTTTTTGAAGATGATGTATATCAAGCTCTAACACAGCAAGGATACAGCGTGAAAAAACGGGTAGGTCGTTCAGCCTATCCCAAGGTTATAGTTATATGCTTTTTCGTATAGAAAAGCGTAAACAGCAAGATTGGGAGTCATTAGAAACTATAAAAGAGCTAGTTACTCAAGCTCAAAATGCTATTTATTCAGGAGAATATGAGAAAGTAAAAAAATTTATTTTACCTGCTATTGAAATAGCTATTCTCCAAAGTCCTGATGTAACGAAAGCTGACCGAGGCAATATGAGATTAAAAATTGGAGAGGAATTGAAGGAACTTGGTTTGCAATCCACAAAAGTGCAAAAGCGATCGCTTTACTCAATTATGCAGCGACCTTTGCCACAGATTGACGCAGCAACAGAAGCTGAATTAGCTTCTCTAGAGCAGCTTTTCCAGCAAAGTTATCAATAAACTAGCCTCTAAATCTGTTGTGTAACACTGTTATCTAAGCGCAGAGTAAGCAGAGAAGGGGAAGTCGGGGAAAATTCTTCTTTTCTTATATTCCCGACTCCCCACTCCCCACTTCCCCTTAAATATGAATTCCACATTCTGTTTTATTACTTCCCCGCCAGCGTCCGGCGCGTTCGTCTTCGCCTTCGCCGATTTTGGTGGTGATGGGTTCGTCGCCGATGCTGGGATAACCTTTGTCGTGTAGAGGGTTGTAGATGACTCCGTGTTCAGCCACGTAAAGCCAGCTGTGTTGGCGTGTCCAGGTAGCTATAGGATTTACTTTCAGCCGGCCTTTACCATCTAATTCAAATATGGGCATATTAGCACGGGTTACTGCTTGATCACGGCGGCGTCCGGTGATCCAAGCGACGCTGTTGAGTTCGTCTAGACTCCGTTGCAGTGGTTCAATTTTTGTAATGTGGTGGAATTGAGTAATATCTTTGTCCCAGAGTTTTTCGCCATATTTGGCTTCAAAGGCTTCGCGGGTGTCTACATCTGGAGTTTTGTAAGTTTGCAGATCCAGATTGTAGACTTGTTTAGCTTTGGCAACTAATTCTAGGCTTTCGGGGAAGTGGTGCAAGGTGTCGAGAAATATCACAGGAACTGGATGCTTCAGTTCACTGTAAAGAATATGAGTAATTATCATGTCATCCACATTAAAGGCGCTGGTTTGCACCAGTGCCGTTGGGATATTCTCTATAGACCATGCCAGTATGTCTTTTGGAGTGGCAGTTTCAAATTGCTGATTTAATTGCTCTAAGTCAAAAGCGATCGCTTGGGTTCTAGATGCCGTGGAGACTGTCATGATAATCTTCTTTTCAAATAATTTCTACCTTGATTAAGATTTATCTTACCCCATAAAGGCGCGTATTCCGCTCGGAAATTAGGTAATTATTATGTTCGGGAATTACTACATTATGGGCACTGAGCGCTGTTCTATTTTTAATACTCAGTAAAAACGAATACACGAGGAATAATTCTCATATTCATTAAGAAACTTTACGGTAATTTAAGTTTTACAGGAATTTTATCAATATTTATACTGATGTTGATATGGTTAAGAAACTATTAATAAACAGGATTTTACTTACAATGAAAAATTCAAAATTCCCCAATCCATTAGGCGAATCGATGATTATGGGTGCTTTGATCATGTTGACCAGCGTTAGCATCATTACGATAATGAACTTTTTCTAAGATAAAGACTTCTAATTTTAGCAATAAAACTTTACAAAGCCCGGCTCGTTTTGAGCCGGGCTTTTACATTTTTTATCCAGACATATTTGCCTATTAGCACTGGTTAAAAGGGCATTGGTAAATTCAGCGTGTCCCATGCCCCTTTACCGAATTTAAACTTGTTACCAAAATAACTGTCCATGAACGGTTGTAAATGAGATGATGGAGTAATTAGAGAAAAAGGTGAACAATTGTTATCTTTCTCCTTCCGCTTTTTGTTGCAGAATGGCATCACAGTATTGAATGAGAATTGTCAAGCGATCGCTAATCGTTTGAAGTCTCGCTTGTACAGTAGATGCCTGCCGCGCTCCTTGGAAAAACATCACATCTATTTCCAACAGGTGCAGTTGCTTGCTTATCTCCGTTTGATAAGACTGCACTTGCGAGTTTTCATCAGCTATAGGCACAATCTGCTGCCGGAAAAATTGCTGCAACGAGGCTACGCCTTGCCGCAGTTCGCCAGCATCAATTTGGGTAGTTGTGGCATCGGAGCGTAATTGCTCTAGCAAAGTTACGAGTGCCAGATATTTCTCACGGTTTAAAGACATCCAGTGCTAGTTAAGATAGTATTAATGTCAAGTAATTTTTCTTCTACAATAAACTTTCTTAAACACTTATCAGCACTAAAAGCCTCAAATCGTTATTGTTTGAGGCTTTGTTTGCCATCAATGGATTTTCAATCTTATGATCCTTGAAACTCACACTGGATGACTACTATAGGTACTTGGAGAATCATCCTGACACTGTTTTTTCTACCCGTCTTTGGGCAACAGCGTCTTTTGACGGCGATGCTGCTAGTCTTGTCTATTTCACACTTATCCACCGATCCCCTATCAACCTAATTGTATGAGCAGCATAGCTATAAATTCATCAGTTGATCTTGCCATTCCGGAATGGTTAAAAAAATGTCTAAAGGAGTCATTGACAACTAGCGGCGTAGCGGAAGATGACCGAAGACATAGTGATGCAGTCTTGATTGGTCGCGCATTTGAATTTGCTTACCAATTGCATCAAGGTCAATATCGCAAATCGGGAGAACCATATATTGCTCATCCCATTGCCGTGGCTGAATTGCTGCGTGATTTGGGGGGTAGTGCTGCTATGATAGCAGCTGGATTTCTCCATGATGTAGTTGAAGATACAGAAGTTACAAGTGAAGAAATAGGAGAGCGCTTTGGCCCAGAAGTGCGGCAATTGGTCGAAGGAGTCACCAAGCTTTCTAAAATCAATTTCACCAGCAAAACCGAAAGCCAAGCCGAAAACTTCCGGCGGATGTTTTTGGCAATGGCGCAAGATATTCGGGTAATTGTGGTGAAATTGGCAGATCGTTTGCATAATATGCGAACTTTACAATACATGTCAGAAGCCAGCCGCCGCCGCAGTGCTCAAGAAACGCGAGATATCTTTGCGCCCTTAGCTAATCGCTTGGGGATCTGGCGGATTAAATGGGAACTGGAAGATTTGGCTTTTAAATATTTGGAACCGGAAGCTTTCCGCCAAATGCAGGAGTATGTTTCCGAAAAACGAACGGCGCGAGAAGAAAAATTGGCCAAAGCTACAGACATTTTGCGGGAACGTTTGCAGCAAACTGGAATTCACTGCCAGGATATTAACGGTCGTCCCAAGCATCTTTATGGTATTTACCAAAAAATGCAACGGCAACAAAAGGAATTTCATGAAATTTACGATTTGGCCGCGCTGCGAATTATTGTTCAAACCAATGAGGACTGCTATCGGGCGCTGGCGGTGGTTCATGATACTTTTCGCCCAATTCCTGGGAGATTTAAGGACTATATTGGACTGCCAAAGCCTAACCGTTACCAGTCGTTGCATACTGGGGTGATTGGCTTAACTGGTCGTCCTTTAGAGGTGCAAATTCGGACGATAGAGATGCATCATATCGCCGAGTATGGGATTGCAGCCCATTGGAAGTACAAAGAAACAGGAGGTTCTAGCATTAGCCATTTGACAACCGCAGATGACAAGTTTACTTGGCTGCGGCATCTGCTGGAATGGCAAAGTGATCTCAAGGACGCACAAGAATATCTTGATAGTGTCAAAGATAATTTGTTTGAAGATGATGTCTATGTCTTCACCCCTAAAGGTGATGTTGTACCTTTAAGTCCTGGAGCTACAAGTATAGATTTTGCTTATCGCATTCATACCGAAGTGGGGAACCATTGTGCAGGGGCGCGGGTGAATGGACGAATAGTACCTCTATCAACACGGTTGCACAATGGAGATATTGTAGAGATTATTACCCAAAAGAACTGCCATCCGAGTTTGGATTGGTTGAACTTTGTCAGAACTTCGGCAGCGAAATATCGGATTAAACAATGGTACAAGCGATCGCGCCGCGAAGAAAATGTAGCCCGTGGACGAGAATTGTTAGAAAAGGAACTTGGTAAAACTGGTTTTGATAGTTTACTGAAATCAGATGCGATGGAGACTGTCGCCGAAAAGTGCAACTATCACAGTGTGGAAGATTTACTCGCTGGTTTGGGTTACGGCGAAGTTACGTTAAACCTAGTGCTAAATCGTTGGCGAGAAGTTGCCAAGGGACAACAACCAGTTTCCACTGCGCCGCCATTTATCCCTAAAGAACCAACTACATCAAAAGCTTTGCGAGATGCACCTGTAACTACCTTCCGCTCCACAGATTCGCCAATTGTTGGGGTAGAAGGTTTGGTGTATTATTTAGCTGGGTGTTGTACCCCGATTCCTGGCGAACCGATTATTGGTGTGGTGACGCGAGGTAGGGGGATTTCGATTCATCGCCAAGGCTGCAATAATCTGGAGAGTGTGGAGTATGAGCGCCTAGTACCAGTCAGGTGGAACCCAGCCTCGGAAAATAGTGGTCGTCCGCACACATACCCAGTGGATGTGCAAATTGAAGCACTTGATCGCGTGGGAGTGCTAAAGGATATTTTGTCACGTTTAAGTGACCAAGGGATCAATGTGCGTCATGCCCAGGTGAAAACCGCTATTAGTCAACCTGCATTGATGGACTTAGGAATAGATATACGCGATCGCTCTCAACTAGAGCAAGTGTTTGTCCAAATTAAGAAAATGAGTGACATTTTGAATATCCGCCGCGTTGGTCAAATTGACGAGTAGGTGTGCCAATTGGTAGGGTGGAATAGCACTTACTAAATCGCTGAATTTTAGATCCCCGACTTCTTTAAGAAGTCAGGGATCTTGGCAACAACTTGGGCTTAAGGGTTGCTCATTTCACCCCACAGCTAGCTGTGCGCTCCTACGAGGATTTCATTCAACTGACAAAGTTTCTAGCTTAACAATCAGGTCATCAAAGTCTTGATCTCCGCCACCGTAAATATCCTCAAAACCGTATTCATTTGGCGATATGACTTTGACATGAGATTTGCCATCAGGATTAGCACCAGTATTGAAAAAGTAAGCTAGAGGCGGTTTAGAACCTTCATTTTTGGGGTTTTTCTCTAAAAATAGTGCTGGAGTGCCGTTAGCAATCAGGAACACACTATATTTAGGCCCACCCGGTAATTTATATTGGAAAGTTTGCCCTTTTTGATATGAACCTTGATCAGCATTTGGTAGCGGAATACGATTTTTAACCACGGTAGCAGCATAATCAGGATCTCCCGGTTTGACTCCAGCAGTGCTGCCATCATCATTGATCGCAAAGATACCAAAGCTATTGTTATAACCAATATTAGCAGGAACATTAACTGTGATTTGAACCTTGTAGGTTTTTCCAGCTTCAGTAGCTATGGTTCCCTTATCTGAAATCGGAGTGGCAGGTGTGGAAGTATTGGACGTAGAAGATGGTGGTGGGGCAATGGGTACGACAGAATAAGGTACTTCCGTAAATTTCCAGTACTGACCTAAATAGTCTCCTGTATCTGCTATTGTAGGTTGCTTAGTGCTAGGGTTTAAATCTAGGGATTGACCATCACCCAACGACTTAGTTGTCAATCGATAATAATCTTCATATCCACTACTATCAATTGGTGTGATTTTCCAGTACTGACCTAAATAGTCTCCTGTATCTGCTATTGTAGGTTGCTTAGTGCTAGCGTTTAAATCTAGGGATTTTTCTGACCCTAACCACGCCGTTGTTAGTCGATAATACCCATCACTAACAGAAGTAAATTTCCAGTACTGACCTAAATAGTCTCCTGTATCTGCTATTCTAGGTTGCTTAGTGCTACCGTCTAAATCTAGGGATTGACCATCACCCAACCACTTAGTTGTCAATCGATAGAATTTACCTTCTTGTATTGGCACAACCTCAAATTTCCATTTGAAGTGATCGACTTTTTGGTTAGTCCATTGTATGACATTGGTTCCATCAGTTTTAACACCACCATATACAGCTAAAGCTTTGCCACTGTGTTTGGCGATGAGGTAGAAATAGCCTTCACCTGCATCCTCAAATTTCCATTTTTCGTTATTATCACTGGTTTTTGCCCACTGGATGACATTAGCTCCGTCAGTAAACTCACCACCAGAGACATTTAAAGCTTTGCTACTGTGTTTGGCGATGAGATAGAAATAGCCTTCACCTGCATCTTCTAAGTGCCATTTCGAGTTATTGGAACCTGTTTTTTGATACTGAATGACATTAGCCCCATTCTCAATCTTCTCTCCATCCACAGATAGAGCTTTGTCACTGTGTTTGGCGATGAGGTAGTAGTCTTTTCCTGCGGTAGGTAGTGTTGAAGGCGAAGTGATTTCTTCCAACTTGAAAATATCGTCGTTGGCATTGACACCCCAAACAGTACCATCTGCTGCAACTGAAACGTGTTTCAGGCTCCCGCTAATAAGTTCCCATGTATTATTAACATATTGAAAGATTTGATCGCTAGCATTAACACCCCAAATTTGAGAGGCAGAACCAACGGATATCTGTTTGAGTTGACCACTCATTTGCTCCCATTGCTTATTTCCCAAATACTTGAAAATATTGTCGTTGGCATTGACACCCCAAACAGTACCATCTGCTGCAACTGAAACGTGTTTCAGGCTCCCGCTAATAAGTTCCCATGTATTATTAACATATTGAAAGATTTGATCGCTAGCATTAACACCTCAAATTTGAGAGGCAGAACCAACGGATATCTGTTTGAGTTGACCACTAATTTGCTCCCATTGCTTATTTCCCAAATACTTGAAAATATTGTCCTTGGCAGTGACACCCCAAACAGTACCATCTGCTGCAACTGAAACGTGTTTCAGGCTCCCGCTAATAAGTTCCCATGTATTATTAACATATTGAAAGATTTGAGCGCTAGCATTAACACTCCAAATTTGAGAGGCAGAACCAACGGATATTTGTTTCAACTTGCCTGTTACTGGCTTCCATGTAACCATACTTTTCCTTTTTTTAATTCAGTTTCGGACAATTTTTGAGCTGCTTTTTACAACAATAAGAGCAGATCCACAGTTCTCAATATTTCAGAATATTGATGAGAAGACAAGAACACTTAAGACATTTAAGACAGTTAAGCAAACATTCATCTAACCTTCATATAACAGCTTGATTACTTTATGCTAACTTTACAATACCTTTTTTATTGGCGTTGTTGCGTGAATAGGCAAAATGGCAAATTTTACTTATCGCCTATATTCTCTTGCCGCCTAGCCCAACGATGAAGACCAAAGCCCATATCGCCTTGGCAACCGTTGTGCTTAGAATGGATATTAGATCAACACAAAGAAAAGAAACCTAAAGACCCGACAATTTATGTACCTCGATAATGATGGATGATTAATATTGATGAGTGTCTATATTGATTCCAAATCCCTATGCAAAATGTATTTCCCGGAGAGGTATTCGCCAATACTGCTGATTTTGACACTGGTATTCGCCAGTTTTTACCGCGATACGATGAGATGTTGGAGGTAATTACTCTTTGTATATCTTCTACAAGTCGTCGCATTTTAGAATTAGGTTGTGGTACAGGCGAACTTAGTCTTAAGATACTCAATCGCTATCCAGAGGCCCAAGTAATTGCCCTAGATTACTCACCTCGAATGCTGGAATTTGCCCAAGATAAAATCACAGCAGCTGGATATCAACAACGCTGGACTGGTATTCAAGCAGACTTTGGCGACTGGGCAAATAATCCAGAGAACTTGGATATTGGTAGCGAATTTGATGCCTGTGTCTCATCCTTGGCAATTCACCATCTCCAAGATGAGATGAAATTGAAGTTATTGGAGCGAATTGCTGCTAGTCTCACTCAAGACGGCTGTTTTTGGAATGCAGACCCTACTTTACCAGAATCACCAACTTTAGCAGAAGTTTACAAGGCGGCACGAAAAGAATGGGCAGTTGAACAGGGAATTAATTTAACAGAGATTGGCGCTAAACGTGGCGCGAGTAGCACCCAAGGTTACTCTAGTCAAGACCAACTAGCTAGCTTAGATGCTCATTTACAAATGTTGAGCAAAGCTGGATTTAAGACAGTTGCAGTACCTTGGAAATATTATGGTCTAGCGGTGTTTGGTGGCTGGCTGTGAAAATTTTAGGTTTTGGATGCCTAGATTTGAGATTCGCCTGTCTTTCATCTATGGTAACAAAACAGCAATAAATAACATTATTTCCCTTGATAAGAACTAATATATAAACGCTTTGGGTTTATAAAGGTGGTTTTGCTAACTCATGCAAGGATTCTAGCTGAAACTTGCGGTATTTAAGCTGCCCTTGGGTTTTTAGGTAATATTTCCACATCAAAGTACTCCATGAGGGTACTATCCATACTCCACAGATTTATCCGAAAATACAAAGTAGAAAATTTTTTTCAGAAAACAAACCAGGGACACGCGATTTTGATTCGTTTTTCTGCTCCTTTGTTTGCTATCACTTAGTTTCAAAAGGAGAATATTTTGATGGCTCGAAATAAAAAGAAATCAGCCGGATTTAAGTATGAGCATCTACTTTACTCTAGATGCCCGATTTGTTGTATTATCCCGCCCCATATGCTGGAAAATGTGGTGGTGAATGGTAATCCCGAACAGCGTAGTTGGGCTTTTCGTACATTAAATGTTTCGGCACAGCTTCGCGGACGCAGAGATGTTGTAGGTAATGTCTCCTTTGCACCTTCTCCAGGTGAGAAGCGCCGCACAATCTACGATGCGAAATCTGGACAGCAACTCCCTGGCACATTGGTACGAGCTGAAGGAGATCCACCAAGCAGTGATCCAGCAGTGAATGAAGCCTATGATGCGGCTGGTGCTACTTATGACCTGTTTTATGAGATATTCGATCGCAATTCTATTGATGACAAAGGACTGGGTTTAGATTCTACCGTGCATTATGGCGTCAAATACGATAACGCCTTTTGGAACGGGGATCAAATGGTTTATGGTGATGGCGACGGAGAACTGTTTCAACGCTTCACCAAGTCAATTGATGTCATTGGACATGAGCTAGCTCATGGCATAACACAGCATGAAGCGGGTTTACTGTATTATGGCGAGTCAGGGGCACTGAATGAATCCTTTGCTGATGTCTTCGGTTGCCTGGTGAAACAAAAAACCAAAAATCAGACTGCACAAGAGGCAGACTGGATCATTGGTGAAGGTCTTTTAGCACCTACCGTTAAAGGTGTTGGCATTCGCTCCATGAAAGCACCAGGAACAGCATACGATGACCCTCTATTGGGTAAAGACCCCCAACCAGGCCATATGAAAGATAAATATACTGGTGTTGAAGATAATGCTGGAGTGCATATTAACTCAGGAATTCCTAACCATGCATTTTATCTAGCGGCTATTGAGATTGGTGGTTATACCTGGGAGACAGTTGGTAAAATCTGGTACATAGCTTTACGCGATCGCCTGCGTGCCAAAGCAGATTTTAAAAAAGCTGCCAACGTCACTATTCAAGTTGCTGGCGAACTCTATGGTAATGACAGTAAGGAGCAGAAAGCTGTACAGAACGCTTGGCAAAAGGTAGGAGTTCTCTAGTAGAGACGCGATTAATCACGTCTATTGCGATTAATCGCGTCTGTTAAAAATGAAAACTCACAACTCTTAACTTTTTGGATGTGCTGTTTATTGTTGTTAAACTGGGAGGTGAAAACTATCATCTCCCAATTTTTGTATTTATCCCAACTAAGTAGCACAACGGAGAGCAAAAAAAATGCGGATATCCTTTGAACGCACGGGCGGCTTTGCTGGGATTAGCAAGAAAACAACCGTTGATACAGCCGATCTCCCACCAAATGAAGCCGCCACCCTTCTCCGACTGGTAGAAGTTGCTGATTTATTTAGGCTACCTGAACAAATTACCTCGCCGAACCCTCAGAGCGATCGCTTTCAGTATAAGTTAACAGTGGAAGACAACGGCAAGCAGCATACTGTAACTGTCAGTGAGTCAGCATTACCAGGAACCTTAAGACCCCTAATTGAATGGCTACAAAACACAGCACAGAAAAGCTAAAGAAATGTAAAGAGAGTAAAATAAGGCGATCGCTTCATCTAAAGATAAATCAAGAAGTAATGTAGTATCCTTCAGGACAATAGATTGAATTTATATTATGAGTGTTGTTGTTTTTTGAACATTGACAACAGCAAACACATAAGTCCCATTACTACCAGTGATACCGAAGAAGCGGGTTCTGGGACAGAATGAGGATTTTGCACAGGCTGATAAGCGATCGCATTCTCTGGAATAACGCTGAGTGATCCCAAAAGTCGTTCAATGTTGCTGGATATATCGGTGTCATTAATACCAACACTTCTAGAAGAGATCAGCCGATTAAATGTCTCGGTACTTGATAGATCAAAATCTCCTGTTAACACCAGAAAATCCTGACCTATTTTACCTATGAGGGAGTCAATCAGATTGTTAACATCAGTCTTGATCCCTTGCGAGGATAATTCTAAACCGCTAATATTTTTGTCACTATCTACTAACCACTTGCCATTACCAATAATTTCATTTCCACTGGTAAAAACCCAGTTACCATTTCCAATAATTGTATTATTACTACCGAAATCCCAGTTGCCATTTCCAATGGTGGCGTTGTTACTGCCGAAGTGCCAATTACCATTACCTAATGTTGCGTTGTTAGTACCGTTATCCCAATACCAGTTACCGTTACCAAGGGTTGTGTTACCCTTTCCAAATAGCCAATTACCATTACCTATGGTTGCGTTCTCATCATTAAAGTTCCAGTTTCCGTTGCCAATGGTTGCACTGTTACTGCCATAATCTGAATTAAAATTACCAATGGTTGCGTTATCATTACCAAAGTTCCTGTTGCCATTACCAACGGGTGCGTTGCTTTCATTAAAGGATGGACTACCAGTATTAGATGTGTTGCCACCGTTACTAAAGGGTATATTGTTACCAAGGACTTCTCTCAAAGGATCGAAAGGCGATCGCTGAAGCAAACTTTCAGTATCTACAATAGGACTACCATTGCCAGCAAAGGGGTTGATGCCTCCTGCCAATGCGTTGTCAGTGTCCTTGAAAAAATTTTCACCCAGAATTAACTTCAAACGATTAAATATTAACTGCTGAAGCTGGCTTCCACCATCGCCTGCAAAGGGATTGATACCGCCACCTGGAATAGTACCATTGGCAGTAATGGAACTAACGCCATACAGGTTGCTATCGCCACCTGCACTAAAGGTGTTAACCCCACCATTAATTGTCTCGAAAGCAGATGTTTCCATTATTACTAATTCTCCTATCTATTAGTTAAAAACTTTTAAGGTATTCAGTACTTGTTATGTTAAATATTATTTTGCTAAACCCGAAATCTCTTTGATAAAGCCTTTAATCACCTTCATTATCAAACTGACAGGAAAGATTGCCGAAAGTCTTTACTAGTAAAGACTTTCGGAGGTAAACATAGTAAACTAGTACAACAAGGCAGAAGGCATATCACTTAATTGATAACGCACACTTTTCAGCTTTATCAAATGGTATGTTTATTTGCGCCAAGCTGTACTAGCATACTATGTGCTGAAGAACTCATCATTGTTCTTCTATGCTTATCTGCTATTTTCGCAAGGATTATACTAAGCGAACGGGATTTCACCAGTACCAAATGATGGGATTCCACCAGTACCAAATGATGGGATTCCACCAGTACCAAATGATGGGATTCCACCAGTACCAAATGATGGGATTCCACCAGTACCAAATGATGGGATTCCGCCAGTACCAAATGATGGGATTCCACCAGTACCAAATGATGGGATTCCGCCAGTACCAAACGATGGGATTCCACCAGTACCAAACGATGGGATTCCACCAGTACCAAACGATGGGATTCCACCAGTACCAAATGATGGTATTTGAATATTATCCGGTATCTCAGTTGTGCTAATACTACCGACTACGGTTGGATTTACACCACCTGCAAAGATATTCCAGAAATTTTCATCAGCGAAAGGATCAACACCAGATGAGAAATCAATCCCATTATTACCACTGCCACCCAATGGACTACCGCTACCTTCTCCATTACCAAGACCACTGAATATATTCAAGAGGTCTTTATCACTTATAACTTCACTTAAGGGAGCGAAGGGTGTATTTATAAACAAGCTATCGCCACTAGTGGAGGAGTTACCGCTACCACTATCAATCAAATCTTCCATCAGGATTAATCTTCCTAGTTATTAGGATAAAATTTTGTTAGCTTAACAATATCAAATACACAAATTTAAGTCTGCTGTCTGACTTTTTTGTTTTATTTTTGTTATTAAACTAGTTAGTAGCTCTTGCTCTGCTTGATTATCTTATAAAGTTTAGATAATCAATTTTTTATCAATGCCACTTACATTAATAATTTATGTTAAGTAAGTTCTAAGGGCAATGATAAATGTTTTGAAACATTTATCAAAATTGTAGATATTTTTAGACGATGAGTTAGAAGATTTGACTAAAATCTTTTGATAATAAAATTTGATTTATGTTAAATACTATATTGCAATGAAAAATATTTGGATAAATTTGTCATATTTTTAGATATTTAATTAATCTGTCTTGGTCTGGGGTTGCATCACTCAACATACGCAAAATCCGCGCATGGGCGAGACTCCCCGGTAAAATAATCGGTAACTGGGCTGTGTATGCTGCGATCGCCTTTGCCCCAGGGAGTAAGATCAGGATTGCACCTACAAGTGACGCGGATGCGATCGCAATTAATGGCGATAGAATTGGTAGCAGGCATTTAGTATTATTCGTGTTAACCTTTGATTTGTAAGATGCTCTCGCAGTCTTTCTAAATAGCTGTTCTATTGATGTGCGATTTGTGAATAAACCAGATCAAGGCATAAGAATATTGATTAAGTAGTTTGATAGTGTGGCAAGATTTTATAGTATTCCTTTGCCCCCAAGTTCAAAACCTCAAAGTTTTGGATAACCATTGATACTACACTTGTAACGACATGGACGCTTTTGCTTCCCTCGCGCCTGAATGGACAAATAAGGCAATACATGCCTATGAGTTTTGCTGTCCTAGCTGCCGATCAAGTAGCCTAGATGCTAAAAAAGTTTGGCTCAATCGGCGATCGCCTGTGCTTACAGAAGACCATCGTCGCAAATGGCAAGAGTTCTACTATTGCCACTGTGGTTCTGTGTGGTGGGCTTGGAGTAGCGATCGCCCCCCAAAAGATATATCTAATCGATCAGATTATAATCCTACATAGCCAATTTTTTCACATGAATGTGGATTTATTAATCTCCCTCTCCTTAGCAAGGCTACGGTGTACACGCAAGTCCTAAAAACCTCGATTTCTCATTATTCTCTCGTTCCCATGCTCTGCATGGGAATGACTGATTAGAGGCTCTGCCTCCAGTCAGATATTGAGCCAGAGACTCAACGAATGCGTTCCCAGGCGGAGCCTGGGAACGAGGAAAGCCTTATCAAGCTAGGTAGGTTTTTTAGAACTTGTGTGTACATCGTAGCTCCTTAGCAAGGAGAGGGTTAAGGTAAGGTTTTAAAGAGCTTTCTACGAAAGTGAGTGAAAAATCTAAACAAAAGCCCACCTCAAGGCGGGCTTTTGTTTATCTAATTCTGAGCTTTATTTGCCATCACCAATTTTAGAAGGTGAAAGTAGTACGCAGAGTACCTACATAGATAGTATCGTTGGCATCGTTGTGTTCTGGATTGAAGATTACCAACAAGCCAGGGGTAACTTGAATATTATCCGAAACCCTGAACTTGTAAAGACCCTCTAAGTGATAAGAAGGATTGTCATCTAAGTTAGTGTTGGCGGCGACATTTTTGATGCTACCACCAGTAACTCTGGGTGGTTGACCAAAAATAACACCTAAGACGTTGCCTTCTCCACCAAAGTCTTTCAGAGCAAGTGAGCCAGCCCAATACCAAATTTCTGCATCTGCACCAACGTTATTACCACCACTCCTAGCATCAACAGTTGTGTAACCTCCCCAACCACTAAGAACCAGCGTAGGACTAAATTGGAAGCTAGCCTGTACACCATAGTTATTGGCTTCGGTACGAGTGTTAGCTCCAAAGGGATTATTTGCAAAAGTACTACCTGTACCTTGGAAGAGGTTGTTGGCAGTGTTACCAGTATTAGTTTGATAGGTGCGGGCGTAGGTTAGACCAATATTTAAGGCTTGGTTGAGTTTGAAAGATAACTGACCAAAGATGGCGTTATCACCATTTAACAGCCCACTATTATTTGCAGGGTCGTTAGCAGTTCTAGCTAGATAAGCACCACTCAAGGTAAGTGGACCATTAGGATTCAAGGTGACAGTCACACCAGCGCCACCTTGACCTTGACGATAAATAGGGCTGAAACGTCCATAACGAGAGAGCGCACCTCTAGCAGAGCTAGCAAAGTCAGGGTTAAAATTGGTAACGTTTTCGTATAATTCAGCACCAGTAGCTTCAACCTTGACACGTACTGCATCAGTAAAGTTGAAGGCATAGTTGACTTTATCAATCGCAACGTTGTTGGTGGTATTACCGTCATAACCCAAACGGGTCATATTAGTACCAGTGCCAAAAGCTGGTGTAGTCGCAGTTGCAGCACTACCGACATTGGAAATGATATTGCCAGCATTCAGACGGATTTGCAACTGGTCTTTACCAGTAAAACTGCTGAACAGGTTCAAACGAACGCGGCTATCAAAAACGGTATTGCTGTCTAAGTCAGGGTTATTGTCAGAGTTAGTATCTGTATCAGCTCTTTGTTCACCAAAAGGCTGAGACACGTTAAATATTGCTTCCCCAACCAACTTAGTGGTAGTAGAGAACTGATTGGCTTCCAACTCCGAAGTGCGGGCTTCTAGTCCATCCACACGACCGCGCAGGGTTGCTAGTTCAGCAGCAAACTCTTCTTGTAAGCGCTGTAAGGTAGTCAGGTCTTGTTTGCTTACCAGGTCAGATGTCGCTGTAGCAATCAGTTCGTTAACCCGGTCTAAACAGGCATTCAAACCTGCGGCAAATTCATAACGGGTCAAAGCACGGTTCCCACGATAGGTACTGTTGGGATAACCTGCAATACAGCCGTAGCGCTCAACTAGGGATTGTAAAGCCTGAAATGCCCAATCTGTGGGCTGCACATCCGAAAATTGAGAAACTGATGTTACCTGATCGATGTTGTTAGACTCTTGAGCTTCAGATAATTGGGCAACACTTGTTCCCTGTTCGTTAACTTCAGCAGCTAAGGCGCTATTTGCAGCGAAGAATGTAGCAGCTACAACAACCGGACTGACCTTAATAAGATTCCAGAATCGTTTTGTCATGTTTTTACTTTCACTCACACCTAATTAATCCAAATTATGGTAAAACGCTTGAGACATTTTACTTTCGGGGATTTTACACACAATCACAGCGATGATTATACTTCATATTCTGCGATTAACACAAGTCAGTTTAAGTATGTTACTGAATTATAATTTTCAATTAATTTATTTGGTAGCCGCAAAATAATGCGACGTTTGTGACGCAATACTATTCCTTCTTCTTCAAGATGCTGTAGGAGCCTTGTAACTGTTACTCGCGTTGTATTTAACACTTCAGCAATATCCTGATGAGTAACATTCAGATCAATCAGCTTACCTTTATCTACGTCACGTCCAAATTTTTCACTTAACCACACCAAAAATTGCCATAAACGTAGTGAAATTGGTTTACGATGCACTATGCTTAGTAGATCCTCCGCCTGTTGAATGTGAGACAACAAGGCATTAACATCTTGATGCCACAGATGAGGTGGCACAATGCTCACTTCCACCCCTGTCAGACATTCAATCTGGTAGGGCTTGACTTTAGACAAAGGATAGCCAATCAGATCCCCTAGTCCCCAATAACCAAGAGTGATCAATGTTCCGTCTTCACTCCACGTTAAGGTACGAACTGCACCGCGCTCAATACGCCAAATTACGTCATTTAGAGGTGGGATTACTTCCCGACGGCTAAATAATTGTTGGGGTAATTGTCCACTTAAAGCATAGCTATTTAACACGGCAGAAGAGTTTGAAGTAGGAGTTGTGGAATACATAATTAACCGTAACCACATAATTATTAGGGAATTCTACTATTGAAATTATTAAGAAATTCTAAAGTAGAGATAGCAACTAACTCAAAATCTTCCGATATTAACAACTTTTAGCTTGAGGCATCTAGTTACTAATATTATGTCCAGTCAAAGACTTATCATTAAGACCGCAGGGGGCAGGGAGAAAAACTTTTGACCATTTTCGTACAGATGCTCCAAATTATAACCAATAAGCGGACTTCATAGAAAATGGAAAGGAATTTTAGTTATTTATTACTTTAATTGTGCAAGTTTAAGGAGAGGTAAGCTTTTCGTAAAATGTTGAATTAACTTATTTTTAATTATTTTAGTATTTTCTTAAAACTAGTACAGCAGGCGTAAGCCTTCCAAATTTGCAGTAGAAGCCTAAGTCCTCAACCTTTATCTGTTGTAGAGCCAGTAGTTTTAGCCTGTGGACTGATCTGAATCGTCAATTAAGAGCGTTGACCGGTAACAATATATGCTACCCTCTGACCGATATTAGTGGCATGATCTGCCATGCGTTCCAGACAACGAATCGCCAGTGCCAGCAGTATAATTGGCTCAACTACGCCTGGCACATCCCGTTGTTGGGCTAAAGTCTGATAAACGCGATCGTAGGCATCGTCTACAGTATCATCCAGGTGCTTTAAAGCTCGCCCACCAACTTCATCGAAATCCGCCAAAGCCACCAAGCTAGTTGCTAACATTGCCTGCGCGTGACGGGACATGATTTCAATCTCTGGTAAAGACGGATGAGGCGCATAAGGAAAGATTTTAATTGCAATCTCAGATAAATCCTCAGCATAATCGCCAATGCGCTCTAAGTCTCGCACTAACTGCATAAAAGCACTCAAGCAGCGCAAATCTTGAACCGTGGGTGCTTGCAGCGTCATAATCGCCGTACAGTCTGATTCTATTTGTCTATAAAAGCGATCAATCTTTTTATCTAATCGGGGAAGTTCCTCAGCTGCTGTTAAGTTACGGGCAAATAATGCTTGGTGGCTAAGGCGAAATGATTGTTCTACCAAAGCTCCCATGCGTAATACATCTCGTTCTAAGCGCCTAATAGCGCGCGCCAGTTGAGGTCTTTGAGGATTTGGGTTATAATAAACAGCTTTCACGCTTGTTATCTCAAAGGTGAAGATATTTTTAACTATAAGTCTTGGCTTAGGGAGTTTGCCATAACTTCAGGAAATTGAATTTGCATCCAAGCCCCACCAGTTTCTGGATGGTTCATAGCTTTGATTGAACCACCGTGGGCGAGAAGAATTTGCTGAACGATCGCTAAACCTAAACCATTCCCAACGATCGCCCCGATAGAATTATTATCTGGCGGTGAATGCGTCCGCGCCTTATCTCCCCGATAAAATCGCTCAAAAACGTGGGGTAAATCTGCCTCAGAAAAACCGACTCCAGAATCAATAAGATTTATTTCAAGCACTTCAGGAGCAGCATTGCCCCTATTATTCGGTGATAGGATTTTTGCCTGGACGTAAATGCTTGTACCAGAAGGACTGTATTTAATGCTGTTGTCTAACAAATTGAGAAAAACCTGATAAATACGGGCTGGATCTGCCTTAATCCAAAGATTTTCTGGGCCAGAATAAGCAAGAGACAGATTTTGTCGCTGTACTAGAGGTTCTAGTGTTTCCCAAACAGATGCAATTAGCGATCGCACTTCCACTGCTTTGGCTTGTAATTGAGTGCTTGGGTTTGCTTCCATTTGGGTGAGTTCCAACCAACTTTGCACCAAGCTAATCAGCCGATCAACTTCCTGCATTAGGCGGTTAACCCAGCGATTTAAAGGTGGCTCCAAACGGTTTTGTAAAGTTTCCACAACCAAGCGAATCGAAGTTAGTGGTGTTCTAAGTTCGTGCGCTAGATCAGAAAAAGAGCGATCGCGTGCTTGATTTATGTCTAATAAGGGTTGACGATTCTCTAAAAAGACTCCTACTTGTCCATTGGGTAAAGGCAAGCTAGATGCCCGTAAAGTTAAAGATTTTATTGTAGATATTTCTTCGGCATTATCATACGTGGGGTGAAATACCCACTCCCGCACCTGTGATTTTTGCCAATCACGAGTTTGCTCAATTAAATGGTCGAGTTCGTAAGACCGTACCAACTCCATTAACAAGCGCACCTGTCCTGGCTGCCACCTTTGCAAATACAAAATTTGCTGCGCTTGTTGATTGCACCACAGGAGTTGATTTTCCTCATCTACCTGCAAATATCCCACTGGTGCAAAATTTAACAGGTCTTGGTAACTTTGCAAGGACTGGTGCAAATCTTGTTGCTTCTGCTTCACCATCTCTATTTCCTGCCACAAACCAGGAGTCAACAGCAGTCCCATTTTGTAAGAATGTGAGGTTAACGGTCGGACTATGCGCCCCAAGTAGCGGTTAAGTTGAACCTGTTGCCAAACCCAAAACCCAATGCCTACCGCTAAACCCAGAAAAAATCCCAATAAGAGCATTTGAGTTGTTAATTTCTTGGTGATTACTAAAAACTAACAACTATCACAACTAATTATCCAAACCTATACCCAAAACCTCGTACAGTCACAATATATTCAGGATGACTGGGGTCTTGCTCTAATTTTTCACGCAACCAACGGATGTGAACATCTACGGTTTTACTATCCCCGACGAAATCTGGCCCCCAAACTTGATCGAGCAATTGCTCCCGTGACCATACCCGACGCGCGTAACTCATAAACAGTTCGAGCAGGCGGAACTCCTTGGGAGAAAGACTCACCTCTAGACCACGAACCAGCACACGACATTCTTGGGGATTCAAAGTGACATCCTTAAATTTTAATACTGGTAGTTGTGGTAAATTACTCAGACGTTGGCGGCGGAGTAAAGCGCGACAGCGAGCCACTAACTCGCGCATACTAAAGGGTTTGGTCAGATAGTCATCTGCTCCTACCTCTAACCCCAGAACGCGGTCAGTTTCACTACCCTTAGCACTGAGCATTAAAATTGGTACTGGGTTTCCTTGATGACGTAGCAAACGGCAAATATCTAGGCCATTGATCTGAGGCAGCATCAAATCAAGAATGATCAGATCAAAGGGAAGTTCTCCTGAGTTGGTTTCAAAACTTTTGAGATACTCTACAGCAGACCGACCATCGGGGGCAGCTATCACTCCATAGCCTTCCTCTTCTAGGGCTACAGCAAGCATTTCCTGAATTAGTTCTTCATCTTCTACTACTAGAATACGGCTGGTTTGTCCAATGTCCGTTCTGGCAGAATACTTGGTCAACTCACTGGTATACATTGATATCACAATACTCTAGCCTATACTTGTATCAATCAGGGTGATTATTCTATTATCTATCCTTAGTGCAACTGTGCTTTTACTAGGGTTAATTCTTTTATATCTCCTTTACAAAAAGTAACATTACCACATTGCTGTTTGTAGTAAAAATATACCATTAACCTTAAAAGAAAGACACTAGTGTGAATAATTCGTACCATGACTATAGTGTCATATATTGATCATTTCAGTATTTTAACTGCGTTAAAAAAGCTGATTCAAAGGCTACTCTGATGTCTGCATAGGGTAGTCCTGATGTTTCTAAACAATTTGAATCTGCTCTTAAACAAGTTCAAGATTTGGCAGTTAAAGCTATTGAAGGTACTTCAAATATTAGTTCATATCAAGCAATCAAAGAAATAGCTTTACAACAGGCAAAGAGTCAAGTGAAAAATAAGCTGATTTATTTCTCATGATAAATTTTAGAGACTTAAGTTAAGTTTAAGTCTCTAGCAGGAATCAAAACGGTTTTTATTCAGTTTTATTTGGTCTCTTTATGTCTGGAGGAGGTTGTGGTTTTTTCTTCCTTTTCTTTGTTCCATTAGCCTGTGTTTGATTAAATGCTTGATTGGAGTTTTGCTCTTGACTAGACATAATATTAAATTTTGAAGTCTACGACAATTTTATCTACATTACTGGTATTGTCGATTACAGAAATATTTTATAAAAAAATAGAGACGCTGTGATTTGAACCTCTCCATCACATATAGGAATCCGGTTTGATTACTGAACTTCCTTATGTAGGCAGGCAAGAGGCAAAAGGCAACAGGCAAAAGGATTCTGGAAGATTAAGGTCTACTGAGTTTTTTCAAAAATCAAATAGGAGTCCTATATAAAACCTTTTATCTCTAAATATCACAGAGAACTGAACTCTGTTTTTTTGCTTGGGCGATCGCTGCTGTGCGATTAGTGATTTTGATCACAAGCAAGATTTGGCAGGCTGAAAACCTTGATTTTCCGTAGTTGGGGCGACGAACTTAGCCTGTTATCTATTGGTGCAAGATAGGAGTAGGGATCTCTGCGGCATGAATCTAGAGGAATAACTATCTAAAACAGTACGATTGTTCTACTATAAAGCGATTAAAGATAGTATTATTAAGGACTGTTTCATAAGAAACTCCCTCTCAGCCGCCCAATATGTCAGACAAACAGCTAGCAGCATCCCTGAAGTTCCATTCGGAGGAAATCGACGCTCAGACTTCTCTCTTGAACGGGCATCTTCCACATCCTAGCCACAATAGCCAGAATACCATTCGGATTCGGGGTGCTAGGCAGCATAATCTGAAAAATATTGACTTGGAATTGCCACGCGATCGCTTGATTGTGTTTACTGGCGTTTCTGGTTCAGGTAAGTCTTCCCTGGCGTTTGATACGATTTTCGCTGAAGGGCAACGTCGCTACGTGGAATCCCTCAGCGCCTACGCCCGGCAATTTCTAGGACAGTTGGATAAGCCGGATGTGGAGGCGATTGAAGGCTTAAGTCCAGCAATTTCCATTGACCAAAAATCAACGTCTCATAACCCGCGCTCTACCGTCGGTACGGTGACAGAGATTTACGATTATTTGCGGCTGTTATTTGGTCGGGCAGGTGAACCCCATTGTCCGATATGCGATCGCTGTATTGCACCCCAGACAATTGATGAGATGTGCGATCGGATCATGGAATTAAGCGATCGTACCCGCTTCCAAATCCTAGCACCCGTTGTCCGGGGGAAAAAGGGGACACACCGTAAGCTTTTGTCAAGTCTGGCATCCCAAGGTTTTGTGCGTGTGCGGATCAATGGTGAGGTACGCGAACTGTCAGATTCGATTGAATTGGATAAAAATTTTACCCACACTATCGAAGTGGTAATTGACCGCTTGGTGAAAAAGGCTGATATCCAAGAGCGTTTAGTTGATTCGCTTTCTACGTGTCTCAAGCAATCGGGTGGGATTGCGACCATTCTTGTGAGTCTGCTTGGTGACGACGGACAAGAAAAAGAAGAAGAATTAGTATTTTCGGAAAACTTTGCTTGTCCAGAACATGGGGCGGTTATGGACGAACTATCGCCGCGATTGTTTTCGTTTAACTCACCTTATGGTGCTTGTCCGCACTGTCATGGAATTGGGACTTTAAGAAGATTTGCGCCAGATTTGATCATACCTGATCCAGAAGCGCCAGTTTATGCTGCGATCGCACCTTGGTCAGAAAAAGATAATTCTTATTATTTGGAATTACTATATAGCATCGGTCAGGGTTATGGGTTTGAATTACAGACAAATTGGAGCAAGCTGACAGTAGAACAACAGCAGATTGTTCTGTATGGAGAGAAAGATGAACGAATCGCAGAGGCACAAAGGAAGCAGAGTTTTAAAGGTGCTATTCCAATTTTGCAACGACAATATGAGGGTGGTTCTGAATTAATTAAGCAAAAATTAGAGCAGTATTTGATTGATCAACCTTGTGAAGTTTGTCAGGGAAAACGGTTAAAACCGGAAGCTTTGGCGGTTAAGTTAGGTCAATATGGAATTTTAGAATTGACTGGGGTATCAATTCGGGATTGTCGGGAGAGAATTGATCAATTCAAGTTAAGCGATCGCCAGTTACAAATTGCTGATTTAGTCCTCCGAGAAATCAAAGCTAGATTGCAATTTTTGTTAGATGTAGGTTTAGATTATCTCACCCTTGATCGTCCAGCCATGACCCTTTCTGGTGGCGAAGCCCAACGAATTCGTCTAGCAACACAAATTGGTTCTGGTTTAACAGGAGTTCTCTACGTTTTAGATGAACCGAGTATTGGTTTGCATCAACGAGATAATGGACGGTTGCTGAAAACTTTAACTAAATTGCGCGATTTGGGTAATACATTAATTGTCGTTGAGCATGATGAAGAAACAATTCGTGCAGCCAATTACATAGTTGACATTGGGCCTGGTGCAGGAATTCACGGTGGAAATATTGTTGCCCAAGGTGATTTTCAGGCGTTATTAGCAGCAGAAGATTCCTTGACGGGTGCGTATTTATCAGGAAGGCGAGTAATTACTACACCAGCAGAACGGCGAGAAGGAAATGGGCGCAGTTTGGGAATTAAAAATGCCCATCGCAACAATTTAAGAAATATAGATGTAGACATTCCGCTAGGTAAACTCGTCGCAATAACTGGTGTGTCTGGTTCTGGCAAATCTACCCTGATTAACGAATTACTTTACCCATCTCTGCAACACCATTTAACTAAGAAAGTTCCCTTACCTAAACATTTGGAGAAAATTCAGGGATTAAACGCCATTGATAAAGCGATCGTTATCGATCAATCCCCTATTGGACGCACACCACGTTCTAACCCTGCAACTTACACAGGCATTTTCGATGCTATTCGAGATGTATTTTCCCAAACAGTAGAAGCCAAAGCTAGGGGTTACAAACCCGGACAATTTTCTTTCAACGTTAAAGGTGGACGTTGTGAAGCTTGTAGCGGACAGGGTGTGAATGTGATTGAAATGAACTTTCTCCCGGATGTTTACGTGCAATGCGAAATTTGTAAAGGTGCAAGATACAACCGCGAAACTTTGCAGGTTAAGTATAAAGATAAGTCTATTTCTGATGTTCTGAGAATGACAGTTGAGGAAAGTTTAGACTTTTTCCAGAATATACCCAAAGCGATCGCGCGTTTGCAAACTTTATTTGATGTTGGGTTGGGTTATGTCCAACTAGGACAACCTGCAACGACTTTATCTGGTGGTGAAGCGCAACGGGTAAAATTGGCAACAGAATTATCACGACGCGCTACAGGTAAGACACTTTATTTAATAGATGAACCGACAACAGGGTTATCTTTTTACGATGTCCATAAATTATTAGATGTGTTGCAAAGATTAGTAGATAAAGGCAATTCAATTTTAGTAATTGAACATAACTTAGATGTAATTCGTTGTTCTGATTGGGTGATAGATTTGGGCCCCGAAGGTGGCGATAAAGGAGGGGAATTGATTGCTGTGGGAACACCGGAGGAAGTTGCAAAAAATCCCAGGTCTTATACTGGGCAATATTTAAAGCAGGTTTTGAAGCAGTATCCGGCAAATACAACTATTATAAAAACATAGATAGACAAGCTGACGGGTCTTTAAAAGGAGAAGCTCAATGAATGATCGGGAGTTAGAAATTCTCCTGAATGACCTCGAATCAGATCGGGTAGAACGTAAGGCTTCGGTATCTGACAAAGGTAAGCTTTGCGAGGCAATTTGTGCATTTGCTAATGACTTGCCTAACCACCAAAAAGCAGGAGTTTTGTTTATTGGGGTTCATGATAATGGCATTTGTGCAAACCTTCCCATAGATGATAGGTTTTTGCTTACACTCTCAGCTATCCGATCTGATGGCAACATTTTGCCTTTTCCTACAATGATTGTTCAAAAGCGAAGTATTGGTGGTTGTGAACTAGCTGTAGTGATTGTAGAACCATCAGATGCTCCACCTGTACGCTTTAATGGACGTGTTTGGATTAGAGTTGGCCCCCGTCGAGCTACTGCTACAGCAGAAGAAGAACGTCGTTTATCTGAAAAAAGACGCTCAAAAGACTTGCCTTTCGATTTACGACCCCTATCATCAGCCAGTTTAGATGACCTTGATTTAGAAATTTTTCGTCGAGTTTATTTGCCTTCTGCGTTGGCAAACGATATTCTTCAAGAAAATCAACGCACTGTTGAACAACAACTTCAATCAATGCGTTTTGCAACAGTTGATTTGTTGCCTAAACCAACTATCTTGGGCGTGCTAGTTGTGGGTAACGATCCTAGACAATTCGTTCCCAGTGCCTATGTTCAATTTCTTCGCATTGATGGCATCGAGTTAACAGATCCTATTAAAGATCAAAAAGAAATTGGTGGCCCGCTTCCAGATTTGTTGCGGATGCTAGACGAAACTTTTCAAGTTCATATTTCAGTGGCGACAGATATCACTGCTCAACCAATAGAGTTGCGACAGCCTGACTATCCAATAGTTGCCTTGCAACAATTAGGAAGAAATGCAGTTATGCACCGTACTTATGAAGGAACTAATGCCCCAGTAAGAATTACTTGGTTTAATGACAGGATCGAAATTCAAAATCCCGGCGGCCCTTTTGGGCAAGTAAATCGGCAAAACTTTGGACAATCAGGCATAACAGACTATCGAAATCCTCACCTTGCCGAAGCCATGAAAAATCTTGGCTATGTTCAGAGATTTGGTATAGGAATTCAATATGCTCGGCAGCAACTTCAAAAAAATGGTAACCCACCTCTGGACTTCACCGTGGAAGATGCACATGTCTTAGTCACGCTCAAGATAAAACCATGAGTACAAAGATTATTGCTTTCTTCAATAATAAAGGAGGAGTTGGTAAAACTTCCTTGGTTTATCACTTGGCATGGATGTATCAAAATTTAGGGCTGCGGGTAGTTGCAGCTGATCTTGATCCTCAAGCTAACCTCACTGCTGCTTTCTTAGATGAGGAACGCTTGGAACAAATTTGGTTAGAAAATGGTCAAACAACCACCGTTTTTGGTTGTGTACAACCCCTGTTAAAGGGTATTGGTGATATTGATAATCCACATTTAGAATATGTTCAAGAAACTGAGTCATCACGGCAGTTAAGCTTGTCTTCAGAATTAAATTCATTAGCTCTTTTAGTTGGAGATTTAGCGCTTTCTGGTTTTGAAGATGAGCTTTCAGCACAGTGGCCTAATTGTCTGGGTGGAGGTGGTCAGGAACGAGCTTTCCGGGTAATCTCTGCTTTTTGGAGAATTCTCCAAAAAGCAGCTGTTAATCACAATGCAAATGTAATCTTGATGGATTTAGGCCCTAATTTAGGTGCGATAAATCGTGCAGCACTAATTGCAGCTGACTATGTTGTTGTTCCTCTTGCACCAGATTTATTTTCTCTACAAGGCTTGCGTAACTTAGGTCCTACATTGCGAACTTGGCGTCAAGAGTGGCAAGAAAGATTAGCCAAAACAAGTTCTTTAGGTAAGAAAGGTCTTGGATCAGATTTACAGCTTCCTCAGGGAACAATGCAACCTGTTGGTTATGTCGTTTTACAGCATTCAGTAAGATTAGATCGTGTAGTAAAAGCATATGAACGATGGATCGCTCGTATTCCAACAGTTTATCAAGAAGTCGTTTTAAATCAGCCTAGTGCAAATCAAGTCTCTATCAAAAATGATCCAAACTGTTTAGCTTTGCTTAAAAACTACCAAAGCCTGATGCCAATGGCTCAAGAAGCTCATAAACCTATGTTCTACTTAAAACCTGCTGATGGTGCTATTGGCGCTCATACTAAAGCAGTGAAAAACGTTTATGGTGATTTTGAGAAATTAGCTTATAAGATAGCAGAACAAACGCAAGTGGAAATTTTATAATTCCATTTATTATCAAACGTAAAAGTGTATTTTTCATTATTTAAACAAAATTGCGTAGGCGTAGCCTGTCGTAGACATCGCACCTCTTTCTAAAATGATCTGGCGCAACTTGTCGGTATATCTATATAAATTTATTGTCTCCACCAAAAAGCGATCGCTTATTCTAAAATAAACAAACTTGCATCAACATGAAAAAACTTTCCCAAAACCTCAGCTTGTTTTTTAGTGATTTCTAGTTCGCCATTCATGATTTTAGTAAAAATATCGCTCGAACCCAGAATTTCTACCAAATCAGCTTGTTCCAAACTCCTAGCTTCCATCAAATGCAAGAGTCTTGAATAAGGTGTTGAGGAATTAAGCTGATAGTGCTTATCTTCAAAATCCTCAATCAGTTTTACCAATAATTCCAACAAAGCATCTTCTTCAGGAGTCAGATTAGAACGAGAAAGCAGTTCTTCAACAGTTTCTAAAAATTTCTCGTTTTCCTGTTCAGTCTTGATAATCCGAGGTTGATGTTGAGACAGCAATTGGCTGTAAATGTCTGAGTTAAAAGTAAGGGTCATTTTTCCAGGAGTCTTTGTCATATTCGGCATGAGTTAAGACATATTTTATATAGATGACCTGCTTTAAAAAGTTAATACTAGCAATTAAGCGGTATTTATTACCTTTAATGTTGAAAACTATAAACTTGCTTACTGCTTCGGCTTGAGGATAAATAGTTTGAACTTCTAGCAAATTAGCCCAGTCTGCTTTACTAACGGTTATGTACCAGTCATCAAGTGCTTCACAGCAATCAGCGTGTTTTTGGCAGAATTGTCGTAGCTTTTTCCGACTGATGACATGCATTAATTTCTTATTTCGGCGTTTCTCTGCTTGTTCTGGATAAATTTCTAACTCACTATATATCTAATTAGTTCTCTCCTCCTCTTTGCCAAAACTGTTTTAAAATCTCCCCTGGCTTTCTATCCCAGGTGTCGATATGTTCATATATTAAATTATCTTGGTTGAGTTTATACGTTGAATATCCATTAAAAAGCAAACCAGCTTTCCAAGGAACACGCAACACTCCCCGCACTGTCCACTTTGCTAAAATAGTATCTTCATCTGACTGATAAACCTCATGTACATCAAAGTAAATTTTGGTAAAAAATAGCCGAGCGTGAAATCGCAAAGTCCAAAATATAATGCGATAGTTAAATTTGTATTGGAATGTATTCACCGGGTCTTTAAAATAGATATCCTGTGTATAAATGTAATAGGAAATATCTTTTTCAAAAAGTGTTGGCAAATCTTGTTTTAGAGTCTTAATTACCCGTTCCACTGGCAATTTAAATTCCACGCGCCTTTTCCCTTAAAAAATCTTTTTTAACAACCTTTCCACTCCTCGCCAAATTGAAGATGTCCTTTTGTTACTTACACTACCCGTACTCAAATCTGACAGAGTGGGAAATGATGCAGACTTAGCATAAAGGCCATTTCGCAAAACTTTAGCAAGGGTATTGTTATTCTCGCGCAAACCTTCGTAAAAAAAGAATATTTCTCCTTGAATCCCAAGTTGGCGATTGTATTCAATTGCCTGTACCAGATATTCTGGACTAATACAATAATTGCCAAGCTTCATCAATATTCCCGGTGCTAACTTGGGCAGCGTCACATCTGTAAACTGCTGATTTACCAGTTTATCAGCGATCGCAGCGTAACTCCTAAAGTCACGGCGATAAATCTGCGGGTTAATCATATCAACTATTCCCCGCTTCAACCATGCGGGTGAGTCTTGCAGATATTCCTGAAATGCCCAATCATAGATATTAGGTGCGATCGCTACCAATAAGTTAGGATTCACTGCTTTTACCTCTCGGTAGAGACTCGCCAAGAAGTCAGTGAGAATATCTGCACGCCACTGTAACCATTGTCTGTCTTTGGGGTTCTGGGGCGGATTGTGATCAAATTGCTGATGATAACGTGCTACAGTTACTTGATCATAACCACCTTCACAGGGTAATGCAGGGAAGCGATCGTCACCTTGAAGCCTATTTCCTTGTAGAAGCTACGGTGTACACACAAGTCGAAAAAAGCTCGATTTCCCATTGTTCTCTCGTTCCCATGCAGAGCATGGGAATGGCTGATTAGGGGCTGCTGCCTTCAGTTAGACATTGAGCCAGAGACTCAAGAATGCATTCCCAGGCGGCAGCCCAGGAACGAGGAAAACTGTATTGTTGTATAAGGGATGGACTTGTGTGTATACCGTAGCCTTGAGAAGAGGAGTCAGACTTATAAGTAGTTGGACAAAATTAATTACACAATGTCATTGCGAAGGTCGCAAAGGTCGTAAACCAATGGCAAGGGTTGAGATCGCTTCTCTACGAAAGGCTCCGCGAACACAACCTTTGCAATGACTGTAAACATTTTTGTCCAACTACTTAACGCTTTGATAGTCAGATCAAATAATTTAGGAGACTTAGATTTTAAGTCAGTTATAATGAAAATAAGTATAATAACAATCTTGGCAAATAAGTAAAGTAACCTAAAATATAAACCTTAGCTGCCAAACTATTGCGGTGCTAAACTTTTTGCTATGACTTATGATCAACCCTCACAGCAACTTATCTCTGAATCTACCACTAATGAAGCGTTAGACACAGAGCAGCGAGACAATATAGATACTTTATTTCCCATCGTTGGCATTGCCGCCTCTGCGGGTGGATTAGAAGCATTTACGCAATTACTCCAGCATTTGCTTACCGATACAGGGATGGCATTTGTGCTGATTCAACACTTAGCCCCTGACCACAAGAGTCTGTTGAGCGAGATTTTAGCAAGATCAACTAAAATGCCTGTCAGTCAAGTGCAAGACGGGGTGATTGTAGAACCTAACCACGTCTACATTATTCCGCCTAACACTAAGATGATGTTGTCTAAAGGGGTGTTGCAACTTACGCCGCGAGAGAAAGTTCAGGGGAAATATATGCCTGGCGATGCGTTCTTTATTTCCTTGGCGGCGGATCGAGGATGCAAAGCGATCGCAGTGGTTTTATCTGGAGGCGATGGAGACGGTTCACTGGGGCTGAATGCAATCAAGGCAGCCGGAGGTGTGACTTTTGCTCAGTGTGAAGACACAGCAAAATTCGATAGTATGCCTAATACTGCTATTGCCACAGGAAATGTCGATTTTATTCTGCCACCTCAAAAAATTGCCGAGGAACTGGCAAACCTCAGTCGCAATCCTTTTATTTCTAGCTCACTGCCTCTGATCACAGCTGAGAAATTGCCCGAAGAGGAAGATGCCCTGGCGACGATTTTTGTATTGCTGCGATCGGCAACTGGTATTGACTTTAGCCACTACAAGTCCAACACCGTTGATCGCCGAATGCAGAGGCGAATGCTGTTGTATAAACTAGAACACTTGGAAGATTATGCCAAGTATTTGCAAGATAATCCGAGTGAAGTCAAGGCGCTTTATGAAGAAATTCTGATCCACGTTACCCATTTTTTCCGCGATCGCGAAGCATTTAAACTGTTGAAAGAGCAAGTCTTTCCCACTATCATCCAAAACAAGTCGGCACAGTTGCCAATTCGGATTTGGGTGGCGGGGTGTTCGACAGGCGAAGAGGTCTATTCCATCGCCATCACCCTGCTAGAGTTTTTGTCGGATCAAGTAACCCAGATACCAATCCAGATTTTTGCCACCGACATCAGCGAGATAGCGATTGATAAAGCTAGGTCAGGCATTTATGCAGAGAATCAAATGGTGGAAGTTTCACCAGAGTGCCGCAGCAAATTCTTTAATGCTATTCAGAGCGGTGGATATCAAATTAGCAAAGCTGTCAGGGAACTGTGTGTGTTTGCTCGCCAGGACTTGGGCAGTGACCCCCCTTTTTCCAACTTAGATTTAATTAGCTGTCGGAATGTACTGATTTATTTGGGAGAAAAGTTGCAAAAACGGATACTGCCCGTCTTTCATTACAGTCTCAACAAGACTGGCTTTCTGCTACTAGGGACTTCAGAAAGCACAGGTAAATATTCGGACTTGTTTACTCTGATTGACAAAAAGTATAAAATCTATGCCAAGAAGCTAACCACAAATCGTCCAACTTTTTCCTTCGTTACCAGCAACTATCCGATGGCAAAACGGGACGAACCTAAGCAGGTGAATGAAAATCCATCCCATGAGTTTGATTTAGAGAGAAAAACTGACCAACTGATCTTGAATCGCTATGCCCCAGTGGGTGTGGTGATCAACGACAAGATGGACGTGCTGCAATTTCGGGGAAAAATCGATCTCTACCTAAAACTTGCACCTGGGAAACCGAGTTTCAATTTATTCAAAATGGTGCGCGAGGGCTTGCTCGTCGAGCTACGTGCCACAATTTATCAGGCACAACAGCAAAAAATTCTAGTTAGAAGCGAAGGGTTACGAATTGAAGAGGGTGATCTTTCAAGAATCGTTAATCTTGAAGTGATTCCATTTAAGCCTCCCACTAGCGAAGAACTGTACTTTCTGGTTTTATTTGAAGAAGCCCCACCCACGGCTGACAACTTCAGCACGGTAAATCTTGAAAGCTTAGAGCCGGGAGACTTAAAGCGTGAGATTGTTCGGCTCAGGGAACAACTCGCAACCGCCATGCAAGAGCGAGCTGCAACTCAAGGTTATCTGCAAACGGTGATCCAAGAGCAGGAAGATGTCAATCAAGACCTGAAAGTTGCCAATGAAGAAATATTGTCGAGTAATGAAGAGTTGCAAAGCACCAATGAGGAGCTAGAAACTGCCAAAGAAGAGATTCAGGCAACTAACGAAGAACTCCACACAACCAATGACGAACTTAAGTCTCGAAATCTGGAATTACATCAAGTTAACAACGATCTCACGAATTTGCTTGCCAGTATTAATATTCCAATTTTGATATTGACAAATGACTTACGCGTTCGACGTTTTACGCCAATGGCGCAGCGACTTTTCAATTTAATTCCCGCCGATGCTGGACGACTCTTGAGCGACATTAGAGCCAATCTGAATATTCCTGACTTAGAACCTCTAATTTTGGAGGTACTTGACACACTCAGCATCAAAGAATTAGAAGTCCAAACCCAAGAGGGATATTGGTACAACCTTCGCATCCGTCCTTATCGCACCACAGAAAACCAGATTGATGGTGTAGTGTTGGTGTTAATAGATATTGATGTTCTGAAACGCAGTGCAGTAATCTTAGAACAAGCCCGGAATTACGCTGAGGGGATTGTGGAGACGGTACAAGTGCCGTTAATTGTGCTTGATTCTGATTTTCGGGTGAACAAAGCCAATCGCTCGTTTTATGAAACATTTCAAGTTTCACCATTAGAGACAGCGCAATCTTTCATCTTTGAACTAGGGAACGGTCAGTGGAACCTGCCTGGACTGCGATCGCTCCTAGAAAACATTCTCGCCAACGATACCAGTATTCTAAACTGGGAACTAGAGCATCGTTTTGAGCGGATTGGGCAAAAAACCATGCTGCTCAATGGTTGGAAAATTATTCAAGAGGGAGATGCTCAAATGATTTTGCTGGCCATTGAAGATATCACCGAGCGCAAGCAATTTGAGTTAGAGCGATCCAAGCTTTTAGCACAAGAGCAGTCAGCCCGTCAACAAGCCCAAACCGCCAACCGAACTAAAGATGAATTTTTGTCGAACCTCTCCCATGAACTTCGTAACCCGCTCAATACTATACTAGGCTGGGCGCAACTCTGCCGCACCCGTGAACTAGATAAAGCAACAGTCACTCGTGCTTGGGAAGTAATGGAGCGGAGTGCTAAGGTGCAAGCTCAGTTAATTGATGATCTGCTAGATGTTTCCCGGATTACGAGTGGAAAGCTGCATTTAAAGACTCGTCTAATTAATTTAGTGTCTGTAGTAAATGCTGCCATTGAGTCTGTCCAATTGTCCGCAGAGATGAAAACCATTGAAATTGTTTCACACTTGAACTCAGCAATGGTTATCGGAGATTTTGAACGCTTACAGCAAGTTCTGTGGAATTTATTATTTAACGCTATTAAGTTCACTCCATCCGGCGGGCGAGTGGAAATCACGCTGGAAACTGTATATAATCAGGCTGAGATTCGAGTCATAGACACAGGAATTGGCATCTCGGCAGACTTGCTGCCCTATGTATTTGATCGTTTCCGCCAAGGAGATTCTAGCAGCAGCAAAACGAGTCAGGGACTTGGATTAGGCTTGTCAATCGTCCGTCAGCTTGTAGAACTTCACGGTGGAACAGTTCAAGCACAGAGTCCAGGCGAGGGACAAGGAACCACGCTCACCGTGACGCTACCTCTGCGCTCAATGCCACCGGAGATTACTGCACCAAGTTATTTAGAGCCGAGCCTTTTGTCAGGGACTCTGGATGGATTAAATGGCAATATTCCATCTTTTACCCTTAAAGGACTCTCCATCCTGGCTGTAGATGATCAAGCCGACAGCCGCGACTTAATAAAGTGGATGTTAGAAGACTACGGGGCTGAAGTAGTCGTGGTTACATCGGCAAAGGAAGCGATCGCTGCTCTCACTGAATTTCCTAGCAAATATAATGTGCTTTTAGCAGATATTGGGATGCCACAGGAAGATGGTTTATCCCTGATTCGTCAGATTAGAGAGCTTGACCCTCTTGCCGGGGGACAAATTCCAGCAGCAGCAATTACTGCCTATGCCACCGAGAAAGAGCAGCAAATAGCACTTTCTGCTGGGTTTCAAATGCATCTGGCTAAACCGATTGACCTGACTCAATTGGTATTGATGGTTGCAAAGTTGAGTGGACGAGTTACAGATGAATGAGCGTTGAGTTTTTATGACGACAAGCCGTTCCAAGTCTACGCTGACAAATAAATAATTCGTAATTCGTAATTCGTAATTCGTAATTAAAGACATTTGCAGACGGGGATTTAAACCCCGACTGAAACTGGCGCTACGTGTAATGGTTGGCGTCTTAAACCCTTTTATAGTGTTTCCTAATCTAGCGAGGTACAGCTTAACCTCACCCAGGTTCTGCTACGCAAAACCTGTCCCTCTCCTTACTAAGGAGAGGGAAAGATTTACCTTTGGGTAAAGCAAGGGTGAGGTTTTAATATGTACTTCATTTATTTATCAGGGAACCGCTATATTTACGATAAATATTAGTATGGAGAGACAGTTTCCTTAGGTTGAGAAGATGGTTTTTTAGAGAAAAATTTCCAGATTCTTTGAATAGCTGTGATTAAAACACCAATCACAAGGATTCCTGCGAGGATTGGGAAAGCGATCGCCAGCACAGACAATCCGATTGCCATAATCAACTCAATGGTTGACAAAACTGGATTGGTTAATCCACCTGAAACTCCGGTAGATGTTACCCTCAAGATATTCATTAATCCCTTAGTTAACCCGGCGCTTCCACCCCCTGCGATTAAAGCTAACGTCCATTGCACTAATGGATTCATATCGGGAGCCAAAGATGCTGCCACGATTGTCCCGGCGATCACTGCCGCAGGTGTCGCAACAATATCTAGTAGATGATCTAACCAAGGAATGTAATATCCGATAATTTCTAGCAAACAAGCAACTGTAAATACAATTAAAGCTTGAGGCGTTTCTACCCAATCAAAATTAGTTGGCAAATCTAAATGTCCAAAAACTGAAGCCACACTCAACGCCAACAGTGGTACAAATACTCTAAAGCCAGCCGCAGCACTTAAACTGATTCCCAGTAGGAATTCAATTAATGTATGGAGATTGAACAAAGTATTGAAATCAATAGTAGGATTCAAGTCTTACTCCTGGTCGTTCTTTGATTTTTGAACTGATGAGAGCAACAACTCTCAATTTTGCTTACAGGATAAGAAACTTCGCTAAAACATTTCATCCTGCTACGTATGGAATTAGGGAATCTGCAACTGGAACTACAGGTAGAGCAAGTTGAGACTATTTCCTCGTTCCCAGGCTCCGCCTGGGAATGCATTCATTGAGTCTCTGGCTCAATGTCTAACTGGAGGCAGAGCCTTTAATCAGCCATTCCCATGTTTTGCATGGGAACCAGAGAACGAGAGAACAATGGAAAATTGAGCTTCAACCGAGAACCGCTACATAACATAGAATAAGTTGGTTTTTGCAAGTCGATGCAACAAAGGTGCAAGTCGATGCAACAAAGGTGCAAGTCAATGCAACAAAGGTGCAAGTCGATGCAGCAAAGTTGCAAGTCGATGCAGCAAAGTTGCAAGTCGATGCAGCAAAGTTGCAAGTCAATGCAACAAAGGTGCAAGTCGATGCAACAAAGGTGCAAGTCAAAAGAAAGGTTTTGAGACTTAGGCTGTGAACTTCACCAACTTAAATCTCCTCTATATACACAATCCCATTACCCATTCTTAAATATTTGCCTTTATCCTGAGTTTTGTGGATAATCTTAAGGTGATCAAAAAATGGTATTCAGAAAAGTTTTTCTTGCCGCTATTGGAGTACTCATAGCAATAGTAGTTGGCAGTTTGACACAGCTAAAAGGAATTGCCCAATCTCCCACGGATCTAGATTTAGCTGTTTATCATGCTCCAATTCACTATCAAGACACAGATAGCACTAAGTATAGTGGAGACTATATCACGCGGATTGATTATGATCAAGACTGGCGAGGAACAAATAACTGGGATAACCTTCAGCAATTTGCTTTGAATGCTCATGCTTACTATTCCGTGGTCGAGACTTGTACTCATAAGTTCATCACCTATTCCTTTTTTCATCCTCAAGACTGGACTGATATTCCCTTCGATCAAGAACACGAAAATGATTTAGAGGGCTTGCTAGCGATCGTTCGTAAAGATGGTTCAACTTTTGGCAAACCTGAAGGCGTGGTAACAGTATTTCATAATGACTTCTACTCCTACACGCCAGTTGGTAGCCCCTTGCGAAGTGGTACACAAAATATTGATGGCACACTTACCATGAGCAGTTATAACGGTTCACAGCATCCGTTAACGACTCAGGAAGCTAAAGGTCATGGCTTAAAAGCTTGGCCTAACGCTGGGAACTTTAAAGGAGCCAGCAATGAGGATGGGATTATTTACTACCCTTCTAAAACTACCACCGAACTTCCTAGTTCTGGAAACGATCGCAACGTCCAATATTTGTTGCTTGATGTATTTGCCCCCAGTGGAGTGTGGCAGCATCAATTAGATGAAGCTTCTTTATCAAGTTCTTCCGCGTTGACTTTTGCTAGTTGGGGAACATTCAAAGGCGACTCTACTGGTGGGTGTGGCGCTGGTGCACCAACTTGCAGTACAAATTCCGCTAATGCACCTTGGGGCTGGGATGATTCTAATGATGGTGCAGTGTACAAGGGTGAAATGGCTTTAGACCCCGCTCATCTAACTGATGTTTACTTTGACGGTCTTGGTAACTTTGATACGACGTATATCCGTAACCAATTTATCAAGGATTTAAGCGATCGGGGATATAATTCTGCAAATCTTCCTCAAGGTTGGCCTACTCAAATCAATCTTAATGTTCTTAGTGGCAAACTGAAAAACCAATGCTCGTAATACCGATTACCTGCGAGGTTGATTTTGTGCAGTTTTACAAAGCTTCTAAATCTGCTTTAAAACCTCGTTTCCAGCCTCTGGCTGGAAATGCACATCATTGCGGCTCTGCCGCGAGTCAGGAAGGCGGAGCCTAAAAGTAGGCATTCCCAGTCAGAGACTGGGAACGAGGCAATCTCTCAAAGCTCTGTCTAAACTGATTTTTAAGTTAATCTGTTGGAGGTTCAACAACCAAAGGAGCATTTTCTTGAAATCTCAGTTTTGAGCTTCTGATGTAGTCTTCATCAATCTCAAAAGCTAACCAACGTCTTTGTAAAGTTTCTGCAACTCGACCTGTCATATTAGAACCAGCGAAAGGTTCTAAAACAATATCGCCTGGTTCTGTACAAAGGTTAATCACAAACTCTGGCAAAGCTTGAGGAAATCTTGCCGGGTGTGGCTTCAAACCTTCTTCTTTGCAACGCCTTTGGTAATAATCCTTAGAAGCAGTATTCGAGGCAGAAATCACATTTACAGGCTGGACTAAATCTTCAAATAAAGTTTCTTCTATAAGAATCTGTTGACCTATTTCTTCCTTATCTAAACTGCAACTTCCATCAATAATATTCGGGGGTATAGCCCCTCCTCTATCGTTACCAAACTTATTTGAAATATCATGGCCTGATGGTCTGAGTTTAGGTTTGTACCCATTCTTGAGAAGGCTTTTCATCGCATCACTATAAGGCTTTAAAACTCTTCTATTATTAGCTTTAGGATGCGGTTCTTTTGACAGCCACCAAACTGTATTGACCGAATCTTTAACTCTTTCTCTGCGAACAGTTACCCATTCAGCCGGGGTGGGTAGTTTGGCTGGATTATACCAATACAATTCCTGTGCTAAGTAAAACCCAAGTCCGCCTTTTTCTTTTGCTTTACATAGAGTAATAACTAGTTCAAAATGATAAAGAGAACGAACTGGCATTCCCTTAATCCAACTGCCACCAATATCAATAACTAGCGAGCCTGTCGGTTTAAGAATACGGTAAAATTGGATCGCATAATCTTTGAACCATTCAACATATTGGTCTGCATCAACATTTCCGTATTCCTTTTTACGAACTAATGCAAATGGCGGAGACGTGCAAATCAAGTCAATACTTGCGTCGGGAATATTTGCCATTAACTCCAGACTGTTTCCCAAATAAGCAGCACCAAATCTTGTTTCATAATAAGGGTTACAATTAAGTCTCATGTCAACTTTTTTAGTACGATTTTACGCTACACCAAAACAGTATGATCTATAGAAGCATAAGTTTTCGGCGTTGCATAATTGTGGGATGATTTTTCTCACGCAGAGGAGCCTACGGTGTACATACAAGTCGAAAAAAGCTCGATTTCCCATTGTTCTCTCGTTCCCATGCTCTGCATGGGAA
>NZ_WBKM01000061.1 GCF_015714725.1 Nostoc sp. WHI
GTGGGGAGTGGGGAGTGGGGAGTAAAGAAGTGGAGGAATAATTTTGAATTGTTTCCCCTGCTTCAATCTCAAAGGCGCTGCGGAGTACCCTGACAGCGCGATCGCACTCTGCTGCATCGACTACGCAACTTACTTTTACTTCGCTGGTGGAAATCATTTGGATGTTCACACCTGCTTCTGCTAAGGTGGCAAACATCTTTGCAGCCACACCAGGACGGCCAATCATTCCTGCGCCGGCGATGCTGACTTTGGCAATGTTATGTTCTATCATTACCTCCGCTTCGTCAAATTTGGGTTTAGATTTGCTCCTCAGTGCTGGGGCGATCGCTGCTGCCACTGCTTCAGCTCGTTTTAATATTGGTGTTGTAACCGTAAAGGCAATGTCATTACTATTACCTTCATGAATTGACTGAATAATCAAATCTACGTCTACTTTTTGTCGGGCAATTTCGCCAAATAATCTTGCTGCTACGCCTGGGTTGTCGGGTACGCGCAACAAAGCAACCTTTGCTTGGTCAGTGTCAAATTCTACATGATCCACCGGATGGGCAATTTCTAGATTGATCAGCGATCGCCCTTGACGTTTAGCTGATGTTACCCAAGTACCAGTGTCATCCGTCCAGCTAGACCTGACTACAAGAGGAACACCATAGTTACGAGCAATTTCCACAGCACGGGGATGTAGCACTTTTGCCCCCAAACTAGCTAATTCCAACATTTCATTGCAGGTGATGGCATCCATCAATTGGGCTTCGGCAACTAAGCGGGGGTCTGTAGTTAAAATCCCTGGAACATCTGTATAAATTTCACAAAAATTCGCTCCTAATGCGGCTGCGATCGCCACTGCTGACGTGTCGGAACCACCACGACCCAAAGTTGTAATTTCCATCTCTCCAGTGCTAGAGATGCCTTGGAAGCCAGCTACTACAACTACTTTCCCTTCATTTATGTGACGAGTTAGGCGAGTAGTTTCAATATGCAAAATCCGAGCGCGGCTGTGTTCAGCTTCGGTAACAATTCCTACCTGAGCGCCAGTCATCGAAATTGCTGGTTGTCCGAGTTCCTGCAAAGCCATACTGAGTAAGGCGATGGTTACTTGTTCGCCAGTGGAAAGCAGCATATCCATTTCCCGGCGGTTAGGATTGGGAGAAATTTCATTAGCTAGTTTGACGAGTCCATCGGTGGTTTTGCCCATTGCCGAAACTACTACGACGATAGAGTTTCCAGCTTTAACCGTTTTATAAACACGCTTTGCAACAGCTTGAATACGTTCGACTGAACCGACAGATGTACCACCGTATTTCTGAACTATGAGCGCCATAACTTTTAGTTAATCAATTGTGTCTGCTTTCATCAACGCTTCCGCCGGGTTAGGAAGCCTTGAAAATATTAATAGATATTTAGTTTACTAAACATTGTGTAGCATACCCAATCTTGATACTCCCCACCGCTAACGGCGGATGGGGATTCTTAAGCAATCCAGAAACGGATTCTCAAAGGCGCTATCAACGCACCCCTACTGATTCCACTCAGGTCTAGCCCAAGCTTCACCGCTACTTTTCTTAAAATGTTAGCTGCACCGTTGCAATCAGCATTTATTTTTGTACCATTGCACGCTTCGTACAGACCCCGCTTGACTCGCTTACCAGACTCTTGCCACCCTTCAGGTTTTTCGCCGAACGTAGGTAGTAAATCAGAGTCTAAAAAACTCGCCTTACTCGTGTAACTTTCTTCAGTTTCCTCAAACTTTAATTTGTACTGTTGACACAGTTTAAGGAATTTAATGGAGAGCCTGATCATGTGCATTTGCTTATCAATCTACACCCAGATAACAATATTTCTGATTTAATGGCTTCGCTTAAATCTGCTTCTAGCAGGATTTTAAGGCAACAATACAAGTCCGAGATAGGTAAGTTTTACTGGGGTGAAAAAGTTAAACTGTGGCATGATTCTAAATGCGTAGTTTCATGCGGCGGAGCGCCACTGGAAATAGTCAAAGATTATATTAAAGGACAGTCGGGCGGCAAAGAATGATTGTCTGCTCCCCTCCGCTTCGCATTAGCTAATCCATCCCCACCGTATAGACGGACGGGGTTTTCCGCGAATTTTGATAAATTGATTATTCAAAAACCACATCTTCGTAGAGTGCTGCCATTGTTTCCTCAAAATCCACGCTGTTGAGTCGAAAAGATTTATGTTCTGCTGTGTAGGATTGTAAAACCCAGAGCTTCTGCTCGTCGCGTCGAAAACACTCGACTCGCTGACGTTTTGTATTAATTAAAACATACTCTTGCAGGCTTTCCAGTGTTTGATAATCGGCGAATTTATCGCCCCGGTCAAAGGCTTCAGTAGAATTAGATAAAACTTCAACAATTAAACAAGGAAATCTTTTATGATCTGGCGTTTCTTGATCTCGTTGGTCGCAAGTAACCATAACATCGGGATAATAAAAGCGATTCAGAGATTCAATTCTGGCTTTCATATCAGCGATATAAACCCGACAACCAGAGCCGCGCACATGATTACGGAGGAGAGCGAACAGGTTTCCAGCAATGGTAACGTGTTGGTCAAGCGCTCCAGCCATTGCGTAGATATAGCCGTCGATGTATTCATGTTTAACAGGGTTTTTTTCCTCCATTTGGAGGTACTCTTCAGGAGTAAAGTAGTTTTGTTGGGGCGAGGCTATCATGGTTGAAACTTCAAGGTTGAATGATGCTGATTTATAGGGTAGCGTTTGCTGTTGATTAAAGTTGGTTTTTGAGAGAGATTGTTATGTTAGGTCTAGACAGAATTACATTTGACCCTAGCATTATGGGCGGACAAGCTTGCATTGGTGGGATGCGAATTCTGGTTTCTTTAGTGGTAAACTTGGTAGCTAATGGAAAATCTATAAAAGAAAGTATTTCACGGACATGATATTAGTCCTGTAGGCTAACTGTAGCTACCATCAGCCCCCAAAAAACACCGAAACGAACTTTAATCGCATGACAAACTGTAAAGTTGGCGGATGTAAGTAAGCCGTGAAATTCATTTTGGGTATAACACTGCTGGTACGCTGGATCAAAAATTTTCAGTGTTATGTCGAGAATTTTGCAAAAGAAATAATCTTTACACCAATCGATAATTATAACTTTGCCATTAGGCTTGATAACACGCTTCATTTCTATTAATGCTGCTAATGGATTATCAAAATAATGGAATGAATTAGCAGATACAATCACATCAAAAGTATTGCTATCAAATGGCAACGCTGATGCACTGGCTGTATGAAATGAAACTTGAGGATAAGCGCTACATTTCTGTTTAGCGATCGCTAACATCTTATCTGAAATATCTACTCCGACAATGTTTTGCGTTGAATTATCAGTCAGTAGTAGCCTTTCAAATTCACCTGTTCCGCAAGCAACATCAAGTACGGTATCCAGTGGTGATATCTGTGCCCAGGTTTGAAGAAAAGAGAGTGTATTAGCGATATAGCTTTTCCAGCGTTGATCGTATACAGATGCTAGATTGTCGTACTGTTTGCGAACGGTGGTTTCGATCATGCTGGTTCATTCAATTTTAGATTTTAGATTTTAGATTTTAGATTGAAATTTAATCCAAAATCCAAAATCCAAAATCTAAAATTCTTACTCCCTTAAGCTATCGTCACATCTGGCGATAAGTAAACATCCTGAATGGCGTGAAATAGCTTCACACCTTCCTCAAAAGGACGCTGGAAGGTCTTTCGCCCAGAAATTAATCCTGTACCGCCAGCCCGTTTGTTAATTACAGCAGTGCGAACTGCTTCGGCGAAGTCATTTTTACCAGTCGCGCCACCAGAATTAATCAGCCCTACACGCCCAGAGTAGCAATTTAGTACTTGGTAACGAGTTAAATCAATTGGGTGATCAGTTGTCAATTCTGTGTAAACGCGCTCATCGGTTTTGCCGTAACTCTTATCAGTAGCTTTGGTAACTGCACCGTAACCATTGTTATTTTCGGGTAACTTTTGTTTGATGATGTCGGCTTCAATGGTCACACCCAAATGATTCGCCTGTCCAGTGAGGTCAGCAGCAACGTGGTAATCTTTATCTTGTTTGAAAGCGTTATTCCGCAGATAGCACCAGAGAATTGTTACCATCCCCAGTTCATGGGCGCGTTTAAAAGCTTGGCTGATTTCTTTGATTTGTCTGGTAGACTGGTCTGAACCAAAATAAATTGTCGCACCCACCGCTGTCGCGCCCAAATTCCAAGCTTGTTCGACATCAGCAAACAATACCTGGTCAAATTGATTGGGAAAAGTCAGCAATTCGTTGTGATTTATTTTGACAATAAAGGGAATTTTGTGGGCATATTTCCGTGATACGATACCTAATGTTCCCAAAGTGGTAGCAACAGCATTGCAACCTGCGGCGATCGCCAATTTAACAATATTTTCTGGATCAAAGTAAATTGGATTAGGCGCAAAAGACGCGGCTGCCGAATGTTCAATCCCTTGGTCTACCGGTAAAATAGACAGATAGCCTGTGTTTGCCAAACGACCAGTAGAATAAAGTAGCTGGAGATTACGCAATACTTGAGGATTGCGATCGCTATTGATCCAGATTCGATCTACAAAGTCTGGGCCTGGCAAATGTATTAAATCCTGAGAAACTTTTGCTTTATAGGTGAGCAGGTCTTCTGCCTCTTTACCTAGCAATGACTCGATAGAATTAGCCTGTGTGAGTGTTGTAGTCATAGCGTTTTCCTCAATAATTGAGCAAATGACCTTTGCCTTTAAGATAGCATTTATAGTATTGATAACCTGATTGTGCGGACATTAACTAAAGGAAACCTTCTTGCAGTGCTGGTTCACCAGTCTCACAGAATTAAATTCTGTTAGCGGATAGCTAAGGTTTAGCCCATTCTGGCTCCTGACTCCTGAATTCTATTTTTTAAAAAGATTTATCCTTGACATCATTCTTTTTATTCTTAGCTTGCTCAATTTCTTTTGCCAGAAAGAAATTCAGACTTGTTCGTAGCGCAATGATAGCAGCTAGTTTACCAATTTCGTCCCAAGTTGGAGCGATCGTGCTACGTAAAATATCAGCAGCCAAGGCAAACTCAAGGGCAAGAACTAGCCACATACCCAATGTTAATCGAATTTCCTCCTTAGCTTCGTTCAGCTTTTTACGGCGGCTGAAGAAAAAGACCAGGATTTTGACTATGGCTTCCAAGACAGCAATACCAATGATGATGCCAGTGAAGATATCAACTGCTGTAGCAAGTACAGTCGTCGAATTGGTGACGAAAGCTTCCATATTGTTTATTTCAACCGCTTAACCAGGCAAATGCCTACGCGCAAAGCATTGGCGATACTTATTAGTGTTAGTTTAACAGAACAATATATTGTACTCCTACGCGTGTGGTCTATTCAATTTAAATCGCTCTGAAAGTTAGTCCAGCGCAGAGAGAAGTCTGAGCGCCAACTTCCCCAATACGGTTCGGATAAGATCCCCCCGCCTGTGGCGACCCCCAAGGGGGTATAAGAGTTTTTCGCCCCCCTTTTTTAAGGGGGGTTGGGGGGATCTTCGAGGAATAAACATATTAACCGAACTGTATTGCCAACTTCCCGCCATAGCACAGCTAATCCGTGTCTGCGTACTCCTAAGAAGCAAGCTAGGCGCCCCCTAGCGTTGGCTCTGCTAAGGGCAAACACAACTTCCAAGCGGACTTGGTTATTGTAGCCGCGACTTCAGTCGTCCGGCACTTCTGCAATTCTTTGTAAATTTTAAACTTACAAAAACTACATTTGCATTATTGTATAAAAATCATCCTTATATTACAGCGATATCAACAATAATGCTTAACTGGAACAGAACACTCATAACTACTGGCTCTTTGTGCGTACTTTTGTTATCTGCAATGCTACCAGTCCAGGGTAAACCAGCCCGACAAAAGAAACCAGCACCCACAGCTACAACAATTTACCAGCAAGCTAAAAAAGAATTACCTGAAGATTTTTATACTCTCTATCGCGTCATAGATAGAGTAGCCCGTGCTAACGAATTAGACAATCGTCCTTGGCGGGTTGTAGCTGTTCCCAAATATGATGTCAATGCCTATGCAAGTGATATTAATCTAGTCGCCATTCACGATGGCATACTTGACCAGTTAGCTGGTGATTCCTCAGCATTAGCTTGTGTAGTAGCCCATGAAATGGGTCATCACACTAAACGTCACATCGCTCTTGGCGTAGCTCAAAAAACTGAGTTGATTGCCAAAATTGAACAAGAAGCCACTAAAGAAGTACTAGGAGAAAGAGAAGCTGCAAACCGAGAGTCAACAGCTGCTACTGTTGGCGGCGTCGTTTTAGGTAATGTACTAGGAGGTAATGTTGGCGGTTTTATGGGTTCAATTCTTGGCAATCAAGGCGCTCAACGACAAGTAGAATCACAGCAACGCATCAATGAAATTGTTGAGAAAAAGAAAAAAGAGTTAGAGCAACGTCTTGCAGAACAAGAAAGACAACAAGAGTTTGAAGCTGATGAAATTGGCTACATAAATTCTGTGAAAGCAGGCTTTGAACCAGAAGGATGTCTAAGAGTAATGCAGGTTTTAGCTCAAATGCCTGGTGCTGAATTTGATACAACTCATCCAGCAGTACCCAAACGGATTGAGGCAATTAAAGCTTTAATTATTAAGTATCCACCCCAGACTTTGGTCAAAGAGGGTGAAGCGCGAATATCTAAGACAAAGCCTTTAACCTATAGCATTTCTAAAGATAAAACCTCGTTACGAATTAACTCCGTTCGCGGCGGTTCCCAAGCAGATGATATAGAGCGTCGGTTTGATAAATAAAACCCTGGGCAACAAATAGTTAAACTCAGATGAGTCTTTTAGCTCCATTAATGAAGCTTTGAACTCCATTAATGGGGCTTTGATCTTCATTAATGAGTCTTTTAGCTCCATTAATGAGTCTTTGAACTTCATTAATGAGTCTTTTAGCTCCATTAATGAGGCTTTTAGCTCCATTAATGAGTTTTTGATATCGTGTTTGGTTAAACACTTGTCATTGCGATCGCAGCGAAGGGATCGCAATGATGTTAGGATTGCAACTCTTAGAAACGCTACTGCGATCGCGACCTTCGCAATTACATATCATAAATTAATTACCAGACATGATTCAAACAAACCAACGGCGAATTAATTCCACTTGGAAACCATAGCCGTGCTTAACTTCCTCAATTAACTCCCGTTGCAAAAGCAAGTTGAGAGCAATATCAGCATCCGGGAACTGTTGCAATAGAGTTTGGCAGCTAACTATACCTCTTTCCCCTTGAGCGGCGATAAAACGTAGAATAGCTTGTCCAGTTGTGTCTACTTGATTGTTTTGAATGTCAGCAAAGAAAAAGCTGCCACTTTGCAAAGCTTCTGGTATCGCTGCTTCCACATCGGCTAAGGTTGCAAATCGCCGGATAGAGGGGTCTTGTTCGTTCTTAAGGACAATAATTTCCGCGCAGAGTAGTTGTACTAAGAACGGGTGACAACGGGTGAGTTGTAGCACTCGCTCAACTGCGTCAGGTTCATAGCGGAGAGTAAAATCTTTGACGGGACGTTCAATTAATTGTCGTGCTTCCTCTTCCTTGAGGTACGATATATGCCAATACAGTTCAGATAAGACCAAAACATTTGTAGAGACGGCGATTTATCGCGTCTCAAAAACCCAAAATTTTGTACCAGTATCCCTTAACTGAACCGTATTGCGATATATGCACTACTTGAACATTAATAAGATAACTAGCCCAACGCTGGTATTCTGCGATCGCATGGGAGCCAGCGAGTAAAATCTTAAAACGGGGACGATGTTGGATAAGGTGACGCAGCATACCCAAAACATCCTGCTCATCAAAGCGACCTTTGGCTATGGCGTTGTCTAGCACCTCGAATTCATCTAGCGCTAGTAAAGCGGTATTTTGTTCTAAAGCCTGTTCTACTTTATCTAGCCATTCATAGAAATAGGTGAAGGGGTCAGATTATAAGACTTTGCGGGTTAGGGACGGTAGAATTACACCTTGCTTTTTCGCTGACTTCTCCATCTCTCTAGCGAGGTTGTAGAGAAAACCTGCATGGTCACTAGCTGATGAAGGTGCGCCTTGCAAGTCTACAAATATGGGGATGATGTTATTGGGTAGTAACTTTCCGATGTTGTTAAGGAGAGAAGTTTTACCCATGCGTCGCTGACCATATAGTAGCAGAGGTGGGCGACGGCGATCGCGCAGTAATTGCTCAATGCGTAAGCCGATGTCATCGCGCCCCGTGAAAATTTCTTGCTCCCGCGTGAGGGGTACGCCAATGATGTAAGGCGAGTCAATTTCTTGGCGGAGTTCAGTAATTTTAGCCAGTTCATCTATATATAGGACTCCTATTTGATTTTTGAAAAAACTCAGTAGACCTTAATCTTCTAGAATCCTTTTGCCTGTTGCCTTTTGCCTCTTGCCTGCCTACATAAGGAAGTTCAGTAATCAAACCGGATTCCTATAGTTAGTTACTGTTTCACGCCAACTTTTGATAATGGGGTAGAAACGGACAGTCTATTTGTCCCTGCTACGAGCGAAGTTCTGCAACTGTAGATTTAATTTATCTGCAACATCTCTGAGGAGTAAGCGCTGATTATAAGCACTTGCTTGATTGAGAGCAGCATCAACATCCTCGCTGATACGGCTAAAGATTCGTAGTAAAGGGCTAACTTCACTCTCTAGTTCGCCAGTTACCAGATTGCGATGAGCTTCACGAATAGCTTCAACATCTTTACAGCTTTGTAAGCTGCGTGCATCCAGTTCAATTTGTGCAGCTTGAGCCGCCCAACGCTGGGGGCTGGTACTGAGATATTCTAGGGCTGTTTTTCCTTCAACTGGATTATGTTCGATAACGAAGAGGAGATACTCATCCAAGCGGGGCAAATGTAAATGCTGCAACTCATCCCAGAAGGTGGAGTGATAGCGTAACAAACAAGGGCTTTTACCATCACCAAAACAGTGCTGAGTGCCGAGTAACGAGTGCTGAGTAAAAAGTAAAATTAATTGCACTCAGCATATAGGGTCTGAATCCTTACAATTTATTTATGAAAAAAATAAAAATATTTTTTTTGAGACACGTAGTGCAAGAAAAAATATGTCCTTGTTTCAATCCCCTAGTTTTAACTATGGGGTTATACTCAGCACTCAGCACTCGGTACTCAGCACTACTGAAGTCGTTTGTCTAATCTATAGAGCAGATAATTCCAGAGCGTGAGAAATGGAAAGGATAGAACAGGCCGCCATAAATTAATAGTTATTCCCACGGCTTCCGCCACGCCTACCGCCACGCCTACCGCCACGCCTACCGCCACGCCTAGCACCACGCCTAGCACCACACCGAATGCCACGCCGAACGCCACGCGAAAAGCTATATTTGCGATTGGTTCACCCAATGCCCACAGCACCAAGCCTAATAGTAAGTTAGCCAGGATAGGTGAGATAAATTATCCCTGGATAAACAGCCGCCACAGAGCAAGGTTTCGCCATAGCCCCAACAATACAATCAGAGAGGAGTCTGATTCTAGGTTAGCTTCAGCGCTAATTCAGTTTTTTTCTCAAACTCTGGGTCTTGCTTACCACTGGGTAAAGAATTGCCGTGTTGATATAACTCTATCGCTTTCCCCCAATAATCCCCCTAAATAGTGCCTAAACCCTCTTTTTTGGGCTTTATAAGTAAGTAAATGATTCATCAAACCGTTGACACCATTTTTCAAAACACGGCGGCATGGCTGCGGGGGTTGTCTCTTTCATCGGCTGTTACTTCAACGTGAAAGCTATACTGATAAAGCATCATACCTTATTTTGGTTTTCCTTTTTGTTTAAGTCCCACTAATAAGTGTCTGCAAAGTAAGGCAAAATCTGCTTAGTTTCATCCCAGAATTTAAATCAATTAATTTTATCTGGAGTAGATGACATAAATCATTGCAGTTTATCAAGTTACATTTTGATTTTTGGTAAGCTGTAAGCGCTGGTATGAGGGGTATCGGTTGCCTTATGCATTGGTTATTTACGGGACATTTAAGAGTAGATAAAATAACGGTTAAGATTGCGGAACTTCCAGCATCTTTACAAGGTACAACGCTAGTGCAGCTGTCAGATTTTCACTACGATGGTTTGCGACTGTCAGAAGATATGTTAGAAAAAGCGATCGCATTTACCAACGAAGCTGAACCGGATTTAATTTTATTAACTGGTGACTACGTAACTGATGATCCGACACCAATTCACCAATTGGTGCTTCGACTCAAACATCTCCAAAGTCGCTGTGGTGTCTACGCCGTACTTGGTAATCACGATATCTATTACAACCACTCAAAAGCAGAAGTTACAGAGGCGTTGACTAGCATTGGAGTTCATGTGCTTTGGAATGAAATCGCCTATCCATTAGGAAAAGAATTACCATTAGTAGGACTAGCTGATTATTGGTCACAAGAATTTTACCCTGCACCAGTCATGAATCAACTAGACTCCGTTACACCCCGGATCGTTTTATCCCATAACCCAGATACAGCCAAGATATTGCAACAATGGCGCGTAGATTTGCAACTATCTGGTCATACCCACGGCGGTCACATCGTCATTCCGGGCATTGGCCCTGTAGTATTCTATTATAAAAAGCTACTCAAACAAATTCCCAAAAAATTACGGCGTTGGGTAACATTTTTCCTGGGAGACTGTTCTAAAGTGGTGCGATATTGGGAGTGGGCGCAAGGATTTCACAAGGTGGAAGAAAATCAATTATATGTCAATCGTGGTTTAGGAACTTATAAACCAGGACGCCTATTTTGTCCGCCAGAAGTGACTGTAATTACCTTAATTAGTCATTAACAATTCTGAACTTTTTAATTAACTCAACGCAGAAACCGCCTGAAGCTGCGATGGATAAATATCAGCAGCTTGGGGCGGTTTTTTGAAGATTGGAGAATTCAGAATTAACTCAACTAACTAAGGTGGACAGCATTGGCAATCGCTCTACTTAAAATTGCACATCCTTGCATTCCAACTAGGCAGGCATTTCTTGGCGTGCGTTTTAAAACCTCCAAAACAACTCATTAAACTTAAGGCGAAAACACATTCAATGGATGCCACAATTTCAGAGCGATGTCTACGCAAGAAGATTAGAGCAGGAGGTACAGGCTCTAACTTGAAAGTTTTTGTTTAGCTTTTAACCTGTTTGTACCTTGCTCTTAATCTAGCCTATGCTTGTTCAGACACACTATATCTTTACTAAACTTAAATACCATTAATTTATCGCAACAATTCAGAAGTATTGATAATAACCGAAAGCGATCGCCTTGCAGAAAACCTCAAAAACAAAGCGTAGACGCTTCTTTGGCTTGTCGTTAGACATCGCCTGTATGGAAGAGTGAGCGATCGCCACAATATAGTTGCAAAAGTCATCAGAGATAACACGCCAAGAGAATTTTGAGCGGCTCTTGAAGTTCTGATCCGAGCGAAAAAAGCCGTCGCTTTAGAAATTCCCTAGTTTTGATTAAATTATCTCAGCAGAATTTAATACCAATTCAATTAATGATTGCAACACATCCTTGGGTAAAGACGCGATGAATCGCGTCTCTACAGATAGTCTATTTGTCCCATTCTTTTTTCAAATTTGCCTGTTACTGGTGGTTTTTGTCTAGTGGAACCAAAATGTAGGTTATTTGGTTATTAGGAGTCTGACTAGGAGATGGAGTTTCATCTTCAGATGCACTCTTAGCTACGTCCACTGTACCTTGTACAGTGTCTTTAACACCTTCAGCTGCACCCTTAACAATATCCACTGTATTTTTGACGGTATCGTTAAGGCCTACAGCTGTACCTTTAACAGCATCCACTGTATCTATTGCAATGCCGTTAACATCCAAAGCTGTGTTTTTAACAGCATCTCCTACATCTTTTACAGTTTCGTTAATACTCTCAGCTACAGTCTTTATTGCGTTTCCTACATTTTTTACAGTTTGGTTAAAACTCCCAGTTGCACCTTTGACCGTATTTCCTACACTTTTTACAGTTTTATCAACTTTTTCGGTTGTACCCTTAATAGTTAAAGCCGCAGCTATTGCACCTAAGGTAGCACCAATGAGCGCTCCAATTGCTACTTTACCTAACTCACTATTCCTACTGCTACCTGTTGTATAATTATTAGCTTGATCTGTAGGTAGATCAATATTTCCTTCAGGCTGCTCTGAAAACTGCTGATTCCCATTCATAATAATCTTCTATTTTGTGCTAAGACGGAAAAGCAATACTTAGAAATTTTTCCTTAGTCTCACAGAGTCTAAGTTGGAAAAATGAAAGTTGTCTAGTAACTAATAACTCATGAACTTTCTCTGTTTGGTGGTAGTTCTTAAAGTGATAGTAATAAGTATATGTGCTTTGAAAAAAGTAACTATTACTTATACTTTATCTTTAAGAACTATCCGATTAAACTTCTCTCATCTACAAACTCAGAAAATTATTGGTTTACAATTTTATCTGTTTGTAGATGAGAGTCACCAAAGTTGAGCAACTTTTTCTTAAAACGAGTCTTCTTTAAAAGAAGCTATTGGGGTTGATTCATCAGAGATAAGTGACTCTCCGGAAACTTAAGTTTACTGAATAGAATAGGTTTAATTCTTACTTGCTCTCAGTTGTCCACAAGCTGCATCGGCTTCTAAACCACGCGAATAACGGACAGTAACAGCAATATTTTGTTGCTTGAGGATATTAACAAATGCTTGAATGCGATCGCGGTTGGGGCGTTTGTAATCTACTTCTTGGATAGGATTATAAGGAATCAAATTCACATGACTTTGAAATCCTCGCAAACATTTTGAAAGTTCCAATGCGTGTTCTGGTAAATCGTTAACACCAGCAAGGAGAACATATTCAAAGGTAACGCGGCGGCCAGTGATTTCTACATATTCTCGACATTCAGTCAGCAAATCTTTTAGGGGATAGGTACGGGCGCTGGGGATGAGTTTTTCTCGCAGTGCTTGGTTGGGTGCGTGGAGACTAACAGCAAGAGTGACTTGCAAATGATTTTGCGCGAACTCACGGATGCGATCGCGAATACCAACTGTAGAAACTGTAAGCGATCGCGCTCCTATACCGACATCTTGATTCAGGCATTTTAGTGCTGCTAAGACATTCTCAGTATTCAACAACGGTTCGCCCAGTCCCATAAACACGACATTACTAACGCGTTGTTGAAAATCTTCTTGCACAGTTAACACCTGATCGACGATTTCATGTCGTGCTAGATTGCGCTTATAGCCTCCCTTACCAGTAGCGCAGAAATCACACGCCATTGGACAACCTACCTGAGTAGAGACGCAAACTGTCAAACGAGATTTTGGGCCTTCTCCTGCTTCTGCGAAGGTGGGAATGCCAACAGTTTCAATAATTTGCCCGTCTATCAATTGCAAAAGATACTTCACCGTGCCATCGGGTGCGACAGTGCGGTAGTGTAAAGTTGAGCGCCCAATGGGAATTTCTGCTACTTCTTTCCGCCATTGCTTAGAGAAAACAGAAATATCAGATAGCGATCGCACCCCCCTTTGATAGATCCATTCATGCAGTTGCTTTCCTCTATAAGCAGGTTGCCCCTGCTGCTGCACCCAAGTAGTTAACTCGGCAACGGTGGCACCTAGTAGGGGTGGAATTAATTCTGATTTTTCTGGGTTGTGTGAGTTAACTTGAGATACAAGAGGCGTAGCAGACATAAAAAATCAAGAGTTGATATAGGGGATCTCTATCCTACACCTGCCATCTCAAGTTCGTCTTAATCAAAGTTGTGGGGCGATCGCTAATCTTAAGTAGCCAAACAAAAATATTTACAGTCATTGCGAAGGTGGTGTTCGCGGAGCATCTCTAAGAGTTGCAATCCCAACCCTCCATTCGCAATGACAAATAACAATGTTTACTGCCAGACGTAGATGAGGATAAACAAAATAATCCAGATGATATCGACGAAATGCCAAAACAACGAGGTGGCATTAACGCCGAAGTGACCTGTATCGTAGTTGCCAGGAATGAACGATCGCACTAGAATAATCAACTGCAACAGAATGCCGGTGAAAACGTGCAAACCGTGGAAGCCTGTAAGTAGATAGAATGTACTACCAAATACCCCTGAGGTGAAGCCAAAGGTGAGGCCATGCCATTCAATCGCCTGGCCAACCAAAAAGTAAGTTCCCATTGCCATTGTTGTCAAGAGAAACAGGCGAAATTTTACTAAGTCATGGCGTTGAAGGGCGCGTTCGGCTAAGTAAATCACAAAGCTACTGGCGACAAGAATTACTGTGTTGATTGTCGGTTCTTTGACTTCTAGTCCAGAAACACCTGCTGGTAGCCAGTTAGGTGTTGTTGTTTTGTAGATTGCATAGCCGGCGAAAAAACTTAAAAAGATCACGCTTTCTGAGAGGAGGAACACAATGAAGCCAAACATCTTGTTGCCTTCTTCATCGTGGGCGTGTTCTGCGGTTGGCGGGTGCAATTCATTTGAATTGATATAACTGTCCATTGGTGTAGTTTGCTTTTAGCTTCAGGGTTGAATTTGAAATGCAAAGGAGAGGCAGCCCGTTACGCTACGGTGTACACACAAGTTTTTTGACCTGCACCTTAGTTGCATCGACGTGCACCTTAGTTGCATCGACGTGCACCTTAGATGCATCGACGTGCACCTTAGATGCATCGACGTGCACCTTAGATGCATCGACGTGTACCTTAGATGCATTGACGTGCACCTTAGATGCATCGACGTGTACCTTAGATGCATCGACGTGCACCTTAGATGCATCGACTTGCAACAATTAACTTACCCTACGTTAAGCAGTCAGGGATCTGCGGGTTAATAGTGTCCAAACTAAGCGGGTTTCGACTGCGCTCAACCCTCAGCCGTCGAAAGTTGAGCGCAGCGATGCACTGAGCTTGCCGTTCGCGTAGCGTCTCGTAGAGAAGTGTCGAAACTCGGTTTACTGGTACTTTATTTTCACGCAAGTCCCTAACTCTAAAAGATTTGTGTGTACACGGTAGGATTCTCTGGGTTATTCTGGGAAATTAGCTGTCAACGGTTCCGATTTGCCGTAGCCGTAGGGTTCAGAGATGATAATGGGAATTTCTTCAAAGTTTTCTACTGGAGGCGGTGAAGAAACTAACCACTCTAATCCAATTGCTCGCCAAGGATTATTAGGTGCTTTCTCGCCTTGCATCCAAGAAATCACCATGTTGAAAATGAAGGGCAAGGTAGACATTCCCAATAGAAACCCGCCCAGGCTAGCGATCACATTCCAGAATTGATACTCTGGGGCGTAGGAAGCAATTCGACGTACCATCCCTTGCAATCCTAAGGGGTGCATGGGCAAAAAGTTGAGGTTAGTACCAATGAAGGCTAACCAGAAGTGTATTTTACCCCAACCCTCGTGGTACATCCGCCCGGTCATCTTGGGGAACCAGTGATAGATGGCAGCATACAAGCCCATCGTCACAGTGCCGTAAAGAACGTAGTGAAAATGTCCCACCACAAAGTAAGTATTGTTAACGTGGACATCAACCGGCACGGAGGAAAGCATGATGCCTGTGATTCCCGCGAACACAAACATCACTAATCCACCAAGGGCAAATAGCATGGGAGTATTTAGCCGCAGTTTACCGCCCCAGATGGTTGCTACCCAGGCAAATACTTTAATTCCTGTGGGCACAGATACAAACATCGTCGTCAGCATGAAAATCAACCGCATCCAGCCTGGTGTACCACTGACGTACATGTGGTGTACCCAAACGATGCCACTGACAGCTGCAATCAAAATGGATGAAACGGCAACTACTCTGTAACCAAAGAGGGGTTTACGTGAATAAACCGGGAAGACTTCTGAGAAAATGCCGAAGATCGGTAAGATAATCACGTAAACGGCGGGGTGGGAGTAAAACCAGAAGTAATGCTCGAACATAACTGGATTGCCACCCTTAGCGGGATCGAAAAAGGCAGTGCCAACTGTCAAGTCGAGTAGCAGCATCACCGCGCCTGCTGTCAGCGCAGGTAGTCCAAATAGTTGGATAATCTGAGCGCTAAACACTGCCCAGACAAACAAGGGCATCCGAAAGAAGCCCATGCCTGGGGCGCGCATCTTGACGATGGTGGTGACAAAGTTGACTGCCCCCATAATTGAAGATACACCGGATATTGCCACCGCTAAGAGCCAGACGACTTGACCATTAATTAAGTTACCTGTGGGATTCTGGAGACTGACTGGTGGATAAGACCACCAACCGGCTTGGGCGGGGCCACCAGGGATCAAGAAGCTACCCATCAGCAGAATTCCGACTATCGGCACCATCCAAAAGGCAACGGCATTCAGACGGGGAAATGCCATATCTCGCGCCCCAATCATCAGGGGTACTAAATAATTAGCAAAACCAACTAGTGAGGGAAATGTCCACAAAAACAGCATCACAGTGCCGTGCATGGTAAACATCCCGTTGTAGACGGTGCGATCGACTAAATCTGATTCGGGTGTTAGCAGTTCCCCCCGAATCACCATCGCAAAGATACCGCCGACGAGAAAGAAGAAGAAGGAGGTAACGAGATACTGAATACCAATAACTTTATGGTCAGTACTAAAGCTAAAGTATTCTTTCCAGTTACCCGGAGATTCGTGGTTAGGCTTCTCATCGGGGAGAAGAATGCCTTCAATAGGAATATTAGTCATCAGTTACTTTCCTTTCAACCAGGAGAATTGACTAGAGAAGGTGCAGCAGGGGGAACTGTTACCCAACCAGTTTTGACTGACTGATTGGATGTTTGGGCATACTCGGAAGCCGCTTGATTATTTGCTAGAGATGGCTTTTGAGTTGCAGCTTGGGCTAGCCACTGCTGATAATCTTCGGGAGATTCGACGACGACATTCGCTTGCATCGTCGCAAAGTATGTGCCGCTATATTGAGAATCGGTTAGCCGATATTGTCCGGGGCGAATGGGAGTAAATTCAAAGTCGAGCGCATGGTTGGGAATAATATCCTGCTTGAGGCGGAATGCAGGAATATAGAAGCCGTGCAAAACGTCTTGCGATCGCAGTGCTAAACGTACCCGGCGATCGCTTGGTAAATGCAATTCGGTACTAGTAACATCTTTTTCTGGGTAATGAAAAACCCACGCCCACTGTTTAGCTAGTACGTCGATTTTTTCTACAGGTTCAGCTAAAACCTTAGCTGGTGCATCTTTTAGTTCTGCATAAGCCGATTCCATTTTCAGTGGATTATGCAAGTGAATTAATTCCGATGGGCCTTGAATCCCCATTTGCTCGTAGACTTGGTAGCTGTAACCCGCAATCCAAAACACTAACAGAATTGGGATTGCTGTCCAGACAACTTCTAAAGTAATATTGCCTTCAATTGGGGGGCCGTCGCTGAAGTCATCTTTGACTGCCCGATGGAAGATCACAGAATACATTAAAGTACTTGTTACTCCCAAGAAGATGAAGGCACCGAGGGTTACTAAGAAGCTAATCAAATCATCAATTAATTTGGATTCGGCTGCTGCTTGTGGGGGAAGCCAGGAATAAGCTTGCTGTCCGATCCAGAGACTAGTAAGAGTCACTGCGATCGCGCCTGTCAGCAGCGTCAAAATATTTAAAATCTTCTGGATTTTCATGGTCATTAATCATTGGGCATGGGGCATTGGTCATTGGTCATTGGTTGATCGTTAGTAACTTTAAACAAATGACAAAGGATAATTGACAAATGACTTATTTGAGTGTTGTGTTAAGGTCTTTGCCCAATCGCAGCAAACTATCTGCTGTATTGTGTACGCCAAACTCGGTTGCCATTTGCGCCCCTAGTGTGCCGTGGACGTACATAATCAACATGACTCCTACGCCTGTGAGCAGATAGCTCCATTGCACTTGTTTGTCTGCATCTTTGCTCCAGGTGAAGCGCTGCCATCCTCTCCAGACAGTCATGCCAACCATCAGCGCTAATAAGAAAACACCACCTACACCATGCCAGAGCATAGTTTCCATTGCCTGCAATCCCCAGGCACTTTTCATATCAGCTGGCGGTGTTGCCAACAGCATTTCGTAAAAGCCTGCTGTCACTGTGAAAAATGTGATAACGCTGGCAGCTAGCATGTTGTACCAGCCAACATCAAAAAAGTTGTCACGTTCCACAGTAATTGCCAAAAATTTGAAGACCCATTTTTGGAAAGGGAACAAAACACCAACAATATCAAAGGTCATTCCAATGATGAACAAACCTATTGTCAGATGCACTAAGTTGGGATGAATGGGAATGGTGTAAGGTAATCCGTTTGCACCTAGAGCGCCGGTCAATTGGTCAATTAGTTCTGAATTCATCGCAACAGACCATCCTTTAATGCTTCTACAACTGGTACTGTATGCAATCCATAAATCCAAACAAGCTCATCGCCAAGATATACCTGCAAGCCAACTATCAAAGTTAAAATTAACCCGGCTCCCAGATAATAAATTGGTACTTTTTGGGGATTGCGGGAACGAATTACATAGCGCCAAGCTGTAATCGCCGTGATGATTCCCGAAAGCGACCAACCAATCAGCGTATGTAAATTCAGCACCGATTTAGCGACGCTGTAAGGCTGTGCTAAACCCGCTTCAAACTGACCAAAAATGATCGCCACAAAGATCGCGATCGTGGCAACAAACATATTCCACCAACCGACCTCAAAAAGATGGGTTTTACCAGTGAAATAGCCAAGTACATCGCAAAAAAATCCAAACAACACCATCGCAATTACGAAGTGGACAACGATGGGATGAATCGTATCTGGATAGGGTAAATTGTGGTCATTCAAAGATGTAAGATACTCAAGCATTGTATTCTCCTGGACATATCTACCGCACTTTGGTAAAACTTCAATGATTCATGGATACTCACTAACCTCACCACAAGTATCCATCCATAATTGACTCGAATCTGTTCAATATCTGCGCGGTGCGATATGCTTAATCATGTCTTAGCTTTTTGTAGCCAAATCTAATAAACATAGTCTGCAACAGCAATTTTTGATGTAGCTAAACTAAATCGCTGTCGTTTGTTGATTTGCTTAACCTATCTTTTAGCTTAAGTAAATTTTTATGAATTGTCAAAACAATAAAAGTTAAACTTTTAAAAGTTAGTTATTTAACAAAAAACTATTTCCACAATGTATCGATTCTGGCATTAATCAAAATTTTAAAAAGCTTAAATATAATATTTTTCTGTTAAGTATTTCACAACTATAAAATTTTTAATTGTAATGCAAATGACAAAAATATATAATTTTTAGTAGTTTGTATAAAAGGGAATGAAGATGAAGAGTGCTGAGTTCCGAGTGCTGTTAGCGGTAGCGGGGCGTTTAGCCCGTGCTGAGTGAAAAGACCGCCCACAAGGGGCGGGGCTTTTACCGTAGTACGGAAGTAGTGAGTACTGAGTACTTCTTAAATTTACTCAGCACTCAGCACTCAGCACTCAGTACTGAGTTGATGAAAGCCTACCTACTCCCCAGTCCCTAGTACCCACTCAACTAGCGTCCGAACACCGTAGCCAGTCGCTCCCGCGCCGTTGTAACCATTTTCTTTATCTGTCCACACGGGGCCAGCAATATCTAAGTGTGCCCAAGGTGTTTCTTTGACGAATTGCTTGAGAAAAAGGGCAGCAGTAATAGCACCACCCGGACGCGGGCCTGTATTTTTCATGTCCGCGATACTAGACTTCAGCCCTTCAAAATATTTTTCTTCCATTGGCATCCGCCAAATCTTTTCCCCTGAAGTTTGGGCAGCTTTCTCTAACTGGGAAGCTACAGCATCATCGGGAGTATACAAACCGGCAATATCATCACCCAAGGCAATGACGTTAGCACCAGTTAGGGTGGCTAAATCCACGATCGCATCCAATCCTAATTTGTCAGCATAGACCAAGGCATCAGCTAGGGTCAAACGTCCTTCAGCGTCGGTGTTGTTCACTTCAATTGTTTTGCCGTTTGATGCTGTGAGAACGTCTCCAGGGTGCATGGCGCGACCGCTAATCATGTTTTCAGTCACGGCTGAGATAAAGTGAACTTCCGAATTTGGTTTAATTTGAGCAATTGCTTTTGCTGCACCCAAGATTGCAGCTGCACCGCCCATATCCATTTTCATGGTTTCGATACCGCTACCAGCACCTTTAATGTTGAGTCCGCCGGAGTCGAAGGTTACACCTTTGCCGATAATTGCTAGTTTCTTTTTGGGTGTACCTTCTGGTTTGTAAGTCAGGTGAATGAATTTAGGTGGCAAATCGGAAGCTTGGGCTACTCCCAAAAAAGCACCCATGCCCAGCTTTTCACAGTCTTCTCGTTCCAGAATTTCTAGTTGTAAACCGTACTCATTAGCGATCGCAATAGCCGTTTCTGCCAAAGTAATTGGTGTGACTGCGTTAGCTGGCGCTGCTACTAATTGCCGTGCCAAGATTACCCCAGAAACGATTTGATTGGCGCGGTTGATGGCTGCTTCTTGTCCACCGAATCCTAGTAAATCTACGGTTTCTATTTGTGAACTTTTCTCTTCTGATTCCGACTTAAAGCGAATATCTTGGTAAAGTGCCAATTCGATCCCTTCAGCGATCGCTTGGGTACTTGCTGCTGGATCGTTGTTCCATAATGGAAAATTAAAACCCAGAATTTTGCTTTTTTGCTTTTTTGCTACTCTGGCTACAGCAGCAGCAGCGCGTCGCAAAGTGTCGAGTTTGAGTCCATCTGGTTTACCCAAACCTACCAAAATCAGTTTACGCACTGGTTTACCAGCATTAACGCGAGTGAAGATGGTACTATCGGCTTTGGCTTTAAATTCTTCTTCGGCAATCAGTTCTTTTAAAACCCCAGAAAAGTTTTGATCTAAAGTTGCCAATTCCCCGGTTAACTCTACTGCATCTTCAAATAATCCAATTGCTAAAGTATCGCCTGCCCACTCCAGCAAAGGCGTATCACTGAGTTGAATTGCCATTTTGAGATTTTGTGTAAATATTCCTTCCTGTACCAGTATTGCTCAAAATTCTGGTTTCATGCTAAGAGGATGTTTGAAAAGTCCTCTTGTCGGTATCAAAAGTTTTAGATCCCTCTAAATCTCCCGATAAATTGGGAGACTTTGATTCCGGTTCCCCCCTTTTTAAGGGGGGTTAGGGGGGATCAATTAAGTGCCTAAAATTACAGCAAACCACTTTTCAAACAACCTCTAAGGGAGATGAGGGAGCAGGGGACAATTGCTATAATTTAGCGTGTAAATACTTACGCATTATGTGAGTTAAAAATTACCCTTTGCTTTTGACCCATTGAGACAAGCCATTTTATTAGTAGCAGGTGACAAATCCGGTGTTAGCCAAAAACTTTTTTATAAACACTTAATTCAAAAGGCTGATACACGCTACAAAAGCCATCTTAAAAAACTAAAAGAGGAAGGGTAAGAAGAATGGGTAAAAGCCTAAGAGAAAAAATTAAAGAACAGCCAATAGAAAGCCAAATTAAAATTGAAAGCCGCGCTCAGGAATTAATAGCTCAGGAATTAACTAGACAAAAACTTAGGCTAGATAAACAGCAATCTAAAGTTCGAGTTAGAAAGGGAAAAGGTTTTAAACAAAGAGAGGTAATTATATTTGGAAAGATTCATGACAGAACACTAGTTTAGTAAAACACTACAAAAGCCTGCCAAACTTCAACGACTTGGCAGACTTTAAACTTATTAAAAATATTTAGCTTTATTGAACCCAGTACTTACGCAAACAATAGCCGAAACCTTGATTTTCAGGTAGGGGCAATTCATGAATTGCCCCTACAGCGTGTAGTTTTGCGTAAGTCCTAATTTATTTTAAGGAGAATGAATCAGCATTTAGTATTTAGATGATGATCATTCTAAAACGGAATGATCATTCTAAAACGGATTTATTTCATTCATTGGATATATTGACAAAATTGCAGTTACTAAAACCCCTCATATATGGGGAGAAACAAGGTTTTAAATATTCTCTGATGAGAGTAATAAAAGAGCGATAATTACTTGTCCAGCTTGGACTTTAGGTCATAAGAACTTCTCTCCATTGCCTCAATTTCAACTTGTGTAAACTTTTGTATAGTAATAGAAAATAATCATCCACCCACAGGCATATAATCAATCGCAGAGTCTAACAAGCTCGTCAATAGACCTTTTGCCAAGGCAAAGGTTTGAGGAGATGCTGTTCTTTATTTCTTGTTAACCCTCTTTTGTCACTTTTAAGGATTGCAGAGTTTTGGTTTTGGCTTTTTGTCCATAAATCTATCTGAATTAGCGTCTCGTAGAGAGCGTCTTAATTCTGACTCCTGAATTCTGACTTCTGAATTCTTCTTCAATGTTTTTCGAGAGTGACAAAACAGGGTTAAGAGTTACCGAATAAAAGCAAGGAGTCTAATCAAATCACACTTTTGGGAATTATGCCTTTTGAAGGCAAAACTTTTTGATCAAAGGAGTTATTCAAGTTAATGAGTATTCCGATTCAGGTTTCACCTGCAACAAACGATCTGACCCTGTCCATAGATCAAACGTTAGCTGAAGTGGTGAAAGTCACTATCTCGAAATCTGGGATAGTCCCCAAAGTGGATGCCTATTTTCTCGCAGATACGACCGGTAGCATGAAGACGGCGATCGATGCCGTCAAAATTGGGATCTCGGATGTCCTAACCCAAATCGGGGGGCTAGGGGCCGATGTCCAATTCGGGGTTGGCGAATACAAAGACTTTCCGGCTCCGGTTACTGGCGAACATCCCTACGCCTTCGCGCACCAGCATAGCCTGAGTGCCAACACCGCCGCGATCCAAGCGGCAGTAGCTAGCTGGACGACCACTCCCGGTAAGGACGTTCCAGAGGCTCAGTTCTACGCTCTTGATCAGGTTGCCGAACCACCAGGTGGCAAGATCGGTTGGCGCGCAGATTCCAAGCGGATTATCGTCTGGTTTGGTGATGCTGCCGGTCACGACGCAGTATGCAAGCAAATCTCTAACCTATCCTACGACATCACCGAGGAATCGGTTACTAAGAAGCTAGTCGCAGAGAAGATCAAGGTGCTGGCCCTCAGCTTGAGAAGCGACGGCGCTCCGGCGGGGCTGGACGACGATCCGAAAACGAAAGCTACTGGGTATAAGCCATTCTGCGGCGATCCGGGCGGCACTGAGGGACAAGGCACAAGGATCGCCAAGGCCACAGGTGGCAAAATTGTCCAAGGTGTCAGTGCAAATACGATTGCGGAAACGATCATTGCCGAATTGGCAGCACAGATCACCACCATCGGGAACGTCAGTCTGGTAGCCATCGGTGACACAGCACCTTTTGTGCAAGCGATCGCACCAGTCGGCGGTTACGGTCCCCTCAGCAGAGACCAAGACCATGAAATTAGCTTTGACGTTTCCTGGATTGGCACCGTACCAGCCACCTACGAGGATCAGGTCTTCAATGGCTCCCTCAATGTCATTGCCGATGGAGAAGTCGTTGGCGGCAAGACCGTCAAAATTACAGTACCACTCGATGAGGAAATTATAATGCCACGCCCAGATGATGTTTCCGGTGAATGGATGTTGATTCACCAAGTAACGGGTATTTATGCATACCCACATGGTTTGACACCCATTTTAAATTTAGGGGTTCGTATTTTATCTGACTATCCTTATCTTGCTGCTAAAGCACATCTGTGGACTCTAGCCAAGCAAGCTGATGGAACTTACCTCATCAGCTCCTCGATAAATAAGGAGTTGTATTTTGCAGTGGCAACCACCCCTCCAAACGAAGTTAACTTCCCAACCTTTCAACAGCGTAAAGAAGGCGATTTGCAGTCCTGGGTCTTGATTCCGATCAGTGGTGATCCCGACACTTACGCCATCCAATCAAAGGCATTCCCAGACTATGCTTTGGGTCTTCAGAACGGCACTTGCGTCGAGAACTCAATCGTAGTTGCCAGGCACACTTGGGGCAGGCCAACTTTCAATCACTATTGGCGACTGAGTGAGGCTCCCGCTGATGTCCAGTGAAAAATTGGTTGAGTGGAAGCTAAAAATTCTGAATTTTACCGTGTAATACTCGGTAGAGCGTTATGCGTAACAATGTGTTCTAATGACAGAACATTAATTTAGTAAAACACCACAAAAGCCTGCCAAACTTCAACGACTTGGCAGGCTTTAAACTTATTAAAAATATTTAGCCTCATTCAACCTTTTCAATCACCTTGTAATATCATGTTCGACTTAATGCTTATGTCATTGCGAGCGGAGCGCAGCAATCTCAAACCTTTGCGATTGCTTCATTCCACTTCGTTGCATTCGCAATGACATATCGTAAGTGATTTACAGAACATGATACAAGGGCTAGTTATGTTTTTGATACTCGTGAACTCCGCTCACAACTCCACTTTTTTACCTCTTTTCCTAATGCCTTATGCCCCAATTCCATTTGTATCAATATTAAATTTGTTAGCGATCGCTTTTATTATTTCTTGCTCAACTGCTGTAGTCTGGTTGTCAAGCTGGGCAATTTTGTAACACTGAGCCAACAAGGGTAGGGCAAAATCACGATTCAGCTGACTGAGTAATATATCTAAAGACTTAGGTGATTTAATATTTTGGGCAATGGTATCCAACGAGTTAGAACTGAGGTTTACAGCTTGTAATTCTAGCAAAATTTCTGACCAAGTTTTTTCTGGATGACTCGCAAGGATCATGTGAACTAAAATTTGATCCATAATGGCTTCTTGAGCGATCGCACTTTCCAGATACTTCTCACTCTGTTGTTTTAATGTTGCCAGTGTTTGTGGCGATGTCAGGGAAATTGATGTGTCTAGCTTGGCTTCGTAAAATTGACAAGCAGCATACCCCAATGAATAGATCATCGTTGCATTTGAACTTACAGCGATCGCTGCACCAGCAAATGGCACATTTCGCAGCAAGCCTAATCCCGCAGCTTTCAACAAATGTCCTCCACCCAAAGCCAGACCAAAAATTGCCAAAATTTCACCTTTACGCGCAGGATCTTTTAAATCTAGCCCGTAGACAGATGCAATCTGATAAAGCATTTCTGACTGCAATTCTGTGGTTGCTACTAAATCAATTGCCAATAAGGCCACAGCTATTCCTGGCAAAATACTAGTTACTAGCCCAACAGTGCCTGCTTTAGTTGCTTTTTGCACCATGATTCGGTGAGCAATCTGCCTGGGTGATTCATCAGGATACTGTTGCTTAAGCTTGTTTACCGCAGCTTCGGCTTTTTCCAGATTCACAACGTCAGTAGCGCCAATTAGCCAATTCAGATTTAACACGCCAGATACTTTTCGGATCAGCCAATTTTCGCTGAGGCGATTCACTACCTCACCACTAGTTTGAGTTGCTTGCTCAATTAACTTGTGTGTTTGTTTCGCTGTGGCTTCTCCTACCTCTATCGCTGTGTATAAGACTTCTATGCTATTCTGAAAAACAATTTCAGCAAAAGATTCTAATATAGACGGTTGATTTTCTACTGATGAATGAACATGGATTTTTACTTCTGAAATTTCGGTGGGTGAATTAACTGATTTGTTCACCTCTATTTCTGGTTGGGGTTTGTTTGCCATTGCTTGATGTCTAAAGCCTCTGTCTTTAACTTATAGCGAAAGTTTGAGCAGCTTGACATCTTCCAACAAGTACAAATTATGAATCAATACTTCTTTCAGAAGTTTGATATCTAGTTGACGATTATTTTGTGATATCGCTCTTAATTACGTTTTACTGGAATTCCCCAAATCTTGATTTTTTGATCAAATCCACCACTAGCAAGAATTTTACCATTTGGACTAAAAGCGATCGCACTCACCCAGTCTGTATGTCCACTCAGTATACCTATCAATTCACCTGTAGGTAGATTCCACAACTTAATTCCATCTCTGCCAGCACTAGCAAGGGTTTGTCCATCGGGGTTAATGGCGATCGCATTCACCCAGTTATTATGTCCTGTAAGGGTGCGGACTAATTCTCCAGTATTAATATTCCACAGTTTAATGGTGCGATCGCGACTAGCACTAACTAATGTTTCTCCATCTGGTGTAAAAGTTACAGCGCTAACACTATTAGAATGAGCTACAAATTCACTTCTTAATTGACCGGTACTCAAATTCCACAGCTTGATTACACCTTTATTGTCACCACTAGCCAAAGTTTGCCCATCAGGACTAATAGCTAGGGTATAAATCAAGTTATCAAAACGTACCAGAGTACCTAGAGGGCGCTGCTGTAACAAATCCCATAGACGAATCCCATCTAAAGCTCCACTGATCAGAACTTTACTATCAGGAGACACCGCTAAAGATAATACGTTGCTGGTATGTCCGACAAAAGACCGACTAAATTTAAAATTTTTCAGATTCCAGAGGTTAATTGTATTGTCATTACTACAGCTAACGAGAGTTTGACCATCTGGCGAAATTACTAAAGATTCTATAGCTGTTTTGTGTGCTTTGGTAGTATTCCCCAACTTTTTGCCGTTTGCTGGATTCCACAGGCGAATTACACCTTCGTTTTCAGCACCTCCACTCACAAGAATTTTGTTATCTGGAGTGAAAACAAGGGATTTAACGGTTCCGTTATGTCCTTTGAGTGTATAAAGTAGTTGTAGATTAGCAAAGCTGTTGGTATCTTGGGCATTTGGTGTTACTTCAACGGCAGCATCAGCCTGATGAACGTAAAACCCCTCCCAGGTAGTCACTGGAAGGGCAACAGCTGCCATAAATGTCAGGATAATGTATGGTCGCAGAAAACTACCCCCACCTCTTCCCTCACTACTCACTATTTTTCCTCACTTACTTTTAGATAGGTTTACCCCAATCGATTTTGCAGAATTATTTAAGTAATAGCTCTGCACTTCCTAAAGAGGTGGTTTTTTCTTAGAAACACTTAGCATTGGTAAAGGCGGACTAGAAGAACGAGAGGGCAAGTAATATTGCACTACAGGCTCCTCTGGTAGAGGACGACGCTGCTGGATACGCCACAACTTAAAGGCTAGCACTGTGCCTGCCGTTCCCAAACCAAAAGCGAACAATGACCAGCTATCATTCAATCCGCCAATTAGGGCATCGATAACGCCCATCGTAATCAATACACTGATTATTGGCTCTTTTCGGTAGGTTGACTTCAAAAAACGAGGTAATACGGCATTCATCACAGCTTGGTTAGTTCCAGTTCACTTTCGTATATATTTACTAAGAATACCTCACCCGTAATTTGCCTTTTTCATTTAAGGCAGACACTAATATTTTATTTAGTAGGGGGAGGAAGTATAGTCATTAATAGTCTTGAATATATTAATACACTTGATTCCTCTCTTGCTTACATTCTACGGCAATAATTTACGAATAAATTTAATTAAAGGATCTAGAATGAAGTGTTTAGTTATCAATTGGTGAACTACCCACACTGACTTGGAGTACCAAGTACAGTGTCGGCTTCTGTAATCACCTTATTGATGGCACTACTTCAGACCCAGCCATGATACCACCCCTTGATTGGTGACGTATTCAATCACTATCACCAAAGCGAAGCCAATCATTGCAGCTCGACCATTCAAGCGTTCAGCATATTCATTAAATCCAAACTTAGGCTCCTCTAATTTAGGCGTAATTGCTGGTTGTCGTTGTGTCATTTTTAAGAAACCTTTTTTCGGCAAATGGGACTTGATATTAGACTTCTCACAGAAGTCTCTTAAGGCGGGAATAAGCGGTAAAGATTAAAAGAATTGGCTCGTTCTTTTTCCCTTAACCTTTACCCTACACTTAGTAGCTTATGAGCTGATTGCAGTACTTGAATGCCAAGATGACTTGAGAAATTCAGCAAAAGCTTCCAAGTAGGGAGCTATACAATCGCTCTTTTAATAAATTGTTACTATTCTTTATATATTGTATAAATACTGGGGCAATAGTCAAGGGTAAGAGTTTGGAGCTACTCAGATGAAATTGAGGGACTTAGGACAGAGAATAGCTATTTCCAATACAGCTATCCCAATGTAGAAGTAGCAAGCTAGAGATTGGCAGGCTAGAGTTATTAAACAAAAAATTATTAGAGGCGGTACATGAAAATTGGCGTTCCGAAGGAAAATAAGGATCAAGAGTTTCGGGTAGGTTTAAGTCCTTCTAGTGTGAGGGTGCTACGGGAAAATGGTCATAGTATTTTTGTCCAGACGCAAGCAGGTACTGGTGCTGGATTTACAGATGAAGATTACAGAAGTGCTGGAGCCGAGATTGTCCCCACATCAGAAGTGGCTTGGAATCGGGAATTGGTTGTAAAAGTCAAAGAGCCTCTGACATCCGAGTATAAATTTTTGCAAAAAGAGCAGATATTATTTACTTATTTACATTTAGCAGCCGATCGCAAATTGACAGAGCATTTAATTGATTGTGGCATTTGTGCGATCGCCTACGAAACTGTAGAACAACCCGGTGCTAACAAACTACCTTTGCTCACCCCCATGAGTGTGATTGCCGGTCGGCTAGCAGTACAATTTGGAGCGAGATTCCTAGAACGTCAGCAAGGTGGTAGAGGTGTGCTTTTGGGCGGTGTACCTGGAGTCAAACCAGGTAAAGTAGTAATTTTAGGTGGTGGCGTTGTCGGCACTGAAGCAGCTAAAATTGCTGTAGGTATGGGTGCGATCGTGCAGATTTTAGATGTAAGTGTCGATCGCTTATCTTACCTAGAAACCCTATTTGGCTCTAGAGTCGAATTACTTTATAGCAACTCAGCCCATATTGAAACTGCCGTTAAAGAAGCCGATTTGCTCATTGGTGCAGTTTTAGTACTGGGACGTAGGGCGCCAATATTAGTATCCCGCGAATTGGTCAAACAAATGCGTCCTGGTTCTGTAATAGTTGATGTTGCTGTTGACCAAGGTGGTTGTATAGAAACCTTACACCCCACATCGCACACAAATCCGGTATACGTTGAAGAGGGTGTGGTGCATTATGGCGTTCCTAATATGCCAGGAGCAGTACCTTGGACAGCAACTCAGGCACTCAATAATAGTACATTACCTTATGTTGTCCAGTTGGCGAATTTAGGAATTAAGGCATTGGAAGTTAACCCAGCATTAGCTAAGGGTGTGAATGTGCAGAATCATCACTTAGTGCATCCTGCTGTGCAAGAAGTATTTCCTGATTTGGGAAATTAAGGTGTGCAAGTATTAGGCGATCGCTTATTTTAATGATGGTAGCGATCGATAATTAGGCTAATTTCTTTGCCAAATGCGCGGATGGGTAGGTGTACAAAATGAGAAGGGGCAAAAAATGGCTGCACCTCCATCTATATAAGACTTTGGAGGCAAGAGTGCTTTTAAACCATCCGCGCACCTTATGGGGACTATGTTTCAGCGATTTGCATCTTGTGCTATGACTATTCCCTGTGTTATGATTCAATGGTTCGCGCAACTGCACCTTGAAAACAAAATACAGCACGGCTTTTAGATGCCAGCTATTGCAATTCACCAAAATCCCTATTAGGGATTGAAACTTTGGCATCACACGCTAACTTTTGAATTATTCGCCATTGCAATTCACCAAAATCCCTATTAGGGATTGAAACGAATGCAGTTTGGGCAACTGAAGCGCGATCGTATTGCAATTCACCAAAATCCCTATTAGGGATTGAAACCAGATGGGTAAAAATCTTTAATTGGATAGGAAGAATTGCAATTCACCAAAATCCCTATTAGGGATTGAAACACTCTCAGGATGGAATACAATTATTCGTTTTCCGCAAAGCATTGCAATTCACCAAAATCCCTATTAGGGATTGAAACTGAGGTGGTTTACTTATCAATCGCCGCACTCAAATTGCAATTCACCAAAATCCCTATTAGGGATTGAAACGTGTTTAACGCGCTAAATGCTAGCGGTGAGGTAAGATTGCAATTCACCAAAATCCCTATTAGGGATTGAAACTCTCTCTACGCTCGATCAGTCTGTCCATTGCAAGATTGCAATTCACCAAAATCCCTATTAGGGATTGAAACTAATTTATCAAAACTCACATCAAGAGTAATTCGTGATTGCAATTCACCAAAATCCCTATTAGGGATTGAAACTCAATACCCTGTACTTGTGGTATTTGCAGCACAATTGCAATTCACCAAAATCCCTATTAGGGATTGAAACGGCAATGGTGCGTCAGGCAGTGCTTCTAGTGCGGATTGCAATTCACCAAAATCCCTATTAGGGATTGAAACAAGGTGTGCAAGCCTTTCTCGTTCGCCTACGTTGGATTGCAATTCACCAAAATCCCTATTAGGGATTGAAACCCAAGCAAGCAGCATCACTAATCTAAACACCCAAAATTGCAATTCACCAAAATCCCTATTAGGGATTGAAACCCAAGCAAGCAGCATCACTAATCTAAACACCCAAAATTGCAATTCACCAAAATCCCTATTAGGGATTGAAACAAGTTGCTGCTTACTTACTGCAAAGCCTGTTTTATATTGCAATTCACCAAAATCCCTATTAGGGATTGAAACCAAAACCGAATTCATGTGGGAGAACCTTTTACAGTGTGATTGCAATTCACCAAAATCCCTATTAGGGATTGAAACGAAATAACGCCAAATAGGGATAATAAAGATGAAGTATTGCAATTCACCAAAATCCCTATTAGGGATTGAAACAAACTTGTATCATCCATTGGTACAGATGTGTCAATTGCAATTCACCAAAATCCCTATTAGGGATTGAAACCTTTTACCTCTGATAAATTATCGAACGGCGCTATTAATTGCAATTCACCAAAATCCCTATTAGGGATTGAAACGAACTCGATACATCTATTATGTATCGTTTTTACCTTGCATTGCAATTCACCAAAATCCCTATTAAGGATTGAAACAGCTACGCTATATCTACGCCGTCTAGCATAGTTCGCACCTCAAAACGGGTCTAAGAGCAAGATTCAGCCATTTTTACCCCTATTTAGTTGATCCCATGCTCATATAGAAAATTATGTATAATTTGCTCATAAAGATAATTACTGAGATGCAATTAAAAACCTTATGCCATTTATAATGTTGCTTGGTTTAGGAACTGCGGCTGCGGCTTTTTTTCTCTTACAAGGGTATAAACGTTCTCGAAAAGTAAAAGAAGAAGAAAATAAGAAATACGAACAACGTCAAGAAAATAATCGGTTAGAAAATCAGAAGCATTACCGTAATATTTCGCTAGAAAGGTATAAGCATTACCTTAATGTTTTGCTAGAAGATCATAAGTTTATCCTGAATATTATTCTTGCTATTTTGACTGTTCCATTAACTGTATTTGGTTACATTTTGTGGGAGAATTATAAAAAGTATCTTAACAAATCTGATTCTCAACCTATATCTGCGATTGTTGCAAAAACACCGTCTAAAAGTTGGATTCCTGATAGTTTACACCCTAAATATTCAAACGTAATTGCATCAAAAACAGAAGGAAAATGGGTTGCTGCACCAGGGTATAAATTATTGCGTCCTGATACTAGTGATCTAAAAGTTATCTGGGAGTCTGGTCAAACACACCCTATACATCCAAATGTAATCGCATCAAAAAAAGAAAAAATCTGGATTCCTGCACGCGGATATAAGTTTGTCACTGGTGATGATAATAGTGATCTTCGGGTACAACCTGAGTAGGGGTACAAGAATCATTAGAACAAAGGAGAAACTATAGAAGAATGCAGGGCTATGTTGAAAGATGCAACAAAAGAAATGGTTCTTGCCTATCGTCAACAAAATAAAGAAATTCCCACAGGTAGTTATTTGCTCGAACAAATTCCTATAGAGGTTTGAGTGCAATACGGTTCGGTTAAGGTTTTTTGATGAAAATTCTAGATCGGTAAGACGCGATAAATCGTCGTCACGACGAAAGATTGATTATTGTAGAGACGGCGATTTATCGCGTCTTTTGCCTTAACCAAAACCTATTGGGTTTGAGTGTGTCAGTCAAAGGAAAAGACCTAATTAAATACTTAGAAGAAAATGGCTTTTATTTATACGGCATCGTACTATTGATCGTATTACTGCTAATTAAATTTGTCAACAAGCAGGTTTATTACCTAATTTTTAACTGCTCTGTTAACAAACCTTAAAGGCTATTCCATGATATTTGTATTACATCTATTGAGTAATCCAAAAGCGATCACTATTAGTTGTGGTGAATGATGTTATTCTACAGACAATCGCTCTAATTTATAGTGTAAATCTACAAGCGATGTCTACGACGGGCTACGCCTACGCTTAGTTTAAATATAAGCATTACTCAAATAAATCAAATTTCGTTGCGCTTCTCAACTTTTTTCAAAAGTCGCTGTTGAACTACAACCAGAATTTGGAGCGATCGCAATTAAACTATAATGCGATCGCACTATTAAAACAGTAGCGAACATCTTTGCCAAAATACTGAATCATAAAATGGGAAAATAAGGGTGAGCAATACCACCCTCAAATTTGCAGGGCTATTTACCCAAGACAGACGCTTATACCTGTTTAAAACAGATAAACAGCAAACTTTATCAGTCAAAATCTATGACTTCGACCGTTTCCTCTCAAACTCGGAAGCCACCTATCCAAGCAATAGGAGCCAAAATTTTCCACTGGTGTAACATCATTAGTTTGTTTATTATGCTCACCAGTGGACTACAAATTTACAACGCCAACCCTGTTTTTGGTGGACGTGCAGGTTTGCACATTCCTCCCATATTTACCTTAGGAGGTTGGCTAGCAGGAGGGAGACACTGGCATTTTGCAGCAATGTGGCTATTTTCATTGAATCTTTTATGGTATGGAATTTACATTTTAATTACCCAGCGCTGGCGACATCGCTTTGTAAGTGCCAATGACCTCAAAGCATTACAAAAAAGTCAAAATTCCAAGCGGATAACTTATGCTTGGCATCGTATTGCCTATACAGCAATTATTCCTATCTTGCTACTAGCGTTATTTACAGGAATAGGAATGTATAAACCTGCTCAATTCCCCTGGATTGTGGATTTATTTGGCAATTGGCAAGCACTACGAATTGTTCACTTTGCTTCAGTACCGATGTTTATCCTCTTTGCAGTGATTCACTCTTTATTAGGGCGGAAAGCTGGGGGCACTCAACTTACAGAATCAATGTTTTGATAAACGAACAACTCTAAGGGAAAATGAGAAGGATAGGGGAAAATAACTCCTAACTTTTATGATGTTGGTGTTTATCCTTTTTAAAAAACTAAAAATATGATTTTTGTTGATAAATTGAATCGTAATATCTTGCAAAATCAAAGCTTACTGTTTGTAGGACTTGATCCAAATCCAGAGATGATGCCTGGGCGTTATGAATCTGAAGAACTCATCGCTGGTTTGGAGAAGTGGTTACAATTCATTATTGCTGAAACTTCTGATTTCGTTTGTGCTTATAAACCGACACTTGGCTTTTATGAAGCCTTAGGTATTCCAGGTTTAGAACTGCTGTACAAAACTTTAGCAGCTATTCCAGCCCATATCCCAGTTATTTTAGATGCCAAACACAGTGACTTAAATACTAGTACCATCTTTGCCCGGACTGTGTTTACAAAATGGCAGGTGGATGCAATCACTCTCAGTCCCTATACAGGACAAGATCAGGTAGCACCTTTTTTGGTCTATCAGGGTAAAGCAGTGTTTATTTTATGCTGTACTTCTAACCCAGGTGCAGAAGCTTTACAACAATATCCGACGAAAGAATCACCTCTTTACTTACAGGTAGTAAAAGAATCAAAAACCTGGGGAACTCCCGAACAATTGGGTTTGGAAGTGGGAACTACAAACCCTGAAATTTTAGCACTTATTCGAGCAGTTGCTCCTGAACGAATTATTATGGCGCGTAGCATCTGGGCACAAGGCCAAAACCTAAAGAAAATTTTAGAAGCAGGCTTGAATGCTAACGGTGATGGTTTGCTGATTCCTGTTCCTCAAGATATGTTGGGAAATACAAAGCTATCTGAAGAAGTCCAATCTCTGCGCGCAGAAATTAATCAAATAAAAGCTGAAATTATTCACGAAAATTTAACTTGTTCTGTATGGTTTCCTGATGTTTGTTTGTTAAATCAGCATCCCCAACAGGATTTAATTTTACAACTTTATGACATTGACTGCATTATGTTTGGCAGCTTTGTCCAAGCATCAGGAGCGATATTTCCTTATTACATCGACTTACGCAAAATTATTTCCAATCCCCAAGTTTTTAATCAAGTTCTCACTGCCTATGAAAATATTTTGAAGAACCTGAATTTTGATAGATTAGCAGGTATTCCCTACGGTTCTTTACCCACAGCTACTGGTTTAGCTTTGCGCCTTCATTGTCCGATGATTTTTCCCCGTAAAGAGGTAAAGGCTCACGGAACTCGGAGAGTAATTGAGGGTAACTTTCATCCTGGTGAAACGGTTGTGGTGGTTGATGATATTCTCATCACCGGTAAAAGTGTTATGGAAGGGGCAGAGAAGTTGGAATCAGCAGGATTAAATGTTAATGACATTGTGGTATTTATTGATCATGAACAAGGGGTGAAAGATAAGTTACAACAAAAGGGTTATCGTGGTCATGCAGTTTTAACTATTTCGGAAATTACTAATACTTTATATCAAGCAGGGCGAATAAGTGAGGAGCAATTTTTAGCTTTTGCTGAAAGTTAGTAATCGGAATAATGGGGAGTAGGGAGTAGGGAGTGGGGAGTGGGG
>NZ_WBKM01000062.1 GCF_015714725.1 Nostoc sp. WHI
GGAGTGGGGAGTGGGGTTTTTCTTTCCCTATTCCCTATTCCCTATTCCCTATTCCCTAATTCTTGGCGGTATCTTTCTGTGGCACTATCCTCACGATCGCTCGCACTGGACGTTATCCAGCAAGTTTGGTCTTTCGGGAGTCCGGACTTTCCTCAAACCAGTGACTATGACTGATCTGCAACTGCCTGCGCCTACTCTCTCCTTAGATCCAGTGTAATCTTGGATTGCATAGTGTGTCTGGTTGCTATTACTTTTTTTTGTTCCAAGGTAGAGCGTAAGTCCAAGGTAGTTTCCTGACTGTGAAAGGACAATTGATAATGCTAATGGGAGGAAAATCACGACCTGGCGCTAGACCTAAACGCACCTCAGATATCCGTAGCACTAGTTGCAAGGAAAAGTCCAACTCCTTTTTTCTGTTAATAAAGTCGTTGTACAAACCTTTCTGCCCTTTTTGCAGCCCGGTGATATCAATTAATGGTTTTTTTGCTACATAGGTTCCAGCTGCTTGATCCCGCTCGAAAACATCTTCTGCTGTCACCGTCTCAGAAAGTGTTTTCTTGGGAGCAATCAAGCTAGGACTTTGGGGTACAGCTAAGTCGCGGGTTAAGTCTGGTGATTTGCGAATCACACGGCGCGATTGCTTGCTATGTTCAACTACCAAAGAACTGTTGTCCCAGTCAACGTATACGGCAATGTTCTCAGATTTATTTTCAATGCTAATTGATAAATCTTTCAAATCGTCAATTGGGTATGAGGATTTCAGTTTAAAGGAAACTCCAATTTTATCATCGAGATTTTGTTCTTTGAGTTGCTCGTCAACGATTCCTTTTTTAAACTCAAATTTAACTTGGTCATCGATGGATTCAACCATGCGGTTAAACACATAGGAAACACCGATAATATAAATCGTTAAAACAACTAAATTCTGGTCGTTACTCCTCATAACTCAAAAATATAAACTCCGGTGCTAATAAATGTATGTTCGACTCATCGCCCATCTGCAATAATTAATTACGCTTAATTGTTACAGAATTTTGCAACCAGCCCCGTCGCCAAAATAAAAATAGTAACCCAAATCCGATCGCCCCCATTCCTACCAAGCAAATTGGGTAGCCCCAATACCAATTCAACTCAGGCATATTATATGGCGATTTTTCAGTATTGAAATTCATACCATATATTCCAGCCACAAAAGTCAGTGGGATAAATATTGATGAAACTACCGTTAACACCTTCATGATTTCATTCATTTTGTTGCCCACTGCTGAGAGGTACACATCCATTAGTCCAGATGCTAGTTCTCGGTAAGTTTCCACCATGTCCATCACTTGCACAGCATGGTCATAACAATCTCGCAGGTAGATTCGCACCTCCTGACTAATCAGTTCACTACCATCTCGAATCAAGGAATTAATTGCATCTCGCTGAGGCCAGATAGCACGGCGTAGTTGCAGTAATTCTCGCCTAATTTGATAAATATTTTGTAGTGTTTGCGGTGTAGGTATGATTAATACTTCCTCTTCTAACTCTTCGATTCGCTCCCCATAAATCTCCAGCACTGGGAAAAAGCCATCAATAATCGCATCTAACACAGCGTAAGCTAAATAATCCGCTCCTTGTTTACGGATGATACCTTTGTTTTTTTCAATTCGCGATCGCACTGCTTCAAAGCAATCATGTACTGGTTCTTCTTGTACTGTGAGTAAATAATTTTTCCCCAATATCAAACTCACTTGCTCGCTGTAAAAACCACATATTTTTTCCTTTGGTACTACCATGCGGGAAATGAACAGTAATTGGTCTTCATAATCCTCTGTTTTCGGACGTTCCGGTACATTGACTACATCTTCTAAAACTAGAGGGTGTAAATTAAAAACTTTACCCAATCGTTGTAATATGTCTTGACTACCTAAACCTTGTACGTCTACCCAAGAAATAGATTCAGTATCAAGATATGAAATACATTCCTCTGGAGTTGCTATTTGTTCACGGATGAAATTGGTTTGATTATAGTCAATCAAGAAAATTATTGGTGGTGGAGCATCTGCATCAATAATAATCGTTCCTGGTACAGTTCCTGGTTCATGATGGAACTCATCTTCATATCGCTTAGTTACTATTTTAGGAAGGTGATGCAGTTTTCGTGCCATGAAATATTACCTAATAGTTATTAGTCATTAGTTATTAGTCATTGATCATTGGTAAAAATAATTGACCAATGAAAACTAACCATTTACACGTAATTTTACAAAATTTAATGCAAAGAAGGTAATTTCTATAATCATCCCAATACAGTTCGGTTAACGTGTTTATTCCTCGAAGATCCCCCCAACCCACGCCACTTGCTCCACTTGGGGAAACCCCAAGACCGCAGTGGCTCCCCTTAAAAAGGCTTGCTCATATCTCTTTTACCCCCTTTTTAAGGGGGTCGCCACAGGCGGGGGGATCTTATCCGAACGGTATTGATAATCATCCAATTTGATTTGTCTTAAAAAAACTAAAATTTGAGTAATTTCACCAATTTTTAATCCTCCTTCTTTCCCTCTCATAACTACAGTGGCTCCACAAAAACCAACTAAAAGCGAGCTGATAAAAAATTTGGATGTTTTAGAAATCTGTAGAGTGAATCCGCTCCTACTTTTTTTTCACTCAGGATTTAGTAAGGTTAAGGCAAAAATTGCTACAGGGCAAGCAGAAGTTCTTACAGGAAAAGCGGAAGCTGTTACAGACTGCGCGATACACGGAAACGTCAAAGCGGAAGCTGCTACAGACTACGCGATACACGGAAACGTCAAAGCGGAAGCTGCTACAGACTACGCGATACACGGAAACGTCAAAGCGGAAGCTCTTACAGGGAAGGCGGAAGCTCTTACAAGGAAGGCGGAAGCTGCTACAGCCTGCGCGATACACTTCATATTGCCTCTGAGTCAGCAATGGTATAAAAAACAGCTTGCCTTGGTAAGACAAACTGTTTAAAAAATATTATCTGGGTGAGGAGAAGCTAGAACATGCCGCCCATGCCGCCCATACCGCCCATGCCACCCATGCCACCCATGCCACCCATGCCGCCCATGTCAGGGGCAGGAGCAGCCGATCTCTTCTCAGGCTTTTCAACAACGATCGCTTCGGTAGTTAAGACCAAACCAGCAATGGAACCAGCGTTTTGCAAAGCTGAACGCACGACTTTGGCAGGGTCAATAATGCCAGCAGCGATCAAGTCTTCAAATTCACCAGTAGCAGCGTTGTAGCCAATGTTGAAGTCGGTATCCCGGACTCTAGAGACGATCACAGAACCTTCAGCACCAGCGTTGTCTGCTATTTGGCGCAAGGGAGCTTCTAGCGCTCGTCCGACTATATCAGCCCCAATCTTTTCTTCCTCGTCGTGTAGGCTGTTTTTAATCGCTTCTACCGTCTTAGCCAGGTGAATTAGGGTCGTCCCACCACCAGGAACAATACCTTCTTCCACAGCAGCCTTAGTGGCGTTCAGCGCGTCTTCAATCCGCAGTTTGCGGTCTTTGAGTTCGGTTTCGGTTGCCGCGCCCACTTTAATCACTGCCACACCGCCAGCAAGTTTGGCAATGCGTTCTTGCAGTTTTTCTTGATCGTAGTCAGAATCAGTTTCTTCCAACTGCCTGCGAATTTGAGCAATCCGCTTTTGTACCTCTGGTTTAGTGGTACTGCCAGCTACAATTATGGTGCTTTCTTTGTCAATGGTGATTTTGCGGGCAGTTCCCAGCGCTTCTAGAGCAGCGGTATCCAAGCTCAAGCCGATTTCTTCAGAAATCAACTGTCCATCGGTGAGAATAGCAATATCTTCTAACAAAGCTTTGCGGCGATCGCCAAATCCAGGCGCTTTGATAGCAGCTACGGCAAGTACACCCCGCGCTTTGTTCACCACCAAAGTTGCTAAAGCATCTCCTTCAACATCTTCAGCGATGATTAGCAAGGGCTGACCCGAACGGGCAACTTTTTCCAAAATCGGCACTAAATCCTGAATAGTACTGATTTTTTTGTCAGTAACCAAGATTCGGGCGTTTTCAAATTCCACTATCTGCCGCTCGTTGTTGGTGACAAAGTAGGGTGAAATATAGCCCCGATCAATCTGCATCCCTTCAACTACTTCTAGTTCAGTTGTTAAGGATTTGGATTCTTCAACGGTAATGACACCATCTTTAGTGACTTTTTCCATTGCTTCGGCTAGCATATTACCGACTTCTTCATCATTGCCAGCTGAAACAGTGGCAACTTGAGCGATCGCACTTCCTTCTACTGGCTTGGCTACCTTGGCAATTTCTTTTACCAGTGCTTCAATAGTTTTGTCGATGCCGCGCTTCAAGCTAACTGGGTTACTACCCGCCGCGACGTTCTTCAAACCTTCCCGAATCAAGGCTTGTGCTAAAACAGTGGCAGTGGTGGTGCCATCTCCAGCAACATCTTTAGTTTTTGATGCTACTTCCTGCATCAGTCTCGCCCCAGTGTTTTCCAGAGGATCTTCTAATTCAATTTCCTTGGCAACAGTGATACCATCGTTGACAATTTGAGGTGTACCAAATTTTTTCTCTAAAAGAACATTGCGACCTTTAGGCCCCAAGGTGATTTTTACGGCATCGGCAAGGGCATTAACACCCCTTTCTAAAGCTCGCCGCGATTCCTCGTTAAATGCAATAATTTTCGCCATGCTTTATTTCTTTAGCGCTTTCATTAGACAATTTAGCACTCACACGTCAAGAGTGCTAATTTTCCCAGCCGCTCAATTTATAAATGGAAATAAAAATTGATTAATATACAGGTGATGTTCATATTAGATCCAGGCAGTAATGCTTGAATTGGGAGATGAATCTAGACAACTCCCTTAAGTCCCTCGGTATTGCCAGCCCTAGCGGCACCGGCTGGTTGGCAGTAGTATTTACATTCGTCTTGGCTTGGCTAGTAACATGGCGTTTAATTCCCACAGTACGCAAATTCGCCTTGCAGGTAGGTTGGGCTGACCAACCCAACGCCCGGCGACTCAACCGAGAACCTTTACCCAATGCCGGGGGGCTGGCTATTTACGCGGGTGTGATTGCCGCGCTGGTATTAGCTAGCCTTTTACGACCTATCGAACTCCAAAACGTATTGGCTCAGGTGCTGACTATTCTGTTGGGGGGTTCGATATTAGTCCTTGTGGGCTTTATCGATGATCAGTTTGGCTTACCCGCCTCTGTTCGTTTATGGACGCAGATTATTACGGCACTCTTACTGGTGGCTAATGGCATCAGTATCAAAGTGATGTTTGGTACTCCCATCGACTCGCTTCTGTCAATGGCCCTGACAGTATTGTGGGTAGTCGGAATTACCAACGCCATCAACTTGATGGATGGTATGGATGGTTTGGCGGGAGGAATCAGCTTTATTACCGCCATGAGTTTGTTAGGGGTTTCAGCCCAGTTTAACAATCGTGCGGCGGCAACATTGGTTTTAGCAGCCTTGGCAGGTGCTGCACTAGGCTTCTTACGTCACAATTTCCACCCCTCGCGGATCATTATGGGTGATGCCGGAGCATACTTTTTTGGCTATGTGCTGGCGGCTACTAGTATTTTAGGCAGACTCCAACAAAACACGCTCTATGCCTTGATTCCCACAGTTTTATTTCTGCTGTTACCAGTGCTAGACACTACTCAAGTGTTTGTACGCCGTCTCTTGGCCGGAAACAATCCCCTTAGTACTCCTGGTAAAGACCACTTGCACCACCGCTTGCTTGCTTGGGGACTCTCCCAGCCCCATGCTGCGTTTACCCTTTGGTCAATTACTTTAGTTTGCAACTTGCTAGCTATGAGAATACAAGGAATGAGTTTGGCTGTGATGGTTACTACAGCGAGTAGTATCATTATCCTTCTGGGCTTTACTGTTTGGCAAAGAATACGCCAAAAGTCCTAGTTGCTTGTAGGGTGAGTATTGCAATGCTAGCCCTACTATGGTTTATGGCGAGTCAGGGAACCAAGAATCCCCGTCACTTTAGTGCGGGGAGTGTCAACAACTCCTGACGACTAGTACGTGGCAGTGTTAACGCACCGCAACAGACTAAGATGGTGCGTTAGCCTACGGCGTAACGCACCCTACGAAAATTACTAACTCCTAACTCAGCACTCAGCACTCATAACTCAGCACTCTTTAAGCCATTACCATACCGCCATCGACGTTAAATACTTGTCCCGTGACGTAGGCTGCGGCGGAATCGGCGGCGAGGAAGCGTACCATACCAGCTACTTCTTCAGGTTGACCGAAGCGACCGAGTGGGATGTATTTGAGAATATCTTCCGGGTTGTTGAGATCGCTAGTCATATCGGTGGCGATGAATCCAGGGGCGACGGCGTTAACTGTGATGCCGCGAGAAGCAAGTTCTTTGGCAACGCTTTTGGTGAAGCCAATTACGCCTGCTTTGGCGGCGCTGTAGTTTGATTGGCCTGGGTTGCCCATTTGCCCAGCGACGGAGGTAATGTTGATAATCCGCCCCGAGCGCTGCTTGAGCATGATTTTACTGACGGCGCGTGTACATAAAAAAACACCAGTCAAATTAAGGTCTATCACTGCTTGCCAATCTTCTAACTTCAAGCGCAAAAGCAATGTGTCGCGGGTAATACCTGCGTTGTTGACTAAGATATCCACGCGGCTAAACTTTTCGATGGCGGCGTTAACCAGTGCGTCTACTTGATCAAGTTTAGAAACGTCTGCTTGGATAGCGATCGCCTCACCTCCGGCATCAATAATTTCTGTAACAACTGCCTCGGCAGCTGCACTAGAACTGGCATAATTAACAACTACATTGGCTCCCTGTGCGGCTAATTCAATTGCGATCGCTCGCCCAATTCCCCGTGAAGCACCCGTAACAATAGCCACTTGTCCCCGTAAGCGCTGCAAATTTTCACTCAAAACTTCCATGAAATATTCCTCAACCTTTTGAATCACCGCGCTAATTATCTTATGGTGCTTTGTACCTAATACTTATAGAATTTGGGATTTTAAATTTAAATATTACCCTACAGCTACGCCACCCGAAATCAGGCATCTATACCTTTTGGATTAGTAGGGAAATGCAACAACAATAAAAACAAAATGAGTTTACACAGATTCCAGATAGTAAGGATTAATATTGGAATCAAACAATAGAAAATTAGTGTGTGTCATAATGGCAACTAAAAAACAATTTAACAGCTTTGAAGAGATGCTGTCTGCTTCTGATGTACCTGTATTGGTAGATTTTTACGCTGAATGGTGTGGCCCCTGTCAAATGATGGTGCCAATTTTAGAACAAGTCAATGCCCAACTCAAGGATCGCCTGCGGATTGTCAAAATTGACACTGAAAAGTACAAAGAGTTGGCTAGTCAGTATGAAATCTCCGCTCTACCAACTTTAGTCTTATTTAAGCAGGGTCAGCCTGTGGAGCGGATTGAGGGTGTAAAACAAGCAGCAGATTTGGTAAGACACCTACAAACAATTATTTAATAAGAATTTGGCTTTTAGCTCCTTGAGGCGCGAAATATCGCGTCTTTTTCAGTCGGGTAGCACAGTTAGCTGTGCTACCTAAAAATCACCGTTTGATTTCTACAAGCCGCACACTCGTGACTTATAGTCATGAGTTAGGCGCTCCATATTCTGACTTTTCACGGTATCTGGAAAACCTCTCTCTAAATCTCTCTCCTTTTAGGAGAGAGACTTTGAATTTTCCCCCTTCCCGCGACGAGTTGGTGGTTAGGGGGTTAGGTTAATCGTTAGCTTTTCCACATAACGTGAAAAGTCAGGCTCCATATTGAGCATGACTTTGTGTTACAATATCAGTGTATTTAACACGTTTAAGAAGTTTTTCTACGTGCAGAAAGTTGGTACATTTTACCCCTCATCTCAAACATCGCACTAGTTTTGTAGAGTATATTTTAGACAAAATACTAAATAATTTATTACTCGACAAATGTCCACCAGATTTATACTTAATTTTTAGTAATTTATTTATCATCGACACTCCTGAAAAGGAGTGTTATTTTTGGGAGGATATCTGCTTGCTAGTTATGATATGAAAGGATGTTAAACATCTACATCTCGGTTAATGGGTTTAGATTATAAAAATGTTCGTGAGCTTCAGCACCGACTAAAGGTTTTTCTGTCGCGATACTAGCGAGAAAGAATAGTATTGTTAATCATGTAAACTTTGTTACCTAATCTATAGCATCTAGTAAATTAAGAACGTCGTACATTCAAGCAACACCATTCTTTCCTTTTCCATAGAGTAGCCACGACCCATCCATGTAACTCTAAGGCATCAGCAACAGCTTTAGATTGTTCTAGTAAAATACCACTAAAGATAGCCCAAGTTTCAAGTTTAGCGATCGCACTCATTTGTGGCACTAACTCAATAATCACGTCAGCCAAAATATTGCAGACGATCCCATCCACTGGGTTTTCAATCAGTTTTGTCAAAACGTCTACACTTCCCTGGGCTGGTAGTAAACGTTCTGGGCTAATGTTGTTAAGGTCGCGATTACTGATAGTTGATTGTACTGCCAAAGGGTCAGTATCCACCGCATAGACTTTCTCTGCTCCCAGTAGCAACGCCCCAATGGAGAGGATACCAGAACCACAACCAATATCCGCAATTACCAGATGTTCATGTTTGCCGCCAGTACCTACAAACGATTGAGGAACTTCACTTAGGCGCATTTCCAGGGATTCCAAACATAGTTGAGTGGTGGCATGTCCGCCCGTACCAAATGCTACACCAGGGTCAAGACGAATCACTAACCGTTCCGATGCTTCTGGTAATGGTAGCCATGCGGGGTTAATTAGAAAGCGATCGCCTATTTCTTGCGGATGCCAATATTGTTTCCAGCTAGTCGCCCAATCTTCCTCATCAATTAACTGCCATTGCAGGGAGGGAGATGACAATCCTACACAGAGGGCATCTTGACGTAACCATAGCGACAGCGCTGCTAAATCTAGTAGCTGTGTTTGAATTGTTGGCAAGTAAGCTTTTACTAAAGATAAATTTCCTTTGTTTTCACTCGCTGTACCACGAGCGCCAAAATCTTCCAGTCGCCAAAAGATAGAATCTTCTAGGTCTGGTTCACATAAAATCTGTAGTTCCCACCAGGTGTTTGCCATATAATTTTAGATTTTAGATTTTAGATTTTAGATTGGGGACTAAGTAACGGTTAATGACCAATGCAAAAAACAATAAGTAATTAGCCATTACCGATCCAAAATCCAAAATCCAAAATCTAAAATTAGAGAGTTACCGTATACGCATCCCGAATACCAGAGACTTTAATAATTTCATCCAAAATGCCCTCAGGTAAAGGATCATCTATACTGAGAGCCATTACTGCATCACCACGGACAATTTTGCGACCTACTTGCATACTGGCAATATTCACATTAAAACTGCCGAGTAGAGAACCGAGTTTGCCGATAATCCCTGGCATGTCGCGGTGTAGAGTAAATAACATATATTTGCTGGGTGGGACGTTAATCGGGAAACCATCAACGTCGGTTAGGTGGATTTCCTTTTCACCCAACAAAGCGCCTGTGACAGAATGAGTACCTAAAGTACCGGTGGCTTCTAGATGAAGTGTACCGGCATAGTCTCGAATGGAAGCATCGCGGGTTTCAATCACCCTGATTCCGCGTTCTTTGGCTTCTATGCTGGCATTTACATAATTTACCCGTTCCCGCAAAGCTTGGTAAAGTAATCCTTTCAAGGCAGCTACTATCAAAGGCTGACTTTTGTTGGTCGCTAGTGCCCCTTGCAGTCGAATATTAAGTACTTCCACCCGTCCGCCGGCTAGCTGTCCCACCAGATTACCTAGAGTTTCTGCTAGTTGCATATAGGGTTTAAGTTCTTCCAACACATCGGGGCCGAGTCCAGGAATGTTGACGGCTGAACGTGCTGGTAGTCCTAAAAGTACATCTCGAATTTGTTCGGCAACATCAATGGCCACATTCACTTGAGCTTCTGCGGTAGAGGCTCCCAAGTGGGGAGTGAGGATAACTTCCTTGCCTAGCGATCGCAATTCAGATTCACCCAGTGGTTCTGACTCGAACACATCCAAGGCTGCACCTGCTATTTTACCCGCTTTCAGAGCTGCTGCTAAAGCTACTTCATCAATGAGACCACCACGAGCGCAGTTGACAATCCGGGCTGTAGGTTTCATCTTTGCCAGAGTTACGGCATTGATTAAGTGGGTGGTTTCTGGGGTTTTAGGGATGTGTAGGGTGATATAGTCTGCTTGCTGGAAGAGCAAATCCAGTTCTACTAACTGACAGCCAATTTGTTCAGATCGGTCTGTGGAAATAAAGGGGTCATAAGCTAGGAGTTTCATCCCCATTGCCTTAGCCACCGAGGCAACATGGGAGCCTATTTTACCCAAACCGACAATACCGAGAGTTTTTTTGTAGACTTCCGCGCCGATAAAACTATTGCGATCCCACGCACCGCGTTTCACCGAAGCGTTAGCATCAGGAATGTGGCGAGATAGAGCCAAGATCATGGCTAGCGCATGTTCGGCGGCGGCAATTGTATTTCCCTCTGGAGAATTGACTACCACAATTCCCCGGCGTGTGGCAGCCGGAACATCCACATTATCCACACCCACACCAGCACGACCAATGATTTTTAGTTGGGTGCCGGCTTCAATAACTTCTTGGGTGACGCGCGTACCAGAGCGAATCATCAGCGCGTCATACTCACCAATAATTTCGATCAGTTCTGCTGGTTTTAGACCTGTTTTGACATTGACGGTAGCAACTTGGGAAAGAATGTCAATTCCAGCTTGGTCAATCGGATCGGAGACAAGAACCTTAGACATGATTACTTCATTTAAAGCTACAGGTTTTGCTGCACAAGATTTTTTAGTTTAGTATTTATCTGTTGCAATTCAGCAAAAATTATTCTTTTTAATATCAGCTTAACCTCGGCTTTACACTTGGTGGCGGTGGTGTTGGAGTATGAGTTAGTTGCAGAGATAATATGGTACTGCCTCCTAGTATTTGAAGATAAGTGGGTATTTGCGCCACCTGTAGCTAAATATAAAGCATGAATAGTACCAAGCACCTAATATTTATTAATAGTTAAGAGTTACCGAAACTTTGTCAGGTTAAGCAGCCTCCTTGGTTGGGTAAAAAAGCCTGCATTCTTTACTGGACTGCAACTTTAGATAAATTTTTTGGCTGATGATTGCAACATATTTAGAATTACTTAGTATCCGTAGAGTACCTTTGTAAAAGTATGGATAACAACATAGTTAACTGAAGTTTTTAAGTATAGGCGCGTTGGTATAGCCCGCCCAAGGCATCGCTAGCTGAGAAATCGCTATAATTCTGGAGAGCTAAATATCCTTTGAGTTTTGGGGAAACCAGCCATGTTAGAGTACAACTTGCCAAGGTACTTGCCCTCAGCCGAAGAACTACCAGACTCTGATGAAACACCTGTGGATAATGAACTGCAAGAATTAATACCAGGCTTGCTGAAGGCGATACTGCTGATACTTTGGGCAGAACGCATGGACTGGTTGTTTGCGATAGATATGGGTATTTATTATCACCCTGATAAACCGCCTATTGTGCCAGATGGGTTTTTGAGCTTAGGAGTAGAGCGGTTTTATGATGAGGAGCTGCGTCCCAGTTATGTGCTGTGGGATGAAAATGTTGTGCCGATTTTCGTGCTAGAAGTAGTTTCCCAAAATTATCGCAAGGAATACACTACTAAATTGGATGAATATGAGGCTTTGGGTGTACTTTATTATGTGATTTATTCCTCTCGTCGCCGCCGCAAACCGCATCTGGAAGTACATAAGTTAGTTAATGGTAAGTATGAATTGCAGCAAGGAAACCCTGTTTGGCTACCAGAAATCAGCTTAGGAATTGGTTGCGAAAGGGGAAATTATTGCGGCGTAACACGGGAATGGATGTATTGGTACGATGAGGAAGGACAACGATATCTCACACCCGCAGAACAAATAAAACAAGCAACACAACGCGCTCAACAAGAAGCACAGCGCGCTCAACAAGAAGTACAACGCGCTCAACAAGAAGCACAACGCGCTCAACAAGAAGCACAACGCGCTCAACAAGAAGCACAACGCGCTCAACAAGAAGCACAACGCGCTCAACAAGAAGCACAACGCGCTCAACAAGAAGCACAACGCGCTCAACAAGCAGAAGAACGGGTGCAACAATTAACAGAACAATTAAGAGCGCTGGGAATAGACCCAGATAATCTGGGTTAACTGAAAATATTGCTAAATATTTTCAACAAAACCGAAAAACGGGTGCATCCCATTTTTTATTTTTCAACGAGATAATAACTGTCATTGCGTTCGTGTAGCGTCTCGTAGAGAGGAGGAACGACGTTCACGCAGCGTGTCGCAGACAAGCAATCACATCGACTTGCTCTTAGTTGGGGGATTTTGCGATTGCTTCTTTCCGAGACGCAAGCGCGAACGCTCGCAATGACATACAAAAAAGTGGGATGCTCCCCGAAAAACTGGTTTTTTCAGATTTATGTATATGCTATAAATCCGGTTTTTCTACTGAAAGCTATCAGTAAAGAAAAACTATTGCTTTTTAGGAATAACATTCCTGATTCCACTTTTAACACCAACAGCATCACCTTTGTAACGAGGAATGATATGAATACTGGCGTGCATAATATTTTGACCGGCGGCTCGATTGACATTCATTCCTATATTAAAGCCATCAGGTTCAAATTCTGTTTTGATAATTTCTTGTACTTTGTTCACCATAAACCAGCAAGCAGATTGCTCTTTAACTGATAGTTCAAAATAACTGCTAACATGACGTTTGGGAATAATCAAAATATGTCCTTTACTTATAGGATAGCCATCAAAAATAGCATAAGCGGTTGCTGATTCGGTTAAGAGTTTGAGAGTTTTATGGGGATTACAGAATATACAATAAGTAGATGAATTTCGCTGATGATTATAGTGAATATACTCATATAGTTCACGATGTTCATCTAAAAAAACTGAAGAAAAGGGAAGTTTTACAATACATTGATAGGTAGGTTTTTTGTGAACATAATGTTCTCGAAAGCCTTCTTTGTTGATATCCCTTCTTACAGCATAATAAGCTTTACCTCCTGGTTTTAATAAATGCGATACTTCCATAAGAATATTAGCTTGTTCTTCAGCAAACAAAACATTTAAAACATAAAAACAAATTATGGTATCAAATTTATTATGAGGAGATTCTGGAAAATAATGAGGGTCATAGCCTATAATATCGTAGCCTTTTTGGCGTAATATTTTAACATCATTACCAAAGCCACAACCAAAGTCTAGTATTTTGCCTTGTAGGAGGTTTTGATTTAATAAAAACTGTGCAGGAAATGACAGGTAAGTTCTTTCGATCGCAGTAAGATGACTGAATTGATTTTTTTGCTGTTTCATGGAATTTTGGTGTTGATGTCCCAAATTTATTATTCCCAGCATCTCTTTAGGTCATGCGATATCTACGACGGTCACTAAGCTTTGCCGTACCCTTTGGGATCTTGCTACGCGCAGCGTCTGTCTGCGACACGCTGCGCGAACGTAGAGAAGTGCGGGCTACGCCTACGCATCAGGGTCAACACCTAACTCACGTAACTTAGCTGCTAATATATCAGCACGTTGGCGTTCTTGTTCAGCGCGTTGGTGTTCTTGTTCAGCGCGTTGGCGTTCTTGTTCAGCGCGTTGGCGTTCTTGTTCAGCGCGTTGGCGTTCTTGTTCAGCTTGTTCGTTGCTCCACAACAGCAAATTTCCTTCTGTATCCCACCAGCGTAGCCAATTCATGGTTTGACATAATCTTTCACCTTGCCAAATTCCGAGAAATAACTCTAACTCAGGAATCCAGTAGCGTCCATTGGCATCTGCTTTCTGCAAAGTATATTCTCCATTTTGCAAGCACCGTAATTCTAAACTTGGTTCGTAGGGATCGAAGGTTACGTAAGTTGGAATTTGGAGAATCTTTTCGTAATAATAGAGTTTACCGTAGGGTGGAGTTGAGCGGACTGAAAGTTCTCCACCTTCTGTGTCTGAGAGAAATTCCATCACTACAGCCACAGCAGCACCTTCTAAATTCGGGGTATAGCTGCGACGAACTACATTTGTTCCTACAGACTGGACTTGAGGAACGTAAAGCCAATCAGGGGCCTTAACGACGGTTTTTTTGTTGACTGTGGCTACAAGTCCGAAATTAGAGCCAATTAGCATCTGGGGTTGGATGCGTCCTGTGCTTCCCAAAGCATCGGTAAGCGCAGCAGCGATCGCAGGTTGCTGAATATTTTCCACTGGATCATCAGGTAAAATAAAGTCGGCTGGAAGTGCTTCCCAAGTAACAGTTGGTTCTTTTTGGATGGGGTTAACTTGTAGAACCATAAAACTACTCCTAATATCAATGCACAGTTATTAGTTATTTTTAACAAATCATAAGTAGATACGCAAAAATATTTATGTCATTTAATTTTACATAACTAGGACTTACGCAAACAATAGTCGAAACCCTTATTTTATGGTAGGGGCAATTCATGAATTGCCCCTACCGTGTGTAGCTTTGCGTAAGTCCTAATAACTACTAACATCGCTTTTTAATCACAAAAGCCGCGATGTTAATAACGAAAACCGTAATTTTTGTCATAAAAGCCGCGATTTTAATCACAAAAGCCACGATACTGCAACAAAAATCGTGATTTTCATTACAAAAGCTGCGATGTTGGTAACTGTGAGTCGATAGGAGAAATTTTAGTTAAAAATTTGCTTTTGAAACCTTTTCAATTTGCCCAGTAAAGTACGCTTCCTCATGTTTAAGTTGTTGTGCTAGTTCTAAGCCTTTTTGAAAAGCTGTTAATGCTTGAGGATATTCTTTACGTTCTAAATACAATTGCCCAATTTGGTCGTAAGCTTGCATCATCCCGTAAAAGTTGGCGGATTGCGCCTGTGTCTCTACGAGAATTTGGCTAGTCTGCAAAGCCTCCTCTATTTGTCCTTGAGAACGGTACAGCGCAATTAACTTTTGCAAAGCTTCACCAGCACGAACATACTGTTGTAATTGCCAAGCAGTGGTGTAAGATTCTTGATAATTTTTAAAAGCTTCTAGCAGTAAATTAGGATCTTTCTTTGCTAAAGATTCGTAATTTGAGCCGATCGCTAGCTTTAATTCTGGTATTTCGGTAAGATTATTTTCATTCACGTAAATTTCTGCTAGTTTGCTAAGTATATTCAATGACATCTGCGGTTGCTGTGTTTGCTCGTAAATTTCAGCCAGTCGTTGCAGATATGCTACTTCGTTTAGGCTATCTTTTTGGGAGGTAGCTAAACTCAATAATTCCTCGTAGATTGGTGCAGCTTTGGAGTAATCAAACCAACTCAAATGCAGCTCTCCAATTATCTTGAGGGTTTCGACTATTGCTGTAGGATCTTTTTGCTGTCGCACTGTTAGCAAAACTGGGTCATAAGCTTCTAGAGCTAGTTTAGGCGATCGCACATTTTGGTAAGCTTGTCCTAGCGATCGCCATAGTTCTAGATCAACAGCTTTTTGGGATTGTGCCTGCTTTTGAATTGCCTGCAATCGCTGCGTAATATATTGTACTTCTTGGCTGTCATTTTGCTTCCAGGCGATCGCACCGACTCTTGATAATGCTTGCACCTCTGCTAATAAACCTAAAAAGCGCCGCAAGCGCAGTTCTCGGTTCCAAATTTCAAAGGCCGTCACCTGATCACCTGCTTGCAGTTTCATTGCAGCTTCTTGGTTTAAGGCATCCAGCGCTGGTTCTAACTTTTGCCGTTCTTCGCTACTCAACGGTTGTTTATCCTTGGGCAAACGTGGTAGCAGTGGGTCGGGTGTGGTAATTTCTAGGGGACTGGGAGGAAATTTATCCGGTAGTTTGGGCTTTTTACTTTGTGCTAGTGTCAATGAACTATTAAAGAGGATAGCGGCAGTAACGATTACAATTAAGCGTCTTAGCATGGGTACTTTACTTTGCCTTGAGTTAAGTTGCATGAACAATAAATAATTAATTGGTAACACCCATCTACACCCCAATCATAAACAGAATAATTTCTACTTAAGTCGATAGCGATAGCAATTAGACAAATTGTATAATTCATATTGATTAAGGGAGGAAAAGTGAGATGAGCGATGCCTACGGCGGTAAACTACGCATATTTGGGCGTAAGAAATCATCTGCATCAAATTTTACGAATCCGTCGCTTGTTTCACCAACAACTCCGACATTGGCGAACCCAACACGCGGCTTTGGTTTACAAACAAATACCGCCCCACTCCAAAGGGTAGCTGAGGTATCACCCAACCTTCAAAAGGCGCAGTCTGCTGATCAGCTATTATTAAAACCAGAAGACATCAAAGAAAAGCCCCTGAGTCACGACATTAGTCGGATATCGCTGCGTTCTCCCCAGTCAAAACTCACAATTGGAGAACCAAAAGACCAGTACGAGCAGGAAGCGGATCGGGTAGCTAATCAACTCATGTCGATGCCTGATACTGCTGTGCAAAGGGAGCCGCAGATTAGCACTCGCCCCACTTCACTCCTACAAAAACGCATAATTCAACGATTTGGCTCCGAAGAACATAAGTCACTAGGCGATCGCGGTTCTGGTGGGCAAACCTATGACTTTCAGGGAGGGCAAGTCACCGCCGGGGCTGGAAGCTTTCACCCACCGCTACAAATTCCCTTTCGCCTCACTCATGGCGATATCACCATGTTGAGCGGCGACTATTTTGACCCTCGTGATACTCGCGTCAATCAGCAAGGTGTTGAAGAACCCGTTCCTGACTCACTATTTCGTTTAGCGGCAACTCCATCGCCTCAGCCCGGTCAAACTCCGGGTACACAGGATGAAATCATCTATGCTATCAAAACGATCAATCCCCAAGATCCGAGATTTGCTCAAATTTGTACACCAGAACAGCCGGAGGGGGGAATGTGGTCACAGCTTGAATTTTCTAAAACTGTGAGCAAAGCCGTCGATGACCGTTATCTACAGTTAGCGGCGAACAATAGTGAACATTTTGCTGCCCCTCATGGCACCCCAGGTTCAGGCGGAGGAAATAGATCGTCTGCGGGGGGTTCCTATCGAGCTTTACATGAAGACGCAATTTTACGGGCATTCTTTGCCGGACAATCTGGGCAAAACATCGGTGAAGGAATGGCGCGTGAAGCAGCTGCCCATCACTTTTTAACAGACCACTTTGCCGCCGGACATTTACGCACACCGAGGTTAGATATTCGTGACTATTGGCGGCAGAAATATCCTTTATTCTTTGGCAACATGAAGCGGAAGATTGCCCTTGATGTGGCGCGTTACATCAATGATAATACTACAAATGCCGCTACAATTTTGGGAACTGTTTCAGGGATTTACGACACGATCATTGCCCAAGTACAGGAAAAAACTGCCAATATGCCAGAATTGGGGTTTGATGATCTGGTTGCCTTAGTTGCCCATGATTTTGATAATGAACAGGGATTGTGGGTTGTGAATGACTTGGGCGATCGCTGGAAAACCTTCGGTGATAGTAACCTGAATAAGAATGATCCGAATAATCAAACAGCTAAAATGGCAGAATTGGCAGTCCAGCTTGGCTGTAAAGATATCGACAACGCCCACGCTTTAGGAACTGGCAATCCAGGCCCCTACTCATCAGAGTGGATTCTCAATTCCGTGAAAGGACAAGCTGCTAGTCCTGCTGTTCCTAGTGTTCAGTATGCGCCTGAACAAGTTCTGCCACGTCTCGATACCGATGCTAATAATGGAACTCAGAACTGGCAAGCAGATTCCCTAGATGCACTGTGGACTGTAAAAATTCGCTCAGAACTGGCACAAACCTATGGACAAGCCATTACAGCTAGTGTTCAATCAGGCGAAATCAAGACTAAGTTAGATGGGATGGCTGCTAAGTTCCCAGAAAATGAAGAGGTCTCGAAATTGGAAGTCTACCTGGGAACGGTTCATCCCAGAGCCGCGTTTATTAATGGATTCCTTAATCCACTCATGGGTAATCCCCTAGTTGGATTGCGGAGCATTATTGACTTTAATCCCTCTGAAGGGCAGGCATTTTTTAATGAAGATGATGCTGTGATGGAAGAGAGTACCGATGATCTGCCCCATCTGACCCTCAATCAACGCGCTGATCGGGTGCGCGCATTAATTGGAGGTTGGACTGGAGAAGATGAAGGAGAACGGGTGATTGAAATCTTCCGCACGGCTTCAGTCAGCGATCGCACCCAACTTTATCGCCTTGTAGAAGGTCATGCCTGGACAGGAGATTGGATTGAAGGAGTCTTTACAACCGATGATGATATCGTTGATGCATTATATCGTGGTCAGTTAAATCGCTTACGAGACATGATCAACGGACGTAATTGATACTTTGCGCCTCTTTAAGACGCGGATTCTGGCTTCCTGAGAAGATGATTATACGGCGTTGCTGAATCAAGGAATGAAATGTTATGTATTGAAATCTGAAACTCCTTATCCTCTCTGCGTCTCTGCGCCTCTGCGTGAGAAAAATCATCCCGCATTTATGCAACGCCGATTATACTAACTTTCCGAAACTATCCCCCAGGTTTAGGCGAAATAATTTACATTTAAGTCGATAGTGATGCCTAAAACAATGTTTCGACTTAAGTATAAATAATCAAGCAATGCTGAAGTGGCATAATATATTTAATTACTTACTGTTGACTTTTGAAACTAGCCATGAAAGAACGGCTACAAATCCACAAAAAAGCTGATTCGCCAGAGCCAAATCAGGTGCAATGTCTACGAAGGGCTACGCACCGATTAACTGGTAATACTCAACTTGGCTCTAACAAGCCTATAGTACAGGCAAAAGTAGAGAATCAGAAATTTCAAAAGGATCAGTTTGAGGCAACGAAACTCCAAATACAAGCCAAACACGGTACTATCACGCCAGAGGGACAGGAACGACTCACTATATTACAGACAAAGATGAATGAGTCGTTGCAGCAACAAAAGGAACATTCATCCAAATTTGGTCATAACCTGACAAAAATAGCGCTAAAACGTCCTGATAGCGTGTCACTGGCACAAATGCAACCACTAATACAGCCAAAACTCACTATTGGTCAACCAGGAGATAAATATGAGCAAGAGGCGGACAGGGTAGCTGCTTCTGTAGTAAATCAAATGAATATACCGACTTTGCAAAATCAGAATGCACAGCAACCAAAACTATCAGCCAAAAATGAAGAAATATTAGCAGCAGACAACTCAGCCAATAGAAAACAAAAATTTTTACAAGAATACTCGCTAGCGAAAACATTAGTAAATGGAATAGAAGAAACATTACCAGAAGAGAAAATATTGGAACAACTTTTCAAAAACTTTGAGAATATCCAATTTAAATACACAATGGTGAGCAAGAGTCATGAAACTCTTTTAAAAGGCTCTCCTGAAGGAGACTGCCAAACATTAGCGCGAACCTTTAAAAAAGTAGCAGAAGAGTATTTTGGCATCAAAAAAATAACGATTGAAAGTCTCCCTAAACCTTTTCTAAGTGAAGGTGGAAAAACCCCATATCGAGGACAAGACCCTAATTGTGATGACGGCAAACGGTGGTTTTTCCAAAATCATTACTGGGCTGTCTGGAACGGAAAAGTTTACGATGTTTTATTCCTCAGCCAGAAGCGAATCGAACCAGATAAGGCAAAACAAGATCGACCGCTTAGATCAATGCTAATGCCTGAACAAGAGTATTATGAGACAGAAAAAGGCAAAGTTGTATATCCATATCAAAATGAATATTCCACTGTAGAACTCGCTGTCTTTGAGAAAGTAATCAACTTTGTCAAAAATTTAAGTAGCTTGTTATCTAGAGATATAGATTCAATTTTTACTAAAATTCGGTCTTTATTTACTAAAGGTGGAAACACCAACGATTTCGATTCTCTATTGAGAGAACTGGAAAATGAGAATAATCGGGTGACATCAAACAATCAAAGTCAATAATAGTATTGAGAAACGCTATTATTGACAAGCTAGCGATCGCTATGTTTACAATACAAGTACCTAAGAGGATGTTTGAAAAGTCCTCTTGTCGGTATCAAAAGTTTTAGATCCTCTAAATCTCCCGATAAATTGGGAGACTTTGATTCCGGTTCCCCCCTTTTTAAGGGGGGTTAGGGGGGATCTAAAAGTGCCTAAAGTCACAGCGAAACACTTTTCAAACAACCTCTAAGACATCTTACAGAATTCAATGCGATCGCCTGTTGTTTGTGTCCAAAACAACACCTTCACCATTGCCCTGAATTATCTTCCTGTTGCAAACCTATCAACTGTCGCCGCTTCCAAGCAAAGTGAAGTATATTAATACCGAGTTCCTGAGCTGTACGAATAGTCAACCTGGGTAAATTAAAATCTCTGTCCAGTCCCCAAGCAGTTGCTAAATCACCAATCGCTAAAATAACTCCTCCACCAATCGACAGTTTAATTTGTTGTTGATTAACCATTGGCAAGGCAGCAAATAAAAAAGGTTTTGTCCTTAAAGGATGACTCCGTTGCAATTCTTCTAAAGGTCTTAAGGGACTCTCTAACTGTTGTGCCAATGCTTGGGTACTTTCAATTAGAAGATTAGCATTTGTTGGTGCATCAACTAAAAGCACACCACCTAAATTTAAGTAATTTTTTAGGGATTCAAATTCGAGACTATTTAAAGATATGGCCTGCCCACCTGTTAGATAAAGTAGGTCATAATCTTGGATATTTTCTCCTAAAGAAACCTGACCTGGTTCGTCAGCCCCTCGCAAACTGGGATATAGGGGTTCTACTGCTTGTAACAAATACGAAAGGCTGAAAAAATTACGCGCACATTCAGGATCACTATGATTCGCCTGTGCCATACACACAAGTGCTTGGGGACGCATTTGTGCCTGACGGCGATAACGCAAATCGATATTGTTATATCCAGGAAAGAAAGCATCCGCAGGTTGGGTAATTTCTGTATGTCCTGGTTGTAGGAGTATCCGGCATATTTCTATTTCTGAAGTGATTGGGGTAGAGTTTATTTGGTCAATTCGATAAGTTTCTTGAACAACATCTCTTTGCTGTCCGCGCCGCAATTCATCGGGGTCTACATAGCTAACTACTAAGTAGATCATCAACGGTTCAGAACTTGCTACATCTATATCAATGGGAAAATCATAAGAGGTCGGTACAACAATTAGATTACCTGCTAAATCAATTGCAATACCAGGCTGTATTTGCACCCAACGCCCATCTCGATATCTAGCTTCTACAAGGCTAGGGGCAGTAATATCTCGAATGCCTAAACCGCAGACAATTCCTGGTTGGTTTAAACTTTGATATTGAGCATTTTGCCGATTACGGTGGTAATCATGGGCTGTACGCCAGCGTTCCGCATTGATTAGTAACCCGTCTGCGGCTTGCAGGCGTTCAAAGGATTTAATTGGTGGGGGCGGGAAAGGATGGGACATAGGAATTTTGGATTTTGGATTTTAGATTTTAGATTAAAAGTCTGTTTCAGAAATCTTAAACAATACTAATTATTCAACTTTTAATTTTGCTTACTTAATTACGAATTACGAATTACGAATTACGAATTATTTAATTGGATGGATTTTCAATAGATAGTTCATAGGTGCAGAAAGCTGGTTTTTCTTGTTCTATAATTCTTTGGATAAGTTGTTCGTTGATAATGCCACTAGAAATGTTTGAACGCAAACGCACTATAAAATGATATGGTTGCCCACCTGCTAAAACTGCATTTCCTAGTTGTGCATCTCCTATAATAAAACTTGGGCCAAAAGGTTCTGTGATACTAATATGTTTATCAGCTTCATTAGTTAAATGTTCATCTAGAGGTAAACCAGTATAAAGATGTAAATAGAGACGCAATCCTTTACGAGTTCCCCGCCAGCGATAAAGTTCTACAGCACGGCGAATTAAACGTCGTTGTTGCTGGAGATCCCAAACTGAATCTACTTGCCAAGCAACCCAATGAGCCATGAAGGGTAGTAATGCTTGCGGTGCTGTCAAGGGATCGAGGTTTGCCCACATGACGTTGTAACTATCAACTATTGGTTGAAAAGCTTGCTCAAATATCTTAATGAAGCGACCAATAAAGTCCACTTCCCGATACAAAATTGGCAAGAATTCCATGTATGCGGTGTAGGGACGGATGTATAAATCGAAATACTCGCTTCTCTCGATTTGTTGGTTATCTGTGCCTGGGTCTATATGTATAGTAATTAGGCTGCGAAAATTGAGCGTTAGTTTGTCTTTTTTTCCAGGAGCGATCGCTTCTTGATCCTCAAAAAATGTGTCGGGAATTAAGAAGTAGAGGACGGCATCCATTTGTCCACGAGGTGGTATCTCGCTGCCTTCTGTACCAATCTGACACCATTGGGACGGAAAGTTTCCTTCAATACTTAAACTCACCCGCAAAGGACGCTGTTCTAAGTTTTGCACTTGCACAATCATCTCGCTTGGATGCCCAGGATGCAAGAGTAAACTACGTCCAGCTACATCTATGTTTTCCGCGTTTGCAAATGCTAAACCTGCTACAGGTAAAGCTTCGGGGATTTGCATTGGCGTTAATTGAATGCGTACAGCTGGACTAGAGCGACTTTGAACCATAACGACTCTACCAATTTTGGATTTTAGATTTTGGATTTTGGATTAAAAGTCTGGCGTTGCATAGTTACGGGATGATTTATCACGCAGAGACGCAGAGGCGCAGAGAGGATAAGGAGTTTAAACAATACGAATTACGAATTACGAATTATTTGGATGTCGTGATTTGAACGTAGATTGCTATCAGCCCAAGAACATATCAAACCTTCCGATCCTGGGTCAATTAATTGTTCTGGCGATGGTTGTCGTCTCCAATTTTCTCCTTGCTTGCGGATGGGAAACAGTAGGACGGGGCCTAAATGACGCACGCCTGGGGTTTGTTGCAGTAAGGCTACAATATCTGATGTATAAACGGGTCGCCCAAATGGCCAACCTTTACCGTCGATTCCTCCAGTTAATGGATTTAAATATTTATATAGAGATACCCTTAAATTCCGGCGAATTTCTTCGCTGGCAAAAGGGTTATTGTATGCTGGCTCTAAAGCAACTTCTGTCTGTACAGAAACACCTACGTAATTCGGCTCTTGTAATTCGATTTGTACCCCTAATAAGCGTTTTTCGTCTAAGTAACTCAAAATTTGCTCTTGGAGGGCATTGCTGAGGGCAAATTCTTCTGGTGGTATCCCTTCACCTTGAGCGATCGCATCTGTATTTGCGAATGGAACTATCAGTAAACTAACTATACCTGCTTGTGTACGAGAATTCGCTGGCAAACACCGGACGCGAGCGATCGCACCCGAACCTGCTTGTTGAGCTAAAACTTCAAAATCTTCGGCAGTGACGGCGCGATCGCGTGTGCGGAGGATGCGGGGAGCCTTCATTACAGCTTGCTCCAGTGATTCAGCATCCGCACCATTGATTGCTGATACACGATTGATCACACTAGCAATGTATGGATATGCAGACTTCAAAAACTGGATTGCCCCAGTTTGAACATTGCCTTCTCTACCCCCACCTGTGCGATAAGTAACCATTTTAATTTCTGAGCCACGGACAGGAATTGCCCCATACTGGTGTTCAGATTGGTTATTTTCAATAACTTGTACAGATGTGTTATCTAGCGATGGTTGCTGAATTCGCGTTGGCGGAGCCTGCCGTAGGCCTCGCACCTGGGTTTGCTGTTTCAGTTGGCTAGGTTCACGAATCAACGGCCCAAATTGGACTGTACCAGTGATCGAATCGAGGGTGTAATGAAAGTGATGCGACGCAGAATCAGCAAAATCTCTCACCTCAGTCCACTTTTGAGGCAAACCACCACTAGGAGTAACTACAATATACTCATTTTCTCGGCGTTCTAAAATTGGTGCTGTTTGTAACTCGAAAGTCTGACCGGGTGTACCATCACTAATTCCCAAGCGCTCATCTTGAATCAGCGTACTGTGACTAGCCCTAACAGTACCGCCAATTGACTGCACTGCTAAACCAATAATTCGTGGGGGACGATTGTAACCAGATTCATTGACTTCTGTGGAAACAAAGCTACAGCGTAGCCACCGACCTCGGTAAGAGGTAAAGTTGGTCACAGGCCAATTTTGCGGTAAATGCAGACGGACATCTGCTCCTTCAGCCGGGTTCCTCCCCTGTTCAGCGAGTTCGTAAAAACTGAAGCCGCGAGTCTCATCATCTGACTCTTGGAATAAAACTGGTTGCCAATGTTCTCCATCCCAAGCTTCCCACTTTCGAGGCGGTTGATTGGGGTTAATACCAGCAGGCGTAGCTGCCGCTCCTTGGAAAGTAATATCTAGAACATTACCATCTAGAGAATCATCAGAATTGATCGCTAAATAAAAGCAGTTACCAGGCTGGGGTTCCTCTTCAAATATCGGCTGTTCATTGCCTGTCCAGAAACCGTTAGATTGACGAGTCCATGAACTTGTGACTCTTTCGCGCAGAGATTGGGGAATGTCTTCAGTGGTTTGGGCAGTTAAGAAATGCTGTATCCTGGGTTTGCCGATAATTAGACGAGAATCTGTACTAAAAGTAATAGCTTCTGTGGTTTCAGTTTGGATAGTTGAAGCTTCTAATCCTGCCGGAATAGTGTAGGCTTCAGGCAGTGCAGCGCTTAAATAAAAAGTTAATTCCGTGCGGGCTGGGGCAGGAGGCTGGAGACGAATACCCAGTAATTCGAGGAAAGCTACATAATTTTTTCGAGGTACTTGGTTAAATCTGAGCAACATCTGGTCAGTTAACCAAGCAAATAACTCAATTAGTGTAATTCCTGGGTCACTGAGGTTGTGGTCAGTCCATTCTGGACAGTAGCGAGGAATACGCATAATACATTCTTCCACCAAATCATCGAAGGCGCGATCGTCTAAATTGGAAGAAGGTAATTTCGGTAAAAAGTCAAAGTTCACGATTCCTCCCCAGCTGAAACCAAATAATAAGGATAAACAAAACTATAAATATCGGGACTATCTTTAAGTCGATAATTGATGATAATGTCCACTCTGCCACGCACAGGGTCAGGATCAGCGAGAACTTCATCAATAATAATGCGTGGTTCCCAAACTTCTAAAGCTTCCAAAACATAAAGACGGATTCGCAGTAGAGTATCGCTATTCAAAGGTGCAAACGCCAGTTCCGACAAGCGCGAACCAAAGGTAGGTCGATAAACCCGCTCACCTACTCCCGTGCGGAGGATAATCCAAATAGATTCTTTAACTTTTTGATCTTCACGGCTAAGTTGTATCCCACCTTGCACACTTAAATGCAGTGGATAAGCCCAACCTCTTCCCAAATAGGCTCGTTCACGACCATAAACCATATCTGGCACTTAGACAGCTGTTACATGGATATCTTCAAAGATATCGGCACAGAAGGTTTAAGCCTATTCGCCAAAGGTCGAGGTTGAAGAGGCGTTAAAAGGGCGGTTAGAAACAAATACCCTTGGGATAAACCCAAAGACCTCATGTAGAGACGCGATTTATCGCGTCTTAAAAAAACAATTATCTACACCAATAACTGAACCGTATTAGGTTAGAAACCACAACTACACAGGCAAAACTTACGGAGGTGGGTTACAAAAAGCTTTATTTTCTCTTATGGGCTTTGTTTGTGTAGCCGCGAATTCCATTCGCCCTGGCTCTTGCTATTGTGATTCGTGAATGAGTCTTTGATACTTATCGATGAGCCTTTTAAGTAATCGGACAAAAATATTTACAGTCATTGCGAGCGTTCGCGAAGCGTCTCGTAGAGAAGCGTTCGCGCTTGCGTCTCGTAGAGAAGCAATCCCAGCCCTTGCGATTGCTTCATTCCGCTCCGCGACCTTCGCAATGACATTGTGTAATTAATTCTGTCTGACTACTTATACTCGTGAATGAGTCTTTTATACTCGCCGATGAGCCTTTTATACTCGCGGACGAGTCTTTGATACTCGCGGACGAGTCTTTGATACTCGTCGATGAGTCTTTGATACTCGCGGACGAGTCTTTGATACTCGTCGATGAGTCTTTGATACTCGCGGACGAGTCCTTGATACTCGTCGATGAGTCTTTGATACTCGCGGACGAGCCTTTTATACTCGCGGACGAGTCTTTGATACTCGTGGACGTAGTATTCTCCTGTCTCCTACTTCTCCAATCAGCCGCCAATCAAAACAGTGACATGACCTTTGGTAATTTTATTCGGTGGCCCTAATGCTTCTATAATCGTATCCCCCATCCGACAGGCAGGCAGGTTGTTAATCAGCACTGTCTTGCTACCGTCAATTACAACACCGAGGCCATGAGGAGGTACGGGCGAGGGTGTGGCGCAATTATGAATATCAGCACCTGCGGCAGCAGCACTGATTGCGCTACTCATGGTAGTTGCTGCTGTTGTCTTTGTAGTTTGTTCGGCGGCTAGGGCAGCAGGTGCTCCTGGTGTACCAGCCGCCGCCTTGGTAGCAGTCTCAGCTGCTAGGACAGTCGTATCAGAAGATGTTTTGGCAGATAGCAAACCTGGTACTGCTGCTGGAAGCACACCCCGCCACGCAGGTAAAGACCCAATCAGCACATTGCGACTACCTGGGCCTCCTGTCAATACTGGCGGTAAGGGATGCGCTACATTGTCAGTAATTCTTGCTGCTGGTCTACCCATGACAACCTCCTAATAATATTTTTCATGATCAAACTTTAAAAAAGCCGGCGTTGCTGAATTAGGTATGAAAATTAATATTTTAAAAATCTAAAATTTAAATTCTTCGCGTCTTTGCGCCTTTGCGCGAAACAAAATTCATACTGCAATCAGCAACGCCAAAAAGCCCAATCAAAATAATTCCTAATTCGTAATTAATTAAGGCGAATCATCGCACCTTTGACTGTAATCGTACCCCTGGCTGAAATGTCTATATTTCCAACAGCATCTAATGACAAATTACCTTTTGATTCCACTGAAACAGAGCTAGTCGTGTCGTCCATTTTGATTGTATGACCGCGTTTGGTTTCAATCACTATACACTTTTGACTATCATTGAGATAGATTTTGTGACCGTATTTAGTTTCTAGGCGAATACCTGTTTTACTAGTTAGTTTATCTTCATCGACAAACTGTAGAGTATGTCCAACACGACTTTTAAAGGTGCGTAATCTTACGCCACGTCTTGTAACTGAGTCAGCCACCTTTTCCGGTGGTGCATCCTTGCCGTTCCATACTCCGCCAATTATGTAGGGACGGTGGATATCGCCATGCTCAAAACCTACTAGTACTTCATCGTCTATCTCTGGTAAACAGTCGAAACCTCTATTTTTCCCTGCTCCCAAAGCTACAACTCTCGCCCAGTCACTTGTATGTTGTTCTGTGAGGGTGGGAAACTTGACTTTCACTCTACCCCATGCCTCTGGGTCTTGGTTATCAGTTACAATTCCTACTAATAAAGTCTCAGATGGCTGTAAGCGTTTTTGTGTAGATAGAGTTGTGAATAAGTCACCAGAACGTAGTCCCCGCACGCTGAAATCAGTTTCATAAACTCGCTGATTAAAGAAATGACGTGTCTCTGTAACATAATACTTACCACTATAGCGATCGCCCATACCCTGAAGATCAATAACTTGCCCCGGTCGAATCTCAGGATTCCCCTCTGCCTTGGCATCTGCATAAACAAATTCTCCTCCTAGTTCATCACACAAAGCCTGAGCCATAGTCTTTGCTTGTTTTGCGCTAGCAACGGGTTTATCTACAACAATCATTTCCTGAGACTTAAGATTGGGAAATGCATTACTGACACTACTTCCTAGCTGATTACCTGTTTGAGTTAGTTGCTTCTCTTTCTTTGCTGTTTGGGTAATCAATTGTTTCTTAGTATAGTCCCAGGCACGTACTTCCACAGAACTTACCTGTTCGGCACTGGTAACGCGAGTACTAAATTTACTAATATCAACTAGCCATTTTAGTGGTAGAGCTCCCTGAGCTTTTGGTTTGCAAAAATTTATTTTGCCATCTGTAACAAATAGTTCAAAACCAATACGGGCAGCCCTTTCCCGAAGAAACTCCATATTAGTTTGGTTTTCTTGAAAGACATACTTGTGGACTTCGCCACTTGGGTCTATATCGCCAAGTTTTATCCCTACTTCTTTAGCTATTTTTTTGATTATGCCGCTATCAGCTTCATTCAAAAAAGAACGATTATAACGACCTCTATGAAGACGATGGGAAATATCATAGCCGCGAACAATCATATCAGCTTCAGATTTTTCATTGAAGTGAACTTCCATCCCTGTAATTTCGCCTTCAATCAGGAATTTTTCTACCTCCTCTTGAAAATTCTTATCTTGAGTAGTACTCGAAGTAAAACCCAACTTCACTTTTTTCCCAATCTTAAACAACTGCTCGTGTCGCCAAGGCTTGTTTTGTGGTTGGTCAGATGTAGAACTATAGCTATTATGTATTACTAGCGTAAACATCGCTGGTAAATGAAGGCTTTCTTCCACTGTGATTTGCAACACATCTTTTATCAATTCAGAAGAAGCAGGTTTCCCGTCTATCTGGATTTTAGGTTCACTTAAATAAAGACTTTTTGAAGGCATAACTATTATTGTATGACTATAAAATGTTCAGAGAAACCTTTAATAAAAAAGTAGTGAGAAATACTAATTTATCGCTTTGGTTAATTAGTCTTTGCCAGCTTTTGGTCTGCCTGACGATTTGGGCCTGTAGATGCAGATTCACGTCCTCCAGGGAGGTTTTTTTTATCTACTTCTTGCAAAGCTATATCTACCAGTGCCCTTACTGGTGTACCGTCACTAAGAAACATATTTAAAGTGTACGTTAAACTCGTAATTACACAATAAAAATACTCTGATCCCCATGTCAATATATAAACAGGTGGACGACTGTCAGCTTTTGGAGTGATAGTTTCTACACCTTTCTTAATGTTGTCTATATACTTTTTCATCACTGACTCTTTCGTTTCATAAGTATCATAGAGTAACTGTTTCAGTGTGAATTTGTAAGGCTCAACTCCAGAAAAGTTGACCTTAGGAAGTAGAGTAGTTCCTCTATTACCGTCCTTACTTTCCCACTTAACAGTCCGAGCAAAACTAATGTCTGTAGGATTAAACATTAATTCAATATCTGGCGCTTCACCGTTATAAGCTACAAGTTTGGCTTTCTCAAGTTGTGGTTGACGCTTTTGGATAACAATAATTGCTGGACTTGCCATTTGAGCATTTCTCCGAAAATTAATTTATTGAATGGAAATTTACCAAGGTAATCGGCCTGAGAAACCGCCATGACGCTCTCGCTCAATTTCTACCCGTTGTCGTAATCTGTTATAAATTTCACGAGCTAGAGCTTCAAGATCAGCCGTGTCATCTTTATTACCTCCTTCAGCAGACAAGGATGCGCTCTCTATCGTCTCAGTCATCGGTTCAATCTCTCTCGATATGTCGGGTGGAGTGACTTCTCCACCGTCAGCAAAGCCTCTAAATGAAAGAACATGTTTAGCAGAAATTTGTGGCGATTCTGAAATATGAGAAACTTCAGGATTTTGTCTATTAGATTCCACACTATCAAAGTTAAAGCTAGTGAATTCATCATTATTTCCATTTAGTAATTCTTCTACACTTGACCATTCAGAAGGTGTATTTAACCATTGGGAAGATGTGTTACTAGTGGGATTTGCTTTTCGGAAAATCATAGGAGGCGATGAGTATTGAGGTGAAGGTTCACCCACATTAATTGTTTCATTTTGAAGAGTATTAAGCTGTGGAGAATTGAGTATTGAAAGCTTCTGTTTTCCAATATTCAACCCCAAGGAAGAAGGAATTAAAGAATTGGATATCTCAGGTGAGTGAGTCTCAGCGCTTTTTAATTGTAATGAAGTGTCTGAAAAAGAATCGACTTTAGTCGGAGTCTCTGAAGAAGTTTTTTCTTCTGCTTCTGTGGGATTGGGTGGCTGTAAACTTGGAAGGATAATATCGTGCGGTGTACCACCAGTGTTGATGTGATGTAGTAGAGGTAAATTCTTCTGTGCATCCCTGGTATTAATCACAAACTCTCCAGGCGTAAGCATTGCAGGGACGGTATCCGAGTGTGCTATCTGCTGACGATTTTCAACGTGGGAATCTGTCACATGACCACCAGTAGCATAACCTTTATGTGCTGGCAAATTTTCTTTGGTGGTATTTTGTTCAACTTCAGTTGGTGTACTTACATCATCTTGTGGGGAAATGGGATTATTAGAGTTATCAACAAAGGTTGATATTTCAGGATTTGTTACCGCAAACAAAAGTTCTGATTCTACTGTTTGTTCATTGTCAATAATTTTCCTGAAAATACTCAATGTTTCTGCAATTTCTGGTGATATAGCCGGAACTGATACTTTACCAATTTCAGGTGATTTGGTGGTAAGTGGTGCTTCACCAATTTCAGGTAGTGCTAAGATAGGATGACTTTCTTTAGACTCGCTAGTAGTATTCTCAACATTACTATCACCTTGCAATGAAGTAACATTTTCTGAGATATCTGAGACGTTAGCCGCCATAGCAGACTGGGACTCTGAAGTTACTAACTGTTCATTGTTATCAGAGTTTCTGAATAAACTAAGTCTGTCTTTAATATTGGCTGAGGTAGATGTTAACTGAACAGGCGCACTTGCTGGAGACTCACTAGTAACACTAGAGTCAATTTCTTGTTGTACTGTAATATGGCTTTTTGCAACTGAAGGCTCAGAATTAGGTGCAGCGATATTCGTTTCTATGGTATTTTCATCATTTGCCACAGGATAAAGTGTGTCGTCAACATCGAGTGAGGTTAGTGTTGGCGATAAAGCTACT
>NZ_WBKM01000075.1 GCF_015714725.1 Nostoc sp. WHI
ACTGCTATGACCTTTGAGAGTTTGTAACTCCTGCCCCTGGCGATTCCACAACTTCACCGTGTTGTCAGAACTTGCAGAGGCAATGGTTTGGCCGTCGGGGCTAAATGCCACGCCCCAAACCCAACTGCTATGACCTTTGAGAGTTTGTAACACCTGCCTCTGGCGATTCCACAGCTTCACCGTGTTGTCAGAACTTGCAGAGGCAATGGTTTGGCCGTCGGGGCTAAATGCCACGCCCAAAACCTCACTGCTATGACCTTTGAGAGTTTGTAACTCCTGCCCCTGGCGATTCCACAGCTTCACCGTGTTGTCATCACTTGCAGAGGCAATGGTTTGGCCGTCGGGGCTAAATGCCACGTCCCTAACCGAACTGCTATGACCTTTGAGAGTTTGTAACTGCTGCCCCTGGCGATTCCACAACTTCACCGTCTTGTCATCACTTGCAGAGGCAATGGTTTGGCCGTCGGGGCTAAATGCCACGCCCCTAACCCAACTGCTATGACCTTCTAGCCGATTACGTTCCTTAACTCCATAAATTACCTGCTGGAGTGTGGCTACTGCTAAAACGCGGGTATCTGGTTCTACATTTTTATTTGGTGTTTTGAGTTGTTTTCCTACCTTCAAGCCTGCTACTAAAGCATCAAGTTCTAAATTTGATGCCATCAGATTTTGTGATTTGAGGCTATTGGCAAGAATTTCAGCATTTATCCGACGTTTATCCGCATCTGCTTTCGCGGCGATTGCTTGCTGTTCTTGTTTCTGGGCAATATTTCGCTGATTTTCAGCCTCTGCCTGTCTGTCTTTAGCTAATTGTTCAGCAGTTTTTGTTTTATCAAGTGCATTTGCTAACTTTTTTCCTCTTTCTTCAGCTAATTGTTGTGCAAATTTTGCTTGCTCCTCTCCTTTTTTAGCTCTTTCACTCTCCTTATTAGCAATGCGCTTTTGCTTTTCTGCCTCCCGGCGTTGTTCCTCTGCTGTTTTCTGCTGTGTTCGCGCATTTTCAGCTTCTCGCGTTGCGTTATTACGTTGAGTTTCTGCTTCTTGACGCTGTTGTTTTTCTCTATCGCCGGCATCTTGGGCAATCAGACGTTGGTCATTCACATACACAGCCACTCCCGTCATTAAAACCGAAAATACTACCAGCACAGCTACATAAGGCAGTGCAGGTTTAAGCTGTTCCCACCTATCCCGCAAGTTAAACGGCAAATGTTTATTAATCCACTTGTCATCAAAGACTTGCCGATAGATTTGATTCCGCACCCGCAAAACATTATTCTCTCGCCGCACCACCCCCGATAGCTTCAAGTGAGATTTAGCTAAAGACTGCTCCTCATCAACAACCGCCCGCTTACCCCAGCGAATCTCGCGGTAAATAGTCAAAACCTCCGGGTCTGGTGAGCGTTTAGTCAGCATATCTCGCACAAACTGCAAGTTATTGTCTTGCTCACTCATGGCGCCGAAAAATGTGCTGCTAACTATCTTGTCTACATCGGCTGCGGATAAGACTTGATCCCCCCTAACCCCCCTTAAAAAGGGGGGAACCGTCTCTGTGCTGTCTACATCGTCTGCGGATAAGACTTGATCCCCCCTAACCCCCCTTAAAAAGGTGGGAACCGTCTCTGTGCTGTCTACATCGTCTGCGGATGAGACTTGATCCTCCCTGGCCCACGTAAAAAAGGGGGAAACCCTCTTGCCCCCCTTTTGAAGGGGGGTTGGGGGGATCAAAACCAATGCGCCACAAAGACGCTGCGTTAAATAAGGATGTCCCCCCGTCCACTTCAACACCCGGCGTAATATCTCCTTGGACTCATCGCTAGCTAATCCCAATCCTTCAGCCAAGGGCAAAGCTTCCTCAACGGTAAAATCAGTTAAATCTACACGCTGTCCAATATTAAACGGGGTGCGCTTGGCATCGCGGATTAAATCGCCGGGAGTCGCTACCCCCATTAAGACAAAAGAAAGCCGCCCAAACTCAGGATTAGTCGCACGGGCAACATAGAGATAACGAATGGCAATAAAAAAATCATCGGTAAAATTTAGGCTGAGGGTAGAGTCAATTTCATCCACAAAAATCACAACTTGCCCCTCAACCTCAGCCAGCAAAACCCGCTCAAAAAACTGTGTCAGCCGTTGCGATACTCCCAAATGCTCATGTTCTTGCCACCAACTCACCACATCTGTATCAAACATGAGTTGGTCATCTAGTTTGACCAAAAAGCCAAAATACCACTGTTCTGCTGTGACATTTGCCCCCAATTCTTGAAGGTCAACAATTACCGAGCGAATTCCTTCGTCCCTTAATGTTTCTGCCGTGCGTACCATTAAGCTAGACTTACCCATTTGGCGCGGCGTGAGAACATAAGCGAAAGTTGCCGACTTACATAAACCGAGCAGTTCCTCATCAGCTTGACGGGGAATGTAAATACCACCACCAGCCTGTACAGTCCCCCCAACAGTGTAAATACTTGAATTATTCATGCTCATCCCCCATCATCCCTCGTTCCCTGACTCTGGCAGGGAATGCCTACAAGGAGGCTCTGCCTCCAGACTTCATAATCAGAGGCAGAGCCTCTGTGAGAGCATTCCCAGTCTCCGACTGGGAACGAGGTGACAGTTCCGCCGACGATGTAAGTAGTTGGATTAGCCACGCAAATGCTCCCGGAAATAATCAGCATAAAGTTGACAACGGGGAAGCACTACACGCCCTTGTCGGCGCACTAAACCTGCACCCCGCAAGCGGAAAAAAATGCTCTCATCTTCACAGGTGTTCTGGTGAATTACTTGGAACATACCCTTAACCAACTCTTGTTTGTTATGCAGCCGGAAAAGGTGGTTACGTAGATGATTGCCAAAAAGACCATTATCTGCGATCGCATTGGCAAATAGTTCGGTAGGATAGAGGCGTGCGATCGCAACTGAGTAAAGTGCAAGGCGGACTAAATAAGGATGTCCACCCAGCAACGCCATCAATTGCTTCTCTTCATTGGCATTGATGGGTGAACCATGACGGCGGTTAAGGTCAGCAACCTGTGCTGCTGTAAAGTCCTCTAAATCAATTACTAGCCCAACATTAAAGGGAGATTGGTTAAGATTATCAATTAATTGGTAGGGTTCCGTGGAAGTAACCAGCGCTAAATCCAGTTGCTTCCAAATGGGAGTAGTGGCGCGGCTATTATGCCAGCTTCGCAGCATTCCAAAGAAATCAGAGCGAAAATCAGTATCAAAGACCCTTTCAACTTCATCCATCGCTAAGACAATGGGGTTGCCAAACTCCTTGAGCAAATAGCGACCGACATAGCGAGTGCAACGCTGACTATTGCCCAAAGGCATATTCCAATACTCATCAACCTTATCAGTCATTTCCAGTTCATCAGTTAACCAAGTACAGAACTGGCGAAAGAAAAGATCAGCATTAGTCAGGGCGGCTTTATCAAACAATTGGAAATCCAGCAAAGCAACCCGCTTTCCTGCATTTACAGCAGTATGAATTGTGCGGATTAACAGCGAACTCTTGCCCATTTGTCGGGGGCCTTTAATTGTAATTGTCACACCCTGCCGCTCAATAGTCTGCAAAGCAAGTGCATCAGATGAGCGTTCCACATAAAAAGCAGATTGCGCTTCCATAGTTCCTTCCGGCATTTCCAGCGAAACAGGCTGTGCTGAAGGAAAGGGACGGAGTAGCAGTGACGGCTCACTCATCTGGAGTAAGTCTGCTTTCGATTTTTCTTCACTGATAGCCAATGCACCGCCAGAGACAGCCTGCAATAACTCTGCAATCAAACGCGGCGTATCATTCTCATCTTTCCAGAATGCCCAATTAATCCCATTTAAATAAGCACTCAAGGGATATAGGAACGGTTCTTGATACGCCAGACGCACTGGGAGAATTATGGGGCATCCTGCTTGTGATTTTGCCAAGTGGTGTGCTGTCTCTATTTCTGCAACCACCATCTCACTGTTAGTTGACAAGGCTGAAAGGAAAGTAATCAGAAAATCAGCTTGACGGATTTCTGCCTCAATACATTCAGCCCAGCGTGTACCAACAGACATGGTTTGGTCGATAAAAACTTTGTGCTGCTGCGATAGTGCCTCGTAGACTTGCACCGCCACCGGTTCATCGGGGCTAGCATTACGCTTATAGCTGATGAAGATGCGTTTAGCCTGTGAGTTTAACATTACTATTAACCTTGTCTTCCTTCAGCTCTTTGAATGGAAAAGCTTATCTAGTTGCGAGTTAATCTTGTACCGAAGTTGAGTAATTGTGTGTTTTGTCATCCAAGGGTAGCTTTTCCCTTTTTTGAGGATTAGCTGAAAAAATCAGGATTTTATTCACAGCGCTATCAATTAAATACACTCTACTACAGCGCAGTTGCAGGCAATTACCGACAGCACTAAAAAATTGCTCACGGAGTTCAAAGACTCGTGAACGGAGTTCAAAGACTCATTGACGGAGTTCAAAGACTCGTTGACGGAGTTCAAAGACTCGTTGACGGAGCTAAAAGACTCAACGACGGAGCTAAAAGACTCGACGACGGAGTTCAAAGACTCGTTGACGGAGCTAAAAGACTCGTTGACGGAGCTAAAAGACTCGACGACGGAGTTCAAAGACTCGTTGACGGAGCTAAAAGACTCGACGACGGAGTTCAAAGACTCGTTGACGGAGCTAAAAGACTCAACGACGGAGCTAAAAGACTCAACGACGGAGTTCAAAGACTCATTGACGGAGCTAAAAGACCAGGTACAAAATTCAAACCACAAGATGCAAAAATGCCAGCGCCAGAAAATGAAGCGATACCTGCGGCCAGCTTGTCTATGAGAGGCTACGCCAACGCAGCACGGATTTTGAACTTATTAACACCACTGATACACAATCAACTGAATTAAGGCTGATGTTCAGGCAATTAAACCCGGGAGCATCTCAGTTTTGCAAATATACCAGATGAGAAAAAAGATTCTTGCTCCCTCTCCTTAGTAAGGAGAGGGTTGGGGTGAGGTTTTACAAAGCTTTTTACGAAAGTGAGATGCTCCCATTAAACCGGGAGCATCTCAGTTTTGCAAATATACCAGATGAGAAAAAAGATTCTTGCTCCCTCTCCTTAGTAAGGAGAGGGTTGGGGTGAGGTTTTACAAAGCTTTTTACGAAAGTGAGATGCTCCCATTAAACCCCACCTAAAACCATAAAAGCCTGCATAGGCAGGCTTTACTTGGGTAGCCCTAGACTTTAGTCTGTGGGCACTTTCAGATTTTTGCAACAGATGAAATGACTAATTTCAATCAATGTCTCTGACTGTCTTCTTTACTGCGTCGCCAGCATTCTCAGCAGTGCGCTGAACATTCTTACCAGCATCCTTAGCCGTGCGCTGAACATTTTTACCAGCATCCTCAGCTCCACGCTGAACATTTTTTGTCAAGTCTTTGGCTGCATTTTGGGTATCTTCGGCAGCATTCTGGGTATTACCCTTGAGATTTTCAATTCCTCGCTGAGTCCCCTTAACAACACCCTTCCGAACTTCTTCAGCAGAACTGCCAATATCTTCACCCAGGTTCTTCACTCTTTCACCAAGGGGTGTACCTTCTTGGTAATTTTTTACATATTGCTCTCGGCTGTCAATTCCCTTCTGCTCAACATTTTTTTGAGCATTTTTTGCTAAGGCATCACCTCTATCATTCGCTGCCTTTTCATCCTTCGCTCTGGGATCTACATCACTAAAATTATTAATCCCACCAGCAGGAGAAGAGAGAGGAGTATCTTTTGTGGGATCGTATCGTTTGGAATAAGGTGATTGAGCATCAGGCTGTGCTGGCTGTGTTGCTATTCCAGGATCTCCACAAGCTTGTGTCAGAAATATAAATATTCCTGCAAAAAAAACAGTTAAAACTTTCAATGGACGAATATTTTTCAGCCAAGTCATTGCTTTTTTCATAGTCGTAACTCCTTGCATTTTTGTGACTAAATTAAACTTCAACGAAGATGGCATTTAGAATTGATTTCCAATTCTAAGCACTAAGACATAATAAGACTTTTATCTGCCTACTGCTGGATTTTTTTGTAATTCAGGTCTGGCATTCGCTTCATCTGCCTTATCTTTTAAAAAGCCGGAAGCTTCTTCAACAGCATCTGTTACAGTATCAAGACGCTCTTGAACCCGAATTCCTAAATCTAGTTCATTCTGAATCAAACTACCTGGTTCAGGTTGTTGGAAGTCCTTCTCTGTGATGATTGGCAGTTCTGCTTCTTTCTGAACTCGACCTGCTGGTGTCTCGGCACCAGGATAAAGTAGCTTAGATTCTCTATTCGCAGCAATCAACAATTGCGAACTTAGTTGTAAGCTAGCTTGGTCATCTCCCTGATTGGCTTTTGGATTTGCTATTTTTGGATCGGTAGACATTCTGTAGTTGCTATACTTGTCTCCACCATTCTTATAGGGATTGTTTGCTCCCCCAGCTTGAACAGCAGGATTTTGTGGATTTGCACCTTGAGCATTTGCCCCACTACAAGCAGTGCTAACTATCAACAATAGTCCAGCTAAAAAGATAGTTAATATCTGGCGCAATCTTATTTTTTTCAAAAATACTCTCACAGCGTTCATCTAGTCCTCCTTACCAAAATATTTATTAATAAGCTAAAGCTTTGCTGAATCATTGGATTCATCAACAAATCATTATGCTTATTTTGGTTGCCTAATCTTTGATAACCTCTATTAAGGATATGAATAATAAAATTAACTTTACCTCTAGCGCAGGCCACATTTTAATTAGGATAGATATAATATTTTTATCTAACTCTAGAGAGATATAAAATAAAACAATATATTTTTCGCAAAAGAACTACATAAACCTGTTTAACACTTCAAAAGCTTTGGATAGGTAGCTGATGAACTTTAATAGTTTAGGCATTCAGTCCTTGTTGCTCTAACCGTTAAATTACTAAATTAATGAAGCAATTTTTACGCTGGATAATTTTGGGGGGAACGCTGTTTTTTTTAGGGAAAGCTCTGAGGGATAATTGGATTGAAGTGACTGCTATCCGCATTGATGGGGTAGCATGGGCAATTATAGCGATCGCTACAGGAGTCACTTTACTAGCACATACTTGGGCAGGCTGGATCTGGACTTGGATTCTCCAAGAGTTAAATCAACCCGTATCATCTTCCCAGTTCATCCAAGTTTACCTCAAAACGAACATAGCTAAATACTTACCAGGCAATATCTGGCATCACTACGGGCGAATTGTCGCCGCCAAAAATGCCAATATTTCAACTGGTGCAGCCACCTTAAGCGTTTTGCTGGAACCGCTACTCATGCTAGCAGCTGCTTTAATCATCATTATCCTATGCAGTAGCCAATTTGCAGCAGCTAATACTACCCTTATTCTGCAAATACTACAATTACTGAGTTTAGCTGTAGTTCTTTGTGCGATTCATCCTTGGTTTTTAAACCCAGTTATCCGCTTTTTGTACAGATTGAAATCAAAAAAGTCTGCTGTCACCACTGAGTCAACCGTTCCCTTCACTCTTAAAAAGTATCCCCTACGGCCTTTGTTAGGAGAATTGGGCTTTTTGGGACTACGCGCCACCGGATTTATATTAACTATGTTTGCCCTGGATTCGTTAAATGTGAATCAAATTCCTTTGTTGTTAGGGGCTTTTAGTTGCGCTTGGTTGTTGGGGTTTATCATTCCGGGTGCGCCTGGCGGGTTAGGTGTGTTTGAAGCGACTGCCTATGAACTTTTGCGACACAACTTTCCCTCTGCTATAGTATTTAGTGCGATCGCTTTATATCGCCTCATTAGTATCCTCGCTGAAACTGCGGGTGCTGCTTTGGCTTGGTTAGACGAACGCCTTGCTAAATCATGAATCAGGCAAAACTCATTTTTGTCTATCAACCTTCATTTGTGAAAACACACGATAATCATCCAGGTTCAACTGCGGATTACTGCTTTGATTTTCTTTCGTCTTAATCAAGTTGTATTCTACATTTTCTGTGTAAATTGCAAACGTGATATTAAAAACTTCCATAAAATTGATTACCCACTTACACTCATCTTCAGGATATTTTTCGTAATAACGAATCAGATGAGCAATCCTAATTTCTAAATGTCTACGGGAATTTCTACAAATCAAAATAGTCTTTAGCAGTATAATCACCAGCGTTAGAGAGTGACCTTGGGTAAGCAATATTATAAATAATGACGAAGGTTCTTTCCCATTTTCTGTCGTCAAACAATCAATCACTCGATTACAAGTTCTCAGAAAAAATTCTTTAGTGAGAATTTCTTGATTATGATCTTTCTTCCATAAAGATAAACTCTTTGCGAACTGCTGTCGTAAACTCTCGACTAATTCTTGATTATCTACAGAAAAAAATAGATATTTTTCTATACTTTTTTTAAATTCTCCAAGAGTTTGCTCTTGAGTTTGCTTGATAAATATATTGGCAATATTTTCATGACTAAATACACCCCTTCTTAAAACAATTGCTTTTATTAAATGCAGAACATTATCTCCCAAAATACTGGGATTATTGTAGCGTGTTGTGCTTGAGGCGGCAGATTGAGAACGAGCAATATACATTGCCATCTCAAACTTAAACTTGTCTTTTATCTGTCTAGAAAGCCTTCTAGCGGCTTCTTGTTGCTCTCTTGGATTATTTTTATTAACAGATTGATCAACTAATAAATAGGAAGTGTAACGATTAGCCCAATGACTTTTAGATGATTCCTCATATTTAGCAGCAAATAATTTTAATTCTTGGTAGTCTTTGCTATTGATGAAATTATTTAACCACCCTTTATAAATATTTATCGCTGGAGAACTATTTGTCTTTACTTTCAGGTTTTCATTAGCAAATAAATTAACTAATTCTTTGATATATTTGTCTTTTCTATTGGTTATCCAATTGTTAATTATTATATAAATACACCGCTTTAGTGTATTACAGAACTCCTGTTCGTTATCATCTAAAAAAATCCTGTATATTCCAGGTACAGAATGGGAGTCCTGTGAATCAAGGCTGTCTATAAATAAACTTTTGAATTCCCGTAAAATATCATCGGGCGACAGTTTTTTAGCAATTTCCCCGAAGAAGCTATAAACCTCCTCTTGGGCAATTTGCACATTTAGCGGTTTAGATTTAGACGTAATACAATGAGGATATCCGTGACTAATTGATAAACTCTTAGCAGTCATTTCAGTTATCAGGATAAAAAGGCTTCCTGTTCATATTATTACCAGCTTAACTTAGTGAACAGTAGCATCAATCTATTCTTCAGAGATTGAGTAATCTTTTTACATAAATTTGATAAACTCTGACTCTAAATAAAGTATTAAATACAACTTTTTTAATACTTCATCAAATAATTCAGTGAAATTACTTAGTTCTAAAAATTAAGTACCATACATAAAAGCTATGGGCGAATTGATATATTAAATACAACCCACCCATAGCTTCTATAGGAGTATTTTGGCATTTTAAATGGGGGTGGAGGGACTTGAACCCACACGACCTTTTACGGTCAACGGATTTTCATTCTCCCGCAGTTTTCACTGCTACCTGATCACTTTAATTAGATCAGGTTTTAAGAATTGGACTCTCCCTTTACCCTCGACTTTAACGTTAGGGTAGCTCCCGTCGGGTCTCTGCACCTTCCCTCAATTTTGGATTTTGGATTTTGGATTTTGGATTGAAGACCAATCGCAAATCTAAAATTGCAAATCTAAAATTTTTGGGCTTGGCTCAGGATTGCCATGTCTGTCACCAGATTTAGGTTTCCCTGAGTTTGAGAGCTTCCACTTGAGGGATTTCTCCTTCAAGGCTCAGTTATCTAAGTCCGTAGCGTCTACCATTCCGCCACGCCCCCGCAGCTGTTTCCTAACTAGTGTAACTAGTTATTTTGTGGAGGCAGCAAATACCTCCTCATATATTCCACCATCAATTGTGTCTTTTGTCCAACTGAATTGAAAAATTTTATCCACATTGTTTTTCAGAGTTCAAAGTTTTCTTTGTTTCCTCGTAATAAATCTAATTTGGATAAGCATTTTCGAGCTTGTCTGACTAAAGCATTTATTTGCCGGTGGATTTATAATCATAGCATAATCTACCTCTGATCGGTCAATTTTGACATAGACGCGGCAATTCTGGCGCAGTTATTGTGAAAGCATCATGATTATACTTCGCTGAGTCTGGCTCTTCAGCCTATGATGGAAAACAGATGCTTAAGACTTGAAAGTTATGATTGTCGCCCTGCTGTATCTGATTTTGGCTGGAGCTTACCTTCTAGTAATCCCGATCGCTGTCTTGCTATATCTGAAGCAGCGTTGGTATGTAGCTAGCTCCATCGAGCGTGTCTTTATGTACTTTTTGGTGTTCTTCTTCTTTCCGGGTTTGTTGGTTCTATCGCCGTTTGTAAATTTTCGACCCCAACGGCGACAAATTGAAGTTTAACGAGATTGGTAGGTCATAACTCTCATGCGACGGATTGACGCTATTGGAATTGGCTTGGGCGTTTTTATTGCCGGCGGCTTGGCATACATAGGATTGCAGCTAGTCGGTTTGGATAATCAGGAAGCTGGTATATGGAGCCAAGTCTTACTAGCCAGTGGGTTAGTTGGCTGGTTAGCCACCTATTTTTTCCGGGCGGCGGGACAAAAAATGACCTACCACCAACAGCGGGAACAGTATGAGCAAAACTTTCTGCAAAAGCGGTTAGAAGAGCTTACTCCCGAAGAACTAGCACGAATTCAATCTGAAATAGAACAAGAAGAGCAATCTCAGGTATAAAGTTATCATTGGTCAGTTGTTCTTTGTCCCTTGTCCGAATGCCACTAAGTTAAGATACAGCCCTTGCCCTGACTGGTTCCCAGCCTCCAGGCTGGGAATCCATATTGGGAGGCTCCGCCTCCTCTTTCTTGACGAGAGGCAGAGCCTCTCAGAATACATTCCCAGTCTAAGACTGGGAACGAGGTGACACAAGCCTTTGGGCTTTTCTTAGTGCCATTCGTCCCTTGTCCTTTGTCTAGTTACGAATGACCAATACTTCGGCTTCGCTCAGTACAAGTGACAACTGACTCTTGACCAATGATTTTTGAAACTTGACTACAATGACTGCTATTTCTGATTGCTTTGAAACTCTTGGGTACAATCGTGAGTGCGCTTTAATTCCGTTTATCACTGCTGGCGATCCAAATTTAGAAACAACAGCAGCAGCGTTGCAGATTCTGGATCGCAGTGGGGCAGATATGATTGAACTAGGTGTACCATACTCCGATCCTCTGGCGGATGGGCCAGTGATTCAAGCGGCTGCTACCCGCGCCCTGCAAAGGGGAACAAAATTAGAGCAGGTGTTGGAAATGGTGCAAGCAACTAGTCCCAAATTGCGATCGCCTATTATCTTATTTACCTACTACAACCCAATTTTGCACCGGGGCATTGAAAAATTTCTCTCTTCAATTGCTGCGGCTGGGGTAGCGGGATTGGTAGTACCAGATTTGCCTTTGGAAGAAGCAGGAGGGTTGCTCGAACCAGCTAAGGAGATGGGAATTGATGTAACTTTGTTGGTTGCTCCCACCAGTTCCGCCGAACGGATAGAAGCGATCGCTACCTCCTCCCAAGGATTTATTTATTTAGTGAGCGTCACAGGTGTTACAGGAATGCGATCGCAACTGGAAAACCGCGTGTCAGATTTACTTAAACAAATTCGTGGTGTTACTGATAAACCCATTGGTGTAGGCTTTGGGATCTCCGAAGCTGCACAAGCCCGTCAGGTAAAGGAATGGGGCGCAGATGCCGTGATCGTGGGCAGCGCTTTTGTGAAACGGTTAGCCCAAGGTACACCAGAGCAAGGACTAAATGCGATCGCCGAATTTTGCCAAAGTCTCAAGGCAGCCATCAAAACTACCAACACCAGTACAAATACTCCTCTTGATTAGACCGGGAAAGTAGATTAAAAAAGTATAACAGCGCAGTTTTTCTATCCTTGCTTGGTAGACAATTTGACCATTATAGTTTTGAATATTAACATCAGATATCAGGATGTAAAAAAACTAGCTGATACGGTCGCTAATAGTTTGAGTATTATGTGAAGTTAAGTAGGCATAAATTATGAGTATGAGAGTGAGTCAGTCACGAATTGTTATAGTTACATCCCAATTGAGGAGCAAAGGCGATGAGTGAGAGTATGGCATTTATCGGCGGGGTTGCTGTAGCTGGGCTGGCAGCTCTCGTATTGCTCAAAGGAACGAATACCCCCCTACAACCTAACTTCGCTGTGGCTCCGCAAATGCCGGGGACTGTGGTAGCGCCGGGAGTACAGCCACAAATGTATTCTCCTTACAACCCTTATGCGCCGCCAGTGTATCCCGGTCAGTTTCAGCCGCCAGTTGCTCCCAATACTGACCAACGCCTAGAGATGGAGAAGTTCAACACGCAAATGCAGTTGGAGCGTTTAAAAAACGACAATGAACAACTGAAAGAACAGTTGAAGTTGCAAAATCAACAACTCCAAGGTCAAGTCCAAAATTTCAATACTCAGCAGCAGTGGCAATTAGCCCAGCAGAATAACCAACAAAAAGCAGCAGCATTCCAGCCACAAAATCCTTGGTGGTCTTCACCCATGCTCTGGGCTGTGGGAGGCGCAACTCTTACTATTGGCGGTGGTGTTGTCGTAGCTGGGGTATTGGCTTTATTTTCGCCACGGCAGCGTCCAGCCCGGACTGTACAAGTGATTCACCCTTACCAAGGAAATACGCCATCCTTGGTTCCGGTACGTCGTGCTGAGTTTCTGCCTGCTTCGCGGATGGAAGCAAGACGAGTTGAAGCCCCAGAATACGACGAAATGCACTAATAGGGAAAATAGACGTTGCTGAATTCTGCAATCAGCAACGCCGGAAAATAAAATCATAGGAATACACGGGATGCACACAGATAATTCATCTGTGATTTAAAAGGTTAGACCCCTGATCAATTTACCCAATTATCTTTGAAATCCTCACCAATGATTTAGGATTGCTATATTTATGTTTAGTTAAAATAGCAATCTGTTAAGGTGAGATCGCTGTGGGATTAACGGCAGTAATTTCTGAGTAACGGGCAAAATCACTAATATTAAACGTAAGGATATGGGTCAGTCCATGCACTAGCATTGCTGCAACCAGTCGTGTATCATGCACCTTGACTCCCGACACCCTATAATCGACAACTAAACGCCGCCATTGTGTATGAACTGCTGCATTATCAGGCAAAAAATTGAAGTACCTCTCTATCACTTGCGCCCTCTGGTCTGTCTCCTCGATTGATAAGCCAAAACCGCTCCGTGCCGTTGTAGGTCGCGTGCATACGTTCCAAAATTCTCCCAAAATTTGTGATGTATAACAGATTTCTTCTCCCTTTTGCAGTAAGGAGTAGATGGCATCACGAACCAAAATATGATTTGGATCTGAAGGAGAAATGAACCGTAATAGGATGTTTGTATCTGCCATGAAAAACATCAGTCATGATTCCCATAAATGCTTTCACGAGTAAAGGATTCTGGCGGTAAAACTGGTATTTGTTCCGCTCCTTGAGCTAATAATTCCATGTCCGCTTCCCATTGTTGTGAGTCAAAAGTACGCTTTGTACCAAACTCTGCAAATGTATGTTTATGTCCGTGTGATGTGCCAAAGATATCCCTTTCAATCAAATCACGGATATACGCTGCTCTGTCGCCTCCAAAGTGCCTCACTCGCTCATCAATCAGCCTTAGTAGAGGTTTGCTTATTCCAGTAACCTCAATTTTGTTATTGTCCATGTTGTTTCTCATTTCCATACTTATAGAACTTACGCATTGACAAATGAGGGGAGAAATGCAATAAAAAAATCAGCAAGCACTAAACACTTGTAACTGTTAAAAGCCGCCTTTTGGAGTTTCTGTGATATTGGGACTTTCTGTAGTGACAGGTTAGTTAGTATCGGGAAGTTTCTGTTGAGTATTCTTTTGATTACCTTGAGTGTCTACTTTGGGTAGTGCCTGTTTTGCCAGATTTTCGGCTGCTTGTTTAAATAATGGTTCTATTCTGTTTCGCCAATATTTAGTATTAGGCAACTTTTCTGGATGGTTTCTATAATCTAAAACTTTATCCCATTTACCATCATCGATCGCTTTATTAATCTCATTAGATAACGCCTCCGCCTTAGCCCAATCTTCCTGCCACTGGGCAATTACTTTGCCCGTCTCTTGGATACTAGAAGCAGCATTTGCTGGAATCGATCTTAAAAGTGCGATCGCACCAACGATATCTCCTGATTCATACTTCTGTCTTGCTTGTTCTATAATATTGGCACTGTTATCATTAGGCTGCGATCGCTCTGATTTCCCAGAATCGGAAATTGACCCCTTGGAGTCTTCTGGTGATGGAGTTACTACATTCCTAGCTTTTGGTTTTGGCTTGGGAATCGGTCTAGTCGCAATTAGAGTGCTATCATCTACAATTTTAGTTGCAATCCCCTTTTCGCGCAGGCAAGAAGCCCATTGATCTTTATTAGCTATCACATAAGGGTGTGCCCAAGCCAAACGACCAGATTTAAGTTTAACTTCTATCCAACCTCGTTTTGTCTGCTTGCCAGTCACCTCGAAATTGGTTTTATCAGCAACAGTTTGCAAAATATTATCAGAATTTATCGAACTAGGTTCAGAACGGATATTAGAGTTTCCGACAACAACAGCCGAGCATTTATTTGCTAAGGCAGTATCGTTACCCATAAGGTTAGAAGCTAAATTTTTCACATTTGGATATACATTTGCTACCAAGGCAGCCGCACCACCTGCCAATAATATGCCAACTAATATCGGCCACGGATCGGATTTACTAGAATCTTTACGGGCAGGTTTGACAGGATTTGCTGGTGCAACTGCAACCGTTTGCAGCCGAGATACTTGAGGCTGAGATTTGGCTGCTTGGTAACTGGAATTTTTGGCGGATTCTTGAGGTGTGGAAAGTGGAGTTACAGGATTAATCGCGTCTTTATATGCTTGCAGTGCTTCCGTGGCGTTTTGGTAACGGTCTTTGAAGTGATAATGCACCATCTTAGTCAACACTGCCGCCAGTCGGTAGTTCACGGTTGCTGAATGCTGCCAAATGATTTCGCCGGTTTCCGGGTCTTCTTGCAATTGTGTTGGCAAGAGTCCTGTTAGTGCTTGAATAGCGATGATGCCAAGGGAATAGATATCACTGTTGGGGCGGGGTTTACCTTGCCCTTGTTCTGTGGGCATATAGCCAGGAGTGCCAATAACTACTGTGGCAGAGGGTTGTCCGCCCACTGTGACCATCTGTGTACGCAGTTGCTTCACTGCCCCAAAGTCCACTAAAACTAACTTATTATCTGAGGCGCGACGGATGATATTATCAGGTTTGATGTCACGGTGAATCACTCCTTGGCGGTGGACAAATTCTAGAATTTCCAGAACTTCCTGCAATAGTTGAATTACTCGGCTTTCACTCCAGCGCTCACCAGGTATAAGTTCCTCAGCTAAAGTATGTCCTTCAATATATTCTTGTACCAGATAGAATTCTTGGTTTTCGTCAAAGTACGCTAGCAGCCTGGGTATTTGGTCATGGTTGCCTAGTTTTTCTAAGGTTTCGGCTTCGCTGTTAAATAGGCGTTTAGCAGTATCAAAAACTCTGGGGTCAGTTCCGGGTTTAAGGTGCTTGACAACGCAGATGGGATTGCCTGGCCGCCTCGTATCTTGGGCAATGTAGGTTTGACCAAATCCTCCCATTGCCAGGACTCGAATTACTTGGTAACGATTGTCTAGTAATTTGCCTATCATGTTTCCTCCCCAGAGTTATTACCTAATTTTCCAGCTGGTAATAAATATCTCCAAATTTTCTTCAATGAAATCCGCTATCTTGAGAAAAGATTTAGATTAAAAACGCAGCTTTTTAATAAACGCAGACTATTTATTTTTCTTTTAGTGTCCCTGTTTACTACCAATGCCACCTAAAATAACAAACTCAGTTGCATGGCAGCAGGCTGAAATCCTCATGCAACCTGCTTTCATTCGCGTTATCGACAATATCCGCAAGTTGCTTGATGAATCTTCCTGGACGGGAACTTATCACGATGTACTGATTTGGCCGCCTAGTACCACTGATGAAATCAAAGCATTGGTGACTGAGCTATTGCAAGCAATGGAAACTGCAACGCCCGAAGAAGCAGATGAAATCAGAGAGACTCTTGCTCGTCTACCTATGCCCCATCCAGGATATCATCTGCGTTTGGAGCGTCAACAGCAACAAGCGAGTATCGATTTGTGGGAACTGTGTTATGAAGTGTGTTTTCTTGAATACACCCCACAGGAGGAAGCTGCTGATATTGATACTAGTTTAATTGATGAACTGGGTGAAGTTGATTGGCTGCGTTTGGATGTTAAGACAAAGGAGTTAGTTAAACAGGCGTTTGCTAGATTGCCCAAGGATAACAAATAAAATACTCTCACAATAGAATTCTGCGCTACGCGAACGTCTTTCTATAGTAGCTTGCGGTAAATCGCTATGCATGTACGTTAATCAAAATCACCCTATCAGGTGAATCTAATGGGTGAGGTAAAAGAAACACAAACTATCGTACCTTAAGGCTATAAATGGTTACTTGGCAAACCAATTTATAGCCTCAAAAATTAGGAAGTAGATGATGACTGTAAACCAAATTATTGGAGATTCACCAAATCAGATTTTTGCTAACTTTGGTAAACGTTTCTTCGCGTGGATGATGGCTCAAACTAGCAGTACGTATGATAAAATTGTCGGCGATCGCAAACGTTCACTTTTCGCCAATCTCCAAGGCAAAGTTTTAGAAATCGGCCCAGGAACAGGCCCTAACCTACCCTACTACCCTAAAAATATCCACTGGATAGGAATCGAGCCAAACCCACACATGCATTTCTATCTCCACAAACAAGCAGAAAAATTGGGTTTAAACATCGACCTCCGTATTGGTAATGCTGAATGGCTAGACGCTGAAGATAACAGCATAGATACTGTTATTAGTACCTTAGTTTTATGTTCAGTGCCGAATATAGATTATACATTACAGGCAATTTTAAGGGTACTTAAACCGGGTGGACGCTTCTTGTTTATTGAACACGTCGCCGCACCTCAAAAAACTTTATTGCGACAACTACAAAGCACAATTAGTCCGATTTGGAAAGTAATAGGTGATGGTTGTCATCCAGATAGAGAAACTTGGATAGCCTTAGAAAATGCTGGTTTTACAAGTGTGAATTATGAGCGATTTGATGCACAATTGCCGATTGTCAGTCCTCATATTATCGGCGTAGCCATAAAATAACTTTTTGAACATTGCTGAATAAAAGTATGAATATTTCACACAAAGGAGCGAGTGCGTGAGGTAAATTCAATTTTTATCTAGCAATGCCTATTTTTCATAAAATCGCTTATCTAAGAATAGATATTATCTGTGCGATTGGCCATATCAAAAACATTAAATTCAATTCCTTCTAACTTCAGCCTCAAAGCCTCTAATAAGAGATTTACTCTTTCTTCAATAAAAATACTCAGCGCGTGTTCAGGAAGTGCATCGGCTCTTGACCATTCAAGAATAATCGTAGGTATAAGATGAGAGCGTAGCACTGTCTCTAAACCAGGCTCATCATATTCTTTGAGATAATCTAATGGATTTTTATCGCTAATTTCCAAATTAGTTATTTGAGATAGATAGGCAATATTCATCAAGCTATCAGATTCTATTTGACTAGCAATGCCACTCTGTCTAATAAAGTTAACTGGAAATATATGGTGCAAGTTAGGCTTATCTGTGAATAAATAATAAACATCACATAAAACATCTCTATGGGGTTTTGCCCAATCTTGCGGCTTGTGGTTTGCATAAAGCGATAGGATTGCTCTGGATAAGCGACCTCTATAACTGTATAAAGATTTTCTTATGGAATTCTTATCAATATCAAATTGATTGAATGAGTAAGTACTATTAGCCTTTTGTTGATTAACAATGTCTATATGTTGCCAGAGTTGAGTAGTGTTTGTTAGTAAGTCTGCATTATGAAAACTATAATACCAAAAATATTTATTTAAAAAACTATAATCTGGTTTATGATTACGATAAAAATATGCTGTAATAGTCAGATATAAATATCGGTAAGGGATTAATCTTCCACCTTTAATGTGCAAGATATTATCAAAGAAATCAAAAGTTTTAGCAACGGCTATTTTAAAATTAGACAATACAGCCTCAATATGTTCTGTTTTTAGCTTATTAAGATACATATCAGTAATATTTTGTATCCCTGCATTGGGAAATTCAAGTTTTACTACTACAGCTAGCATCTGAAGTAATGTCCAATCATCAACACTTGTATACAGACTGCTAGCAATAGACTCTCTAAAATTATTAATCAATTCACGAAGGTAAAACCCAGAAATATTATTCTTTTTGTCCTCAATCCGAAAAGTTTTAGCTACCACAATATCAAAGATATATAATGGTTTACCAGCTTGATTAATCCGCTCAAATATTTGGCAGACTTCTGTAACTTCAATACCTCGTAACTCAATAAAAGAAATCCTGTAGTTATCAAAAATCTGTCGAACTCTCTTTAGCTGTTTTCTATACAAATTCTTATTATTGTTTTCACTCTCCAAAAGACAATCTTCTATAGTATCGTAATCAGCTTTAATATCTTTTAGCTTGACAATTAATCCTTGTTTGTAACGCTTATTCCTCTCTAAATTAAACTTTACTTGACCATCTTTATCATCAATTTCATCCCAGAATAAAAACCTTTCTTTATAACTTGTATCATCAGTAGCATCAGTAAGTTCAATAGTCAAGTCTATATACAAGGTTGGATCGAAATTTTCCTTGTCAGCAATCTTACCTCCATGTATTGACATTAGAAGGGCAGTTGTTCTTTGTTGTCCATCTAAAATATATTGGTATTCGTTAAAAGAAAAATTATCAGGAAGTTTAATACCTCCTATTTCTCTATGGCTTTCTAGCTTAGTACTGGTTTTCCAAATTAAAATACTTCCTAAAGGGTAGAACTTATAAATACTATCCCAAAGTTTTTTAACATTTTCTTTCTCCCAGACGACATCTCTTTGAAAAGTGGGAATTTGATACTTACTAGCTAAGAGATTTTCCAAATAGGTAGCAATACCAGAATCAGTTGGTTGAATACGATCAGTGTATGTAGACATTAAACTAACCTTACTTAACTTTGAGTAAATATCAAGATTGGCATGTGAATTTAACTTATTTTCGTAAAATTCCATACCAAGCTAACTGATATTTAATTAAGTGGCAAATCAGATTTTAGAAAATCTAGCTGTTTCTAACGCTTTGAATACTCAGGACTTACGCAAACAATAGCCGAAACCTTGATTTTCAGGTAGGGGCAATTCATGAATTGCCCCTACAGGGTGTAGTTTTGCGTAAGTCCTAATACTGTATCTGATTCAACTACAGCAAAATCAGTGAGAATTCTTTAAGTTGCATTCAATCTCAGTACATTTGGGTGATAACCCTTAGTCTATGTGGTTTTTGGCTTAACCAAACTTATTGGATTTCCTTCTACGGATTCTCTCGTAGTCTTTTTTTAAAATTAAATCTGATTCCTATATAAATATATTGATTATTTTGCTATAGGTAACAATCAAGGCTGTAATTATCAATAATTTTTTGGGCAATCTAAATATAGCCCTTTTTCCTGTTTGGCAAACCAATTGTTAAAGGAAAAACATTTGATAAGAGCCAACTTCAGCCCATCTGATACCAAAATGCATTTCTCGCACAATTTGCTGCTCCGATTTCTTCTCGGCGGCACTACTCTTATTGTGAGTATTTCTGCTTATTTTAGCTATGAAGCTGCTCGGAAAATAACGCTAGAAGAGTTGAGAGGAAGAGCTTTTTTAGAGGTACAAAGAGGAGTTGATGAAATTGAGGAGTGGTTGCATGTTCGCAAAGTGGAGGTGCAAACCCTTGCTCAGACTTCAACTGTACGCTCTTTAGACTGGTCTGTAGCAGAACCCTATTTAAAGTCAGAAGTTAACCGGATCAATGAATTTTTCATTTTCCAAATAACTACCCCCGATGGTTCGTATTTTAATACTAAGATTGGTCGGTCAAATAAGAATATTAAGGATCGAGACTACTTTCAAAAAGCACTAGCCGGAAAAAGCAACATTTCTGATCCCTTCATCAGCCGTTCCACAGGCATTTCTTTAATTGCGATCGCTACCCCAATATGGTCAAATTCTTCTAAGAGTCGTTCACCAATTGGTGTCTTTCAGGGCAACGTTAAGGTCGATCATGTTGCTAAAGTTGTTAACTCGCTGCGCTACGACAAGAACAGCTATGCATTTGCTCTGAATTCTCAAGGAGAAGCGATCGTCCATCCCAACTCAACTTTAATGTCAACGCTAGAAAAACCTGCACCTAGCTTGCTGAAAATTCCAGATCGCAATTTAAATGCGATCGCGCAACGGATGGTAAATAAACAACAGGGAATTCAGTTGATGGAAATTGACGGCACTAAAAAGTATATTGCTTATGTACCGTTGCGAGAAGCTAATTGGTCTGTGGCTCTGGTGATTCCGCGCCAAAGTATTGAATCTCGACTGCAATTCCTTGATTTTATCGCCCTAATTGTGGGCGGACTAACAGTTACGATGATCACTGTCTTGTCGAGGGTGCAGGCGTTTGAACAGGCTCAACTGAAAAAGTCGAAAGCGGCGGCTGATACTGCAAACCACGCTAAGAGCGAATTTTTAGCCAACATGAGCCATGAACTGCGAACGCCCTTGAATGGTATTTTGGGTTGCGCTCAAATTTTGCTGCGTTCCAAAAATTTGTCAGAGCCACAGCAATATCATGTAAACATCATTGAACAGTGTGGCTCTCATCTGCTGACTTTAATCAATGACATTTTGGATCTTTCTAAAATTGAAGCCCGAAAACTGGAACTACATCCTCATGATGTGCATTTCCCGTCTTTTTTACAGGGAATCGGGGAAATTTGCCAGATTCGAGCAGAACAAAAAGGCATTTTGTTTGTCTATGAACCCGCGAGCAACTTGCCGACTGGGGTTCATGTCGATGTCAAAAGATTACGTCAGGTTCTCTTGAATCTGCTGGGGAACGCCATCAAATTTACGGATGAGGGTAAAGTTACTTTCAAGATTGAGGTAATCGATCAACTTCCTGGTGATGGGGAGACGGTGAAATATCGGATTCGTTTGAGTGTAGAAGATACGGGAATTGGCATAACTCCAAGGGAGTTGGACAAGATTTTTTTGCCATTTGAACAAGTAGGTGAGAAAAAACGTCAGACCGAAGGGACAGGGCTGGGTTTAGCTATTACTCGGCAGTTGGTGCAGATGATGGATAGCGATATCCATGTTAAGAGTCAGATCGGTGAGGGTAGTACTTTCTGGTTTGAGATTGCGATCGCCGAGGCCAGCGAATGGATGCAGTCTGGTATGGCTGCATTAAAAAAACAAATCATTGGCTTTGAGGGTAGCCCACGTACCATCCTGATGGTAGACGATCGCTGGGAGAATCGTACAGTAATTACAAACTTACTGCAACCACTGGGTTTTAATGTGGTTGAAGCTACCAACGCTAAAGAAGGTTTAGAAAAAGCGATCGCCCTTAAACCAGACCTGGTGATTACAGATTTGTTCATGCCAGAAATGGATGGGTTTGAATTGATTCAACACCTGCGTCATACCCCAGATATCGCAGATGTCAAGATTATTGTCTCTTCCGCTAGTGTCTTTGAAACTGACCAAAATCGCAGTCTGGAAGCAGGAGGTGACACCTTTTTAAACAAACCTGTACAAGCAGATGAATTACTGGATCAATTAGAGTTCAACTTAGGTTTGGCATGGATTTACCAGCAGTCTCAGTCTGAGGAACAAAGAATTAACTTTTCAGCTATGACACGTGATAGTCCATCAGATAAATTGACTCCTCCTTCCCCCGATGTATTGCGGGAACTGCTGATCTTAGCCAAGAAAGGTAACTTCAATGCCATTCTCAAATTAGCCGATCAGCTAGAGGAAACAGACATAAATCTCGCTCCATTTGCTAACCAATTGCGGCAACTCGCAAGGCAGTTTGACGAAGAGTTAATCCTCAACTTATTGACTCAATATGAGGTAAAAACAGTATGACAGAGACAATACACGACCAAAAAAGTTTCCTGAATTGCGATCCTGGCAGAGGAATTATTTTAGTCGTTGACGATAACCCTGCTAACTTACAAGTTTTATCGAGCTTTTTGGATCAGTCTAGCTTTGAAGTTTGGGCAACTCGTAGTGGTGAAAAAGCCATTCAAAAATTAGACGATGATCATTTACCTGATTTGATATTACTTGATGTGATGATGCCGGGTATAGATGGGTTTGAAACTTGTAAACACCTAAAAAGTAATCCTCGGATTCAAGATATTCCAATTATTTTTATGACTGCTCTTTCAGATACTGCTAATAAAGTTAAAGGATTGCAATTAGGAGCCGTAGACTACATTACCAAACCTTTTCAGTATGAAGAGGTCTTGGTGCGAATAGAGCAACAACTGAAACTGAGAACTTTAACGAAAACTTTGATTGTCAAAAATGCTGAATTACAACAGGCTCAAACCCAACTGATTCAAGCGGAGAAGGTAGCAGCCTTAGGCCATCTGACAGCAGGAATTGCCCATGAGGTGAATAATCCTGTCAATTTTATAGCTGGCAACTTAAATTTTGTGGAGCAGTATGTTCAGGAGGTTGTTGATTTACTCAAGCTATATCAAAAATATCTGCCTGACCCACCTGTTGAAATTCAAAATGCTATTAAAACAAAAGATATCAGCTTTTTGTTAAATGATTTATCTAAAATTATTAAATCCATGAGAGTTGGTACAGATCGCGTTACAGAAGTTGTGTCATCGTTAAATAAGTTCTCTCGCTCCAGAGAAGTAGGCAAGAAACTGGCTAACCTGCATGAAGGTCTAGAAAGTACTCTACTCATTCTCGGTCATCGACTTAAATCAAATGCTCATCGTCCGACAATCCAACTAATTAAAGAATATGGAAAATTGCCACTTATTGAGTGCTATCCAGGCGAAATAAATCAGGTCTTGATGAATTTGATTTGCAATGCAATCGATGCAATTGAAGAAACCCAAAATAATCAAGAATTTGAGGAAAATTATAAATATTCTGGTTTGATTCGGATTGAAACTGAGTCAATTGGAGAACGAGTTATTCTCCGAATTGTAGACAATGCCTCAGGAATCAGCGAAGCAGACAGGACAAAAATATTCGATGCTTTCTACACCACAAAAACCATCGGTAAAGGAACAGGTCTAGGTTTATCTATTGCTTACCAAATTGTAGTTAATAATCATCACGGCAAGTTAACTTACCATTCAACACAAGGTGAGGGTACAGAGTTTGTGATTGAATTACCTATCCGATAAATTAGAATCTACAGCACCTGGTGTCGCGCAAAGACGCAGAGAAGATAAGGAGTTTTAGATTTCAATACATCGCTCCTCTATACCAACGTTGCCCTGTAAGCCTCCTGTGTGTACCAGCAATAAGGAATCGCCTTTACAAAAAAATCCCTGCTTTAGTAAATCCATCACTCCGTAAAACATTTTGGCGGTATATACGTAATCAAGGGGTACGCCATGTTGCTGTGTGAACTGTTGGTTGAACAGTAGCAACTCATCGTTCACCTTTGCATAGCCGCCAAAGTGGTAATCACACACTAATTCCCAGTCAGCCGGAGAGCTATATGGTGCCGGTAAACCAGAGGCGAGGTAATTTGTCAACAAACTTTTGATTTCTTGTGCAAGAAAAGCCCCATTTTTCAGGACGGGAAAAGCGATCGCTCTTTGCTTTTGATGCAACGAAAGGGCAATACCAGCCAGTGTGGTAGCCGTACCGCAAGCAACGCATATATGATCAAATGCGTAGGCGTAGCCAGCCGTAGGCATCGCTTTACTAACTATCTCTGTGCAACCGCGCACACCATTTAAATTACTACCGCCTTCAGGAATGATAAAAACTTCGCCGAAACGTTGTTGCAGATATTCATGTAGCGCTGCTGTGTTGCGCTGTCGATACATTTCGCGGTTTAGGTAAACAAGCTGCATACCCTGCTGTACAGCGAAATTCAACGTAGGATTCAGAGGTAGCCTTTCCTCTCCACGAATTACCCCAATGGTACCAAATCCAAAAAGATTACCAGCTGCGGCGGTTGCATAGATGTGATTTGAATAAGCACCGCCAAAGGTGAGCAGCGTCCTGAAATTCTTCTCCTTGGCTTCTAAAAGGTTGTACTTCAACTTAAACCACTTATTGCCATTAACCCACGGGTGCATAAGATCGAGCCGTAGCACATACAACTCAACACCAGCGTTACGGGCGATTTCGCTGTTGATTTTTTGTAAAGGAGGAAGAAAAATTAACGACATCTCTTAACAGTCTAACTTAGAATTTACATTCTCTCACGTTCATTATTGAATATAAAAGTAATGATAAACATTGAGTAATTCAATGGTAAGTCAATCGAAATAAACAATAAATCTTTCTGATGGTTAGCTTTAGAAATTGGCATTTTACTAATTGAGTATTTCAGGTAAATATAGGAAACAGAACACTCGCTCCAGATATTTTGGAGAAAACTTATGGTTGCACTCACACAGCTTACTCAAGTTATTCCCAATCCCGGACGTTTGACGGTTGAAACTGTTGAAATTGCTTCTCAAACCACTGCTATCCGTTGTCTCGACTGGGATAGAGAGCGTTTTGACATTGAGTTTGGTTTACGGAATGGGACGACTTATAATTCTTTCTTAATTCAGGGGGAAAAAGTTGCCTTAGTTGACACATCTCACCGCAAGTTTGAGGAGCTATATCTTGAGATACTGATCGGCTTAATTGATCCGACTAAAATAGATTACTTGATTATTAGCCACACAGAACCCGACCACAGTGGCTTAGTGAAAAATATTTTACAATTAGCTCCCTCTATTACTGTTGTCGGTGCTAAAGTAGCTATTCAATTTTTAGAAAATATGGTTCACCAGCCTTTTAAATCAATGCAGGTGAAAAGTGGAGAGCTATTAGATTTAGGCGACGGACACAAATTAGAATTTATCTCTGCGCCTAACTTACATTGGCCTGACACAATCTTGACTTATGACCAGAAAACTTGCACTCTCTACACCTGTGATGTGTTTGGGATGCACTATTGTGATGACCACACCTATGATGAGAATATTACCTTAATAGAGGAGGATTTTAAATATTACTATGACTGTCTCATGGGACCCAATGCCCGATCTGTTTTGACGGCTTTAAAGCGGATTGAAAATTTAGAAATAGGAACAGTTGCTACAGGACATAGACCTTTGTTACAACACTATATTTCCGAATGGCTTGGACGGTATCAAAACTGGAGTTTAGAACAAGCAAAAACAGAGACATTAGTGGCTGTATTTTATGTTGAAGATTACGGCTATAGCGAACATTTAGTCCGCGCCATAGCAGATGGATGCGCGAAAACAGGCGTGGTAGTAGAATTAGTAGCTCTTAATAGTGCCGAGCCTCAAGAAGTTCGAGAATTAGTTGCACAAGCTTCTGGTTTAGTAATTGGAATGCCAGCCCAATCTTCGGTGATGGCTCAAGCTGGTTTAAGTATCATTTTAGCTGCTGTTCACAAGAAACAGGCAATTGGTTTATTAGAGTCGGGAGGTGGAGAAGATGAACCCATTTATCCTTTACGTAATAAGTTTCAAGAACTGGGATTAATTGAAGCTTTTCCACCTATTTTAATTAAGGAAACTCCAACCCAAGCAACGGAACAACTTTGTGATGAAGCGGGGACAGATATAGGTCAATGGTTAACGCGCGATCGTACCATTAAGCAGATCAAATCCATCAATACCGAGCTAGAAAAAGCTCTAGGACGTATTACCACAGGATTGTATATTATCACTGCCAAAAAAGGAGAAATTCAGAGTGCGATGCTGGCTTCGTGGGTAACACAAGCGAGTCTTGAGCCTTTAGGAGTGGCGATCGCAGTATCCAAAGATCGGGCAATTGAAGCATTGATGCACGTTGGCGATCGCTTTGTTTTAAATGTTTTAGAAGAAGGCAAATATCAAGGATTAATGAAACATTTCCTCAAACGTTTTGCTCCTGGTGCAGATCGCTTTGCTGGAGTTAAAACATATCCAGCCACTAATGAATCGCCCGTTTTAGCTGAAGCTTTAGCTTATATGGAATGTGAAATTACTAGCCGTATGGATTGTGGAGATCATTGGGTAATTTATAGTACAGTCCAAACGGGAAGAGTTGCTAATTTACATGCACTTACTGCTGCCCATCACCGCAAAATTGGCAATCATTACTAATTAGTCATTGGTCATTGGTCATTGGTCATTGGTCATTGGTCATTATTTTCCCTGCTTCCTACAGACGCGATGAATTGCGTCTCTACCCACATCTTGTACAGACGCGATGAATCGCGTCTCCCAAAAAACTATGTATAAATCTGCTGAAAATACCCCAATTACCATGTACGAAATCAATCGGGGACGCGTCGTGCGAACCTTGGAATTTATTCAAGATTTGATTGTGATTTGTTTGTGTATCGGTTTATTTAGCTTCATGGTGCTTCAAGTGAGAGATATGTTTCTCTCCTTACTTCCACCCCTACATTTTCATGCTGTTACTGCCGATATTCTCTTTTTACTTATCTTAGTTGAGTTATTCCGACTGCTGATTATTTACCTACAGGAACACCGAGTATCTATTGGGGTAGCTGTTGAAGTTTCTATTGTTTCCGCCTTGCGAGAAGTCATTGTTAAAGGTGTTCTAGAAACAAGTTGGAGTCAAGTTTTGGCAACTTGCGCCTTTTTATTAGTGCTGGGAATACTACTGTTCCTGAGAGTTTGGCTACCCCCTACTTTTGAAGGTATCGATCCTGAACAAGAAGTATCTAAACGCTATAAAAGCCGAGCTAAGTCTGAATTAATACAAACTAATGGTCATTAGACATAGGAGTGAAAAAGAATATAGAGACGTAGAAGTGCTATGTCTCTACAAAGGTTATAGATAACGCATATTTAATTTCTGGAGATGTCTAGTATTAAGAGAGGTTATTATGTCTGCAAAAACTTTAACCACCAGCCATCCTAGAGATGTGCAGGTTGCTGAAATTGGTAAAAATACTCTGATTTTGCGATCGCGGACTTGGGAACGATTAAAATTTGAGGTTGAGTACTCCCGCCAAAAAGGAACTACAGCGAATTCTTATCTGATTCAAGCTGATAAAAAGACCTTAATTGATCCTCCTGGTGAATCCTTTACCGAAATTTACCTTCAGCAACTAGCGCAACATCTAGATTTCACCACCCTAGATTACATTGTTCTCGGTCATGTTAACCCAAACCGTAGAGCTACCTTGCAAGTATTGCTCTCTCAAGTTCCTCAAGTCAATCTAATTTGTTCCCGCCCCGCCGCCAATGCTCTAAAAACCGCCTTTCCCGAATGGGAATCACGTATTCAAGCGGTGCGATCGGGAGATACTCTAGATTTAGGACAAGGACATCTTCTATCATTTATCACCGTACCAACCCCCCGGTGGGCAGATGGGCTTTGTACTTATGATGCTGCAACAAAAATTCTCTACACAGCAATACCTTTGCCAATTTACGAGGGTGAGTTGATATCTGAACTCCCTTTTCTCTGAGGCTTGGCAAAAACAATAAGTCCTAAAAATTCCTTCAAGGTTTCCCACAAGGTTTTTTAACGTATTGTCCGTAGTATCAAGGGTTTGATATTCCAAGCTACCTTATAAGCTAAACGCTTATGTATGGGTCATTTTGCCATTTTTGCCCAAATTTTTGTTGGCTCTTATTTTGGCAAAGGTATTGCACAGATAAACTTTTTGGTGCTCATATTTGTGAAGATACCTTGTTTGATGAAGATTGGAAGGGATTAGATGCGGAACGTCGTTACTATTTTGAATGTCTCCATGCGCCCCAAGCCAAACAAGTTGAAGTGGCCTTAGATAAACTGTCTCTTTTGGGAGCCAGATGTTATGCCCCAGCACACGGCCCGGTTGTCCGTTACAGCCTCAGCCGTTTTACTTATGATTACCGTCAATGGTGTCAAGGGCAAAAATCTCAAGAATTGAGTGTTGCTTTGCTCTATGCTTCTGCTTATGGAAATACAGCAATTCTGGCGAATGCGATCGCTCAAGGTTTGATCCAAAATGGAGTTAATGTAGAATCGATTAACTGTGAACTAGCCGATTCTGCGGAGATTACCCGCATTGTAGAAACTTGTGATGGCTTGATTATCGGTTCACCCACTCTAGGCGGACATGCACCGACTCAAATTCAAACTGCTTTAGGAATAGTTCTCTCGGTGGCGGCTAAAACTAAGTTAGCAGGGGTGTTTGGTTCCTATGGTTGGAGTGGAGAGGCAATTGATTTGATAGAAACCAAGCTCAAAGATGCTAATTATCAGCTAGGATTTGAAACAATTCGGGTGCGTTTTAGTCCTACTCCTGAAATTCTCCAGCAGTGTCAAGAAGCAGGTGCTTACTTTGCTCAAAACTTGAAGAAAACTAAAAAACTGCGTACTTCCCGCCAAGTTGTGACAGAAACCCATGTAGATCGTACTGAACAAGCCGTAGGCCGGATCATTGGTTCTTTGTGTGTTGTGACAACTCGTGATGAAGAAACTCACAAAGGCGTTTTAACTTCTTGGGTATCTCAAGCAACTTTTAACCCACCAGGAATTATGATTGCGATCGCCCAAGAGCAAAATGCAGAGTTAATGCATCATCCTGGTGATCAATTTGTATTGAATATCCTCAAAGAAGGAAGAAATGTACGACGCTATTTTTCTCGTCATAGCACTTTAGGAGATAATCCCTTTGCCAGCCTTGCCACACAAACTGCTCTTAATGGTTGTCTGATTCTAGATGAAGCATTAGCCTATTTAGAATGTACGGTACAAAATCAGATCGAATGTGGTAATAGATGGTTGATTTATGCCGTCATAGATCAGGGAAAAGTTTTAGAAAATGATGGCATAACTGCGATGGAACATCGTAAATCTGGTAGCTATTATTAACACTATCAGTATGGTATCATATCTGTACTACCAATCTGGGTAGGCAGGCAAGAGGCAAGAGGCAAGAGGCAACGGGAAAGAATGCTCTTTGATCTGTACGGAGTTTTTTCAAAAATCAAATCATAGTCCTATATCTACAGTTGTAAGTTACTTTCATCCTTAGGAGAGATGTTAAGGCATTATTAAAGCATTTGGGCAGAGCGATCGCTATACTTAATTATAGTGTTGCTCTGGTAGAGGTTATGGCAAAACCAATTCGTATTCTTTTGCAGACTACGATTCCTACGACTGAAGATGACTGGAGCATTTTTCGTTTCTCGATGTTACAAGATTACTTAGCCTCGATTAAAGATGAAGCGGGAAACTTTTTATTTGAAGTTAGGGGACGCGATTACGAGTCAGATGCAGTCGGTGGTGACGTAGTTTTAAGTAGTCTCGACAAATCAGATTTTGATCAACTTTGGTTATTTGGCTTAGAGGTAAGTGACGGTTTAACCCAAAAGGATATTGCTGGAATTAATGCTTTTCGGCAACGTGGTGGCGGTATTCTTACAACACGCGATCATCAGGATATGGGCTGTTGTATGTGCGGTTTAATTGATATTGGCGATGTCCACTATTTCAACACGAAAAATCCCGATCCTGATGAATCTCGCTGGAGCCGAGATGATTCATACACAACTTATATTTCCTGGCCAAATTATCATTCAGGAGCTAATGGCGACTATCAAAAAATTACCATTGTTGAACCCATACACGAACTTTTAAAAAATCCCAATTCACCTTCGGGAAGTATTGAATTTTTCCCAACACATCCCCACGAGGGTGGTATTGGCGTGCCTCCGGGTGATCAGAATACGCGGGTAATTGCCTTGGGTAAAAGTTTAGTTACAGGTCGTGACTTCAATCTTGTTGTAGCGATTGAGCATTACAAAGATGCACAGGGGAATATATTAGGGCGAGCAGTAGCTAACTCCAGTTTCCATCATCTAGTAGATTACAATTGGGATATTGAAAAAGGCTGTCCCTCTTTTGTAGATGAAGCACCGGGAGATGGTATGAAAAAAGAGCCACGCGCCTTAGAAGATATCAAAACCTATGTGCGTAACGTCGCTTTCTGGCTAGCAAATTGATTGTTTGTAGTAGGGACTTAAGTTTTATTGGTGTGAACTTAAGCCCAAACTTCTTTAAAACTTTGTTTCTAGCCTCTGGTCATTGGTGACAAGTTAAGGTTATAAACTATTTGTCAATAAGCAATTGTGCTTAAAATATTGTCCTAAATCGGGCTTAGAAACACCGTTTTTAAGCTAGCGATCGCGTCATATTTAAAAGCATCGTTTGCCTTTGTACTCAAACCAGAGTAATAAGCTAAATTTGATACTCATTATTTCAGTTAACTTCTAGCTTAATTACTGTTGACAAAACTAATTTTGCCTTAACTTGTCACTAATGGCCTCTGGTTGGAAATGCTGCTTATTGGGCTGCTGCTGCAAGCCAAGAGGCGGAGCCTCCAATTAGGCATTCCCAATTGCAGACTGGGAACGAGACAATCTCTAAAAGCATTGTTTAGACTTACACAACTATTTTAAAACAAAAGGCAACCATGTTTACACCTTATGAGAAATACTATTTCTTTTCAAACCAGCAACTAGGCTAAGAGTAGCTAAACCTAATAAAGCCATTACTGATTGAGATGGTTCTGGAATTGACTTTGTATCCTGTACTGAAACACTAGAATATGAAATAAGGGGGTTAGTATCAAGATATGAATAATAACCTCTAAAATAAGAGTTGCTAAGACTTATTCCTGTGCCTTGTTGCCATTCAACTGTATAGTTTCCAGTATCGCCAGTTGGATCTCTTAACCAATTCAAAGACCATTTTACAGGGGTGGAAGAAAGTGTAGATTCAAAGATTGCCACACCTGTAAAAGATGATATGGATGAATTTAATTCATCTCCATTTAGCTTAAAAGACCAATTCTTTTCTACAGGTACGCAAATTCCTTCAGGACAAGCTTCACCATTACTCGGATCTAAATATTTCACAGAACCAGAATAGCTAATTGTTTCTGGCCCCTGATAATAAAGAGAATCATTTAAGATTAAATCTCCTTGAAATTCTTGCGTTGTTAAATTAACAGCGATCGCTTGATTAAATGTACTATCGGTTATAATGCCTAAGCTGAAAACAGCACTAACGCTTGCAACTACTAACTTCTTTAAGGTTTTCTTCATCATGGTGTTTAGGTGTGCCTATGGGTTTTTACATACTAAATCAGTGTACACAGATCAATGGTGCGATGCCTACGGCGGTAAACAACGCTACTTCTTGCACTGCTACGGTACAGTTCTAATCTGTCGAAGAAACTCAATATTCAAATCTAGCTTTTTCCCTAACCATAGGGAATGAACCGCATGGTCTGCCACAACATCCCCTGTATCAGGGTGGACGAGAATATCCAACCCCTCACGATTGAGCATTAACCAAGGGACAACTTTATCAAACTGATTTGGTAAAAAAGCAACTTGATACATCCCTTTTGGGTGAGGCCCGATGGGCTTGTCAAACCAGCGTCCAAGCTGCACCTCAAACCTAGCGCCCAATCCTTCACGTACACGCGCAGCTACATCTTGACTCGCGGTATCGAAGTAGACATGAGCGTGAAAACCAGTAATCTCGATAGTATCTTCTTTCATGGTTCCTAGATCCACTTTCGTTCTTAATTCTAATTTTGGCTAGCGGACTTTTTATTTCTTGTACCATTTCAATTAATGATTGCAGCACATCTTTGGATAAAGACGCGATGAATCGCGTCTCTACAAACGATCGCTCAATTTTAGCTGAATACTGTACAGTTAAGAATCGTTTGTGGCGATATGATCATTCTTTGGTTGTCTATATGTACCTTATCTCGAAAAAGCCTGATCGGAGGTTTCCCAATCAGACTTCATAATTAAGAATTAGATTGAAACCCACAAGAGTGCAGAGTTTCTGAATTTGGTTCGCTATGATTTATGCAATGTTAGTTAACGCTTAAAGTGCTTGTACTTTCTTTGACAATTTCATTTGTTTTATGAATGACTGAAAGATGTACAACATGCACTGAACAATGAGCATGGTGAAGGACGTAGTTACTCACACTACCGAGAAATAGTTCCGTCAGTCCAGAACGACCCCGACGCCCCATAACAATTAGATCAGCGTTATAACTACGGGCTAAGTCACAAACAATGCGGCCAGGATTACCAATATTTTGTGTAAATTCTGTAGTTACACCTGCTGTATTAGCTTGGGTACAGAAAAATTGCAACATCTGTATACCTTTATTTTTAAAGGTTTCCCACTGTTCTTGGTATAACTCGAAGCTTTGACTGCTCAATCCTGGATAGTAGTTAAAACTAGAAAACGTAGGTACGTAAGGACTGCCCTCTTCTTCTGGAGATAGGACATGCAGCAGCATTAAGTTAGCTTGTGTTAACTTTGCTAAATCTAATGCTTGCTCAAAAACCTGTTGCCCTATTTGTGAGTGATCTAATGCAACTAGAATTTTTTTAAACATATATATCTCCGGTTTTATTGGTAATTGGTCTTTACGGTTTCGGGTTGCTAGATGCTGGATTGTCAAAAATGACAAATCCCTCAACCATGTTTAGCAACTTTTGAATTTTAAATTCTTTAAACGTTTCCGTCCCATATTTATGTTTATAGCAAAACAATTTGAGGAACTTGTGAAGAAAGGAAATATTTATCTTTGACATAAAAGAAAGTAGTACGCATCTTAGTTCAAATCTTTCTGATTTTTTGATGAATAAATTTGAATTGAGGCGCAACAACGATATTTCATTCTTAAAGGCAGCTTAAACTTTGATTAAAGGTCATTGTTTATGTAGCGATCGCTCTTTGTATGCAGGCAAAAACTGAGGTAGCAAACAAAGCTAATATCACGATAAACTGATTAATAACCCGTAGTATTCACATTGTAGTGCTGTACGGATAACCAACAATCAAGTTTTCGCCAATCTAAGGTAGAGATGATGAAAGAAATAACACGCCGCAAATTTATCGCAACTGCCACCTTAGCAACGGGTTTTGCGGTAGCAGTACAACCCATTTCTGCCGAAGTCATCACCACTGATGCCAAGAAATTGGTAGCTGGTGCAGTAAAAATCCCTGTTAAAGATGGTGAAATTCCTGCCTACAGAGCCGTACCCGCGACTGGTAGTAACTTTCCCATTGTTTTAGTGCTACAGGAAATCTTTGGCGTACACGAACATATTCAGGATGTCACTCGTCGCTTTGCCAAGTTGGGGTACTTAGCGATCGCACCCGAATTATTCGTGCGTCAAGGCGATGTCACGAAGTTAAGCAACATAGATGAAATTCGCCCAATTGTCGCCAAAGTGCCAGATGCTCAAGTATTATCCGATCTCGATGCCACGGTAAACTGGGCAGTGAAATCGGCTAAAGGTAATGCCAACAAATTGGCAGTTACAGGCTTCTGTTGGGGCGGTCGCATTACCTGGTTATATGCAGCACACAATCCCAAAGTTAAGGCAGGTGTAGCCTGGTATGGGCGACTAGTAGGCGATGCTACCGAACTTCAGCCCAAGTTTCCCGTCGATATTGCATCAAAACTAAAAGTCCCCGTTCTCGGACTCTACGGCGGTAAAGATACGGGTATTCCCCTCGATACAGTAGAGCAGATGCGCGATCGCCTCAAGGAAAGCAGCAGCGAATCTGAGATCATCGTCTACCCCGATGCACCCCACGCATTTTTTGCCGATTATCGTCCCTCCTACCGCGACAAAGAAGCCAAAGAAGGTTGGAAAAGTCTTTTGGCATGGTTTAAGGAGCAGGGCGTATGAGGAGTGATGAGTGCTGAGTGCTGAGTTAAGAGTGAGGAGTTAAGAGTTAGGAGTTAAGAGTGCTGAGTTGAAAGACTACAAGCATACCAGAGAGCGATCGCCTCTTCCTCACTCAAGTTAAAAGTGCTGAGTACTTTCTACTTTACTCAGCACTCGCAACTCACCATTCAAGACTCGCAACTCAGCACTCAAGACTCACAACTCACCATTCAGGACTCACAACTCACCATTCAAGACTCACAACTCAGCACTCAAGACTCACAACTCAGCACTCAAGACTCACAACTCAGCACTCAGCACTCACAACTCAGCACTCAGCACTCACAACTCAGCACTCAGCACTCAGCACTCGCAACTCACCATTCAAGACTCGCAACTCAGCACTCAAGACTCACAACTCACCATTCAGGACTCACAACTCACCATTCAAGACTCACAACTCAGCACTCAAGACTCACAACTCAGCACTCAGCACTCACAACTCAGCACTCAGCACTCACAACTCAGCACTCAGCACTCA
>NZ_WBKM01000218.1 GCF_015714725.1 Nostoc sp. WHI
GTTATAACTTAGAAGATACTAAGGCATCAGGAAAACGGTTAATTTCTCTAATTTTATTAATCTCGCTTGCCTATACATCTGCAACTATATCTGGTCAAGAAATTAAACGTATGGGTGTTCAAAAATATGTCGGTCGAATTAAAGAATCGGGGCGGACAGTTCGCCGTCATAGCAGTTTTTATATTGGATTATATGGAGCTAACTGGGTCAATTTTATGGAAAATTCTTACGAACTGGTGGCGGAGTTAATGACATTAGCTCCTAATAAGCGAAAGTATTATCAACAAGGAGAAAGGGCTATGAGGCTTATTTTATCTGCATTCTAGCCCTTTTTGTCCCCCCGTAAGTTAAACATGAATAAAGAACAGTGGCTAACTCAAGGACAAATACTATTTGGTAAAGACGTAATGCAATGGAAATTCAAATGCCCATACTGTGGTCATATTGCTACTGTTGCGGATTACAAAAAAGCTGGCGCACCAGAGTCTGCCGCAGGATTTTCTTGTGTAGGACGATGGATGCCAGTTTGTAAAGAGGCTTTCGATGATAAGGATAAGCACAAGATTCCTTGTAATTACGCTGGCGGCGGATTAATTGAAATTAATCCCGTTGATGTTGATGGAATTAAAGTTTTTGAATTTGGGGTTTAAATATGGAACTGGGATTATTTCAAAAAGATGCACTCATTGAAAAACTGGCAAAAGCCTTTTATAGAATCCAAGGTTATGTAGTTAGACAAGACTACCGAATGCAAGATGCAACTCATCCGGCTGAGAAAGCTTGTGTAAAAATGGCGTTCACTGCTGTTGAAGAAGTAGAATTTGCGCTTACTGATGACGACGATACAGAAATGATTACTTGGCAACAAGGCCAATCATTGAGTGAAGACCACCAGTATTACTTCTGCAAATATGAGGAATTTGCTTTAACTCTTCTGATTTCACCTGTAATAAATACCACCCGTGTAGAAGTTTATCTGGGAAATACAAGAATTTACGTTTTTGAAAAAGAAATTACTAAGGAGCAAGCAACCCAAGAACTCCAGGATTTCTTAAGCACACTTGCTGCACAGCTACAAACTTTAAGCCGAATTCAGTTTCAGGAATAATTTATGAAAGTCGTAGTTCAAGTAGTTGAAAAAGTTATTAGCGAAGCACACATTTATCTACCTGATGGATTGGCAGAAGAAGCCATCAAACAAGTCATCACAGATCGATATAATTCCGGCGAAATGACTCCTGATTTAAATATCTTTCAGGTTGACTTTGAATCTATCAGTGCAACGATTGTCCAACGACCGCAGGAGGTAGTATGAGACTCACAACTCTGCAAGGCCAGTACCAGTGCATTATTATAGATCCTCCCTGGTTCTACAGACTTCGTTCTAAAGACAAAACTCACCGCAACCGCATCCCCTATCAACCAATGCGAACTGAGGAAATTCTGGCTCTGCCCATTCCCGAATTATGCCATTGCAATGGCTGTATCCTCTGGCTCTGGTTTACGAACAATCACATGGTCGAAGCGGCTCAATGTTTACAGGTATGGGGATTTGAACTCAAGACTATTTTGACTTGGGAAAAAGTCACCAAAGATGGCACTAAAACACATCTTGGGGTGGGACATTGGCTGCGGAATTCGACTGAACACTGTGCAATGGCTGTTCGTGGAAATGTGAAAGCTTTCTCTGGACGAACACTCACAAACGAGTCCACCATCCTGCACTCTCCCAGGCGTGAGCATTCCCGTAAGCCCGAAAGTTTCTACCAACTCGTAGACAAACTGTGTCCAGACATAACCAAGCTGGAGATGTTCGCACGCGAGTCTAGGGACGGCTGGGACTGTTGGGGGGATGAGGCTCTGAAGTTTGATCAGCCTGTTGAGGGACGTGATGGAGATACTTCGTTAAGTGCTTAATTAGAGCTAATTTAAGCACTTAAAGTGTACTGAACCTGGAAAACTAAATATTAAATTCTTCAATGCTAATTTTCTGGGGGATTGTCAGTTGTAGAGGACTGGTAGATTTGACGTAATTCATCAACTGTAGTTACTGTTTTTATCCCATTTCTCACTGCTCTTAATAGTTCAACGTCTTCCAACGATGAAATTTCTGGCACTAGGTTTAATGCTTCAGGGCCAAACTTGAGTTCCAAGCCTAATTTTATTGCTTCTACCAATTCTTCCATTCGGGCAATTCGCTCAAATGATGTCACGTACTGCATACGTTGTTCTGCCTCTAATTGTTCTACTTCCCGTTGAAATTCTCGTTCTAAATCTAATGGTAGCGTCAACATCCAGTCAATAAAAGCCAACAGGTTAACAACAGCCTCGCGTTCAAACCCTTGCTCATACAACCGACGCACTAAATTCAGTTTTGATTGTTTCCTTTGCGACCTATTACTGCGGGTTTGCACTGCTGCCAAGTGAGCCATTACCACCGTAGCAAAGGGGTTGCGACTGGCTTCTAGCTCTGACAACCAATGTTTATAGTCTAGCAGCTTGATTACAGGAAACTGAAAATCAACCGTACAACCAAACAAATCGTACCCAAACTGCGATGGTCGCCAGTTGATGTTGTCATCCCCCAGTATCGCGCATGATGCAACAGAGCGATCGTAACGGTCAAAAATTCGATAGTTGTAGACAAACATCCGTTTAGGAAAATCGGTTTCCTCTTGACTTTGGATTTCTATATGAATCAACAGCCAAGATTCTTCGCCCCCAATGCGATAGATTTTCACCAATTTATCAATTAGTCGTTTTCCTAATTCAGCATCACGAACTACTTGCTGTAACTCTTGATCTAGAAACTCGAAACCTCTACTCCAATCAATTTCACTGTGTGCTTGGGGAAAAAAGAACAACATGAAGTCTTGAAAATACAACTGTAGTATTTGCTTCCAAGGAGAATCGTATTCAGTTTGAGGTGTTTTATTAGCCATTTTCAAATGTATTGTCTAATTTCAAATTTCAGAGGTGTTTATGCCAACAAACATAGAATGGACAGACTTAACAGATAATATCATCCGTGCCAAAGTCGGCGGTTGGTGGTGTCAAAAAATCTCCGAGGGGTGTAAAAATTGCTATAGCGAAAAGCTGAATCAAAATTCTTTCTTTGGTGGGAATAAGCAACCCTACTCTGGGCAACCACCAGAGCTAGTGTTAGATACAGAAGCTATTCGGAAATGGGGGTTCCAAAGAAAACCAAAAAAGCATTTTGTTTCTTCAATGACAGATGTTTTTGGTGAATGGGTTCCGCGTTTTTGGCAACATGAAATGCTGGACGGAATGTTCGCTGCTCCTTTGCAAACATTCCAAATACTTACCAAGCGTCCAGAAATTATGTTTTCATCCGTGGCGGAATGGCTTGATAGTCAAGAGCTAGACAAACTGCCTTCAAATATTTGGGTTGGCACTTCTATTGAAAATAGTCGCACTCTTGAAGAACGTAGTCAATTCCTTGCTCAGATTCCTGTTGATATTCGGTTTTGGTCGGTTGAGCCATTACTAGAAGATTTGGGCGATGTAAGTCCGTATCTAAACCAAGTTCAATGGTTAATCTGTGGCGGAGAGTCTGGCCCAAATTCAAGACCATGCCACATTGAATGGCTTGAATCAATTATCCAACAGTGTCACGTAGTTAAAACACCTGTGTTTATGAAGCAGTTGGGGGCGAATGCAATATTTGACCAACAAAGATTTAAAACCTGCGACAAGAAAGGGGGAGACATTGAAGAGTTTCCACAACATTTACAAGTTAGAGAATTTCCTTTTTCAATATGAGAGTAAAAGCAAATCCCCCACACTGTTTTTCACAGGCAGGGGAAGGAAAAGTTTTTTGTAGGGTTCTAACGATGAGTTTAACAGAAAAAATAAACATTGCTGGAGGATTTAAAAGATGACTACCGACAGCTTTAGCGATAACAGAAGAAAACGCCATATTTACATGGATAGTAAATTAGATGATTTACCCCTAACAATGGAGGCATATCGTGTTTACTGTCATTTGTGCCGTCGTGCTGGTTGTGACAACAATGCTTTTCCTTCCTATAAGTCTATTGGAGAGGCTTGCTTTCGCGGTTCTTTCCCTCATTCACCAACTGAGAGCTTACGCCGAAAAGCGATCGCCGCGGTCAATGAACTCATTTCCTGGAATTTAGTCACCAAAACCAGTAGAGAAAAAGACGGTTTCCAAACCTCAAATCATTACAGCCTGACGGATCTGGAAGATTGGTTTCCCTACGCAACAAAACCATCTTCCTTGATCCGAGGCAAGAAAGATTCAAGTGGAGAAGGGAGAATACCCAGGGGTGCTGGGGGGACACTGGGAGTAGCGTTGGGGGAACACCCCAGGGGTGCTGGGGGAACACCCCCGGTAGTGCTGGGGGGACACCCCGGTAGTGCTGGGGGAACACCCAAAGATTATCCAATTAAAGATCATCCAATTGAAGTCTATCCACTCAAGGACGCGCCCCTGGCAACGCCACCCGCGCCCCCCACCCATCAAAGTGTGTGTGAAAAAGAAAAACTTGATTTGACAACGGAAGAAATTGAACTTGAAAAACCAACTCCAGAAAAACCAAGCTTAGAAGAATCAACCCTACAATTACCTGCTTCCTTGTCAAAAAAATCCGAGTCTTCGCAACAAACCGATAACCCCTCAAGAGGATCAACTATTGCGGCGGGGTTGTTCGAGAAATCCGAACAATCAAATAAGCCGCAACTAACCTGTCCGTACAAAACAGCCCGGAACGTGGAAGAACTGATTGATGCCTGGCTAACAGACCCGACTGCTATGAGTGATGATTCTCTACCACTGCTTGTCAGAGAAACAATCAAGTGGAATCGCTGGGTTTTACCTTGGCGCAATGGAGAGCGAAAGCTGAATAACTTGTACCAGAACTTCAACCCGGTAGTCGTGGACTTCCTAGCACAAGAATTAGCCACTAAGTCTAAACGCTCGGCACAACTTGAAATAACTCATGCGATCGCAGTAATCAACACCTGGGAGAAAACCAAGGGTGGGTGGACGAATTTGAATCAGCGTTATCAGCAAGCACTATTGCAAACACAGAAACAACCCCTACCTCAACACCATACTGCTTTGGCTCACAGAGTAAAAAACACCACTAACAGTTCGCTCGAAGATGCGTTGGCACAAGACCGAATGCGCCGTCAGCAAGAGGAATCCATTCGGGTTCCATCCAATGGGTATCAACATAGCCCACAAATGCTGGAGCTAAAAGCAAAACTTCAAGCCGCAGCCAACACCCCAAAAGTTCCGAGCAACACCAGAGCATCTTCCATGAATTTGCGAGAAGTTGAAGCGCAGTTAAAATTAGCACTAAGAGCATAATTATGCATCCTAATCAAGACAACGTAATTCCTTTTGGCTCTAACTATCCAGTTTCAGATTTGCCCCCACAAAACATTGAAGCTGAAGAAGCGATTTTGGGCGGGATTATGCTTGACCCAGAAGCAATGACTAGAGTCAGCGATCGCCTAGTAGTGGAAGCCTTTTACATCAGCGCCCACTCATATATCTATCAAGCCGCAGTCCGACTTCATGCTACATACCAACCCACAGATTTACTAAGCGTCACCGCATGGTTGTCTGACCACAATTTACTAAACCGCATTGGTGGCAGAAATAAGTTAGCGACTTTGGTAGACCGCACTGTGTCCGCCGTCAACATCGATGCTTTGGCCGATCTGGTGATGGAGAAATATCGACGACGGCAGTTAATCAAAGTGGGCAATGAAATTGTCCACCTTGGCTACGAAACAGAAACTGAACTGCCACTTGTACTATCGCAAGCTGAGGCGAAAGTTTTCACCGTTACCCAAAATCAAAGCGATGAACGCTGCAAGGTTTTCTCTGCACAAGACATGGGCATTGAACTTTTTCAAAAGCTGGAGATGGGAAACATGGCAGGCGACAGAATTGGTTGGTACGACCTCGAAAATATCACCGGTGGCATTTATCCAAGCAGCTTGGTAGTAGTGGCTGCTGAATCCCACATGGGGAAAACTCACTTTATGATTTCTTACGCTTACGAAATCATGACTAAGCTCGGATTACCTGTTCTGTACGTAACCCCTGAGATGGACAAGAATCAACTCAATGCCCGAATGCTTGCCCGAATCACAGGCGTAGACGCTTCTATGATTCAAACCAATACTCAGTGCTACTGGGAGCAAATAGCACAAGGCATAGGACAGATGGTGGAACTGCCTTGGAAGGTTTACGAGCATTCCTCCCCTACAACCACAATGATTGCTTCTGCTGTGCGCCGTGCCATTGCCGAATTCGGTGGTTCTATTGGGGCTGTGTTTATTGATTACTTGCAGCAGATTCCTCTGGAATCTGGGGGGAATATGGCTTTTGAAGTCGGCAAGATTACCCGCCAGATTCGGGATATTGCCAAGTCTCACAAAATCCCTGTTTTCCTGGGCTGTCAAATCAATCGGGGGAATCAAACAACGGCTGATAAACGCCCCAATCGTCATTTACTTCGCAACTCTGGCGAAATCTTTGAGGTTTGTGACCAGTTAATCATGCTTTACCGCGATGCTGTCTACACAAAAGACCCAAGCGACCGCACTATTGAGTTGATTGTTGAGAAAAACCGCCTTTACGGTAAGCTCGGCACTGCGACGATGTTGTGCGATTTATCTACATCGAAATTTTTGAACTTGGCGAGGTAAACGGGATGGAGTTAATTAATTTGGTGTGCTAATTATACAATCCAAAGAGCTAGTAATATGCTGACAACAAATGAATTAATAGCTTTTGAACCACTGCGAGATAAATGCTTGCGACATTTGCAATCAGCTACATCTCTTTGCATTGGTGGTTTTGTTAACCCCGACCGTGATTTTTTGAACGAAGAGTACTCGGTTTTTTCTCAAGATTTACGTCGCCAAAAATTTGCAAGTCATCCTCAAGATTTAGTTAATGCTTTCTGGAGTGCTGTTTTTGAGTTAGAGCATCATCAAAAACTTTATCCTAATTCACTGATTGTGATTAGAAATCGGCTTTGTAGAATCATTAACTTCCGGTGTAAATATCCAGTTGAGATTGAATATAGGGTATTTACAAAATATAGAAATGGAAGGTTAAAAACAATTATTTACTCAACAATACTCAATAAACCCATCCAACGAGTTTTACTCATAGATCCATTGACCAAATATGAACATACTTGATCCATTTGCTGGCACTGGCACTACTCTCAAGTGTGCTAAAGACCTCAATCGTGGCGCTGTGGGTATCGAAATCAACTAACAATATTGTGAGATTGCTGCTACTCGTTTATCGCAGCAGGTTTTGGCTTTGTTCAGTCAATCATCAGCATAAATGTTATGAAAGCACTTTCAGTTCGTCAGCCTTGGGCATGGGCTATCATTCACTCGACCAAAAATATTGAAAACCGTGACTGGACTATCAATTATCGCGGCGATATTCTCGTTCACGCTGGCAAAACTTGTACTAAAAGAGAATATTACCAAGCACAAGAATTTTGTCACAATATGGGCGTGTCTATTCCAGAGTTAATCTCTCTACGTCGCGGTCAAGTTATTGGGATTGTCACAATAGTAGACTGCAAGTTTTCACAAGTTGCGTCTGGTTGGGGAATGCCTGGGCAATATCACTGGAAGCTGGAGAATCCACGCGAGATCACACCAATTCCTTACGTCGGGCGGTTGGCGATTTTTGAAGTACCCGATGATTTGGTTATGGAGGTGGCTGCATGACTAAATCAGTAATAGTTGAGTTATCTGCAATACCCGAAAAGTTCTTAGAGGACGACCTTAAAAGCATACAAATTCATAGCCAAGGATGCTTATATCCGTACCTCGAAAAGAAAAAGCTACTTGATGGAACCATAGCCTTTTACCCACGAGTTATAGGCCAACGTGACCCAGACAACCCGACTCAGTGGCGATGGGGTTTTAACTGGGAAGAACGAGTTAATGGAGTGTGTATTGGACGAAGTATAGGCTCAATTCCCCCTGGCGCTGTGCCAATGATTCGTCTAATGCAACAGCAGGGGGCAACTAGGGAAGATATTATCGCCTTTATCAAAAAAGCGAAAACCAAAAAGCCATCACTAAAATTGGATGTCTGCAAAAATTTTGATAACACAGATAAAAAACCCACACTACCAGATAATGCACCGATCGCTATAGTACTTTTCGCTGGTGGCGGCGGGATTGAAGCGGGGATGGTACAGGCTGGTATTCGCCCAGTCATTGCAGTGGAACATGACCCAAGTAAGCCAGACTTGAGCAGGGCGATCGCCAAAACCCATCACCACAACTTTAGCGAGTATGGCTGTAGAATAATCCAACTAACAGTGCAAGAAGTAGCACAGTTAGGATTTCTAGGTTTTCCACGAAGACCTGACTATCTCCATGCTTCCCCAGTGTGCGCCAACTTCAGTCAAGCTCACACAGCTAAAGCGGGTAAGGGCATTGAAACGGCTGACGACCTGACCGCAGCGATCGCTGTGGCAGAAGCTATCCGACGGTTGCAGCCACGGGTGTTTACGCTGGAGAATGTGCCGCGCTATCAGAACAGTCAGAGTTTCAGTATCATTATGTCAGCTTTGGAACAAAAGGGGTACTCGGTTACTTACAGCGTGGTGAATATGGCTGATTTTGGACTGCCCCAGGCGCGTCGGCGGTTAGTCCTGATTGCTTGCCGGGATTTGGCTATCTCACTACCACCTACATCTGACCCTATTAGTTGGTATGGGGCGATCGCTCATCTAATCCCCACGATGCTTGACTCTCAATTACTGCTCAAGCAACAACAAGCTTTAGATAAATTTTTAGCCGGGAATGCGCCAACACCACTGCTAATAGAAAGAGTTGGTGGACGCAAGTTACCCAAGTACAAGCCAGGGTCGCACCCCGCTAATACCATTCTGCGATCGCATTTCACAGATCACAAGGGCTGTAATCGTAGTAAGTTCGCTGATATTTGGTTGCCAAATGGTACGGTCAAGTCTTTGTCTATCCAAGGTGCAGCCATTTTGCAGGGTTTTCCGTCTTGGTATGAGTTCCCGCCTGAGACTGCTACGGCTGGGTCAATCATCGGCTACTCTGTACCACCCAGTTTCGCAACTCAATTATTCATGTCGGCACAAAGTATTTTGAAAGGAGCAAAAGTGTGACTAACCTTGTCCAAAACCTAGAACAGTGCTGGTACATCTCTCCACCTTGGGGTCAACGAATCCCACCGTTGCTAGTGAGTTTGCTTGAACGGGTGTACGTCAAGAGAGTCAAAGCATTTGGTTACTGCTGTGGTGTCGAATGGTCGCCGCAAGGCTGGAAATACGAAATCAATACTTGCAATGACAACATAAGTGTTTGGGGTAGTGAACTTATTGGTACAGGTAATTTGCGTTCGCCCTTGGCGTTGGCGCAGCCATCGCTGCCCCAAGAAAAACCTGTGTTTCGCTTGGGTGAGTTGGTCGAGTTTCGATTTCACGGTGATGGGCCACCGATCCGCATAGTCCAAGGCATACAACTGATTAACGATTGCTGGTTCTACAGCATCGAATGGATGTCCCCTGCTATATCGGAAAGAGGTGACGAGGTTTTTACCTCCAGAGATTCCATCGCGCGGGTGAGTGACTATGACTTGGAGAGGGTGCGATTATGATCTTCACTTCATACTATGCTGGAAAATTCATCGGTGAGACTGTCTCAATTTCAATCTATCCGCCTCCAAAATGGAAAGGAAGACATTTACCTCTGTTCGCTCCGACTCCCGAACTGCTCAAATGGTGGAAATCATCAGCCCAGGATGCCAGTGCGGAACTCTCATACGAGCGCCAGTTTCAAGAAATTCTCCTGTCCCGCCAGCAGTTGATTGACCTATGGATACTCAAGCAGCAACAATCAAGTACAGATATTACATTGTGCTGCTACGAAAAATTTGGGGATTTCTGCCATCGCCACATCGTTGGGCGGGAGGTGATTGAGCGCAGTCTGCCTCAACTTTGGGGTGGGGAAGTTGGGTTATTGGCTGTCAAAATGTCCACAAATGGGACACAGAATGATTCTATAACTACACCCACACAATTAAATAAGGGTAACGGGTTAACTGATACCCTTAGCAATTCTGACACGGAGACTAGAGAATTTTACGACTGTATTTCAACTCAGTCAATCACCACAAAACCAAGTGTTCCCTCAAATCAAATAGTCAATTCCAGCTATCCGCCCGGAATTCAAAGGCTGTTGTCCAACTGTTATGACGCTGGATATTTCGTGCAGTGCTTACGCCTACCTTGTGGTTACTATCAAATATCGTTGGGCAATGAAGATTTAGGCGAGTGGTCAGAGTTAGGGATGCTGGGAGTGTTGTCGGGGTTGTGCAGTGATTTCTACCGTGCGCGTTTGGTTCCTTCGCTCTTAGCTGCTCCTGAACCCTCACCAAAACCACAGCCAGTTGTTACACCAAAAACCGAATCTCCTAGTCTCATTGCACCAGTGGGCAAGTTGGAGGGAGAAAAGTTAGCCCAAGTTCAGGATTGGTGCGAGTCTGTGAAGCATTTGATGTTCCCCTCTACATCTGGATATGCTGATGGCCGCCGGGAGTTGCATCTGCGGCGATTCGTTAGTCTTGCCACCGCTAAGTCGGGGAAGAAAGCTGAAGTTAAGACGGTTGACCCGTTCAGATACCCTGGTTCTGGTGATATTGAAGAATTGGGCGAGAAGTTGCTGCCCGATTTTCACCAAGCACTCGTGTTATTTTACCCCGCCGGGACACAAATCAAAGTACACCGTGACTCACCAGCTTATGATCAAGGGGCAGCAGAAATCAATGTCATGGGTCGGGCGCGGTTCTCTATCTCCGGTTGTCAGGATACTCGACGCATGGAGTCATACTGGTTAGAGCCGGGGGACTGCATCAGCTTCGACAACAAGCAACCGCATGGTATTGAACGCGTGTCGAGCGATCGCTGGTGCATCTGTTTCTTTAGGCTGAAGCCGGAGTATTTGGTAGGAGAGCAAGTGGAGCAATTGACTTTGATTTGAGCAACACCAAAATGTGAGATCGGGGTTTAATTAACCAATTATCAATTACATTTCGGGCCTGTTGTTGCCCTGCCATCAAAGTTCTAGTAAACTTTACTAGAACTTTGTTCACTACACACTTTTAGATGAACAGTACAGCAAACACTACAACACATCCATCTCTGCCTCCAGGTGGGATCGCTCCGCTCTTACTACCATTTGTCACACTGGGAAATCGAGCGACACTTCCCCCAGTGCCGGCAGTCTATTATTGTGGACAATCTCACCAATACTTGTGCCGCTTAGTACACATGGGTGACGTTTTTTGTCAATGCGTAACTCCTAGACTCTATCTTTTGGATAAACTTCTGAATTGCTTGTAAATACGAGTTACTTCCAGGTTGATAAATTTGGACATGTTTTCCTTTTGGAATTAACAAAAGTTGTTTGGGTTCAAGGGCAGCATCATATAACTGCTGACTCATGTAGGATGGAACAATGCTGTCATCAGTTCCATGAATAAATAAAACGGGAAGACGTAGAGAACGAACTTTAGAAAGAGAATCAAACTTTTGTGTTAGCAGCAAATCGATGGGAAACATCCGTAACCAATCTCTATATTTGATTTGCTCTGCCATTGATGTAAAGGAGCTTTGCACAATTAATCCACTAGCTTCTGGATGTTTTACTGCCAAATCTATAGCAACTGCTCCCCCCATTGATTCGCCGTAAATAACAATTTTATCAGGAGGTATTTGTTGGATTTTTACTAAATAATTCCAGGCTATTTGACTATCTTGATAAAGCTGAGACTCACTGGGAAAATTCCCATTACTACTACCAAAACCTCGGTAGTCAATCACTAACACAGAAAACCCCAACTGTCGCATTGCTTGAAGTCTGCCTATATAATTGTAGTAACCTTTATTATTAGCAGCACCACAAAAGTATAAAAATGTTTTAGGTGATTTTAAAATTTTTACAGGCTCATTTGAAATTAAAGAAACTTTCTCTTTTGGTAATGGTGCTGGAATCCACCAGCCATGTATATATTCATTAGAGTCGGGAATAGGTAAACGCACATCTTTGTAAGGAAGAAGAAAGTCGCGTGAACTAGGTAGCGTTAAGATTTGTGGAATAGGGCGAAATATCAAATAACGCTGCCGAACAAACAAAAATAGACAAGTTGAAATGTAGGCGATCGCTATTACTCCTACGCTTGTTAGCAGCAGTTTTCGAGGATTGCTATATACCATGTTCCTAAAGTTATTTTCCACTACTGCCGAGTTAGTGCGTGATTAAGCGGAGGTTGTGTAGTGTTTGAAATCTACAGGCGGCGGAGTAACCCCAGATGGAATATCACAGAAGACTTGGCTAGATATATGTTCATGATGCCACCATCTAGTTTTAGGAACTTACGTACCGTACAAATTAATCATGGTATACATTTACGAAAATAGGTTCTTTCAGGCTTTTATTAATTATTGTTTAAACTTAAATACACCTGCAATGTAGGGGCAAGCAGTGCTGTGCCCTTACGACAGATATATTTCAAAGCATTCATATTTAGTATTTTATGTCAATGCGTAAGTCCTAATATAATTCGTTTGCTATGTAATACTCTTCAGCTAGAGTTTTGTACTTTATGCAAAAAGAACGAAAAACTTTTAAAGCTGCACTATACGAGGATTAGACGCAATAAACCAATTTGCTGATAAGCATCTTCTGGCTCAAGCTTACCATTGCTTTCTAAACTGGTGATCATGCCAACTTTTTGAGCAAATTCTTGCAAGTTAGCATTAAACACTAAGTTTTCTGGTTTAACTTGTCCGTAGTAGCGACCACGAGGGGAAAGGAATTTATCTTTGTCTTCCTCATGGGACTGATTCATGACTTAACCTCCCTACTAATAAGTTTTCACCAATAATGTCAACCCAGTTTCAACTATCTCCTTAGCCAAATGGCTGTTTGGAAATATAGTTAGCGACTGCTGGAATCATTGCCCAGTAACCTAATAATGCGGTTTTCCAGATCAATCGACTCAAACAGTGCTTTAGCTATCTCAAAAATCGTAGAGAGTTCACTGATGGGAGCAAGCATTGTTTTAATGCGGTTATCTGATAATAGTCATAAAACTTGACTTTCAGAGTTAATGTACGGCCCCGCGTTTCGTGCTGCTCTAACCGTTGCTCCACTATCTGAGCAATCTGTTCGAGTTCCTACAACATCTGACCGACATCACTTAAGTCCTGTGCAAATGAGGTTTCTGCACCAATGGACTTACGAACCCGTTCGCCTCAACTGGTCGATCATCTTCTGCTCTAGCAATCTTATAGCCCACATTCCGCACTTCATGGTGTAATACACGAGGATTTCCAATATCCTACCAATGGTGGTTAAATATAAATCACAAATTACTAAAATTAGCCAGTATTAATACTTAATGATTGAGCATTATTAGGAAATATTCTTGAATATCTGTATGCTACATCTTGAAGTGCGGAATATCGGATGTATGTGTATAAAGGTAACGTTGGTTTTGACTTTTTGGGTTTAAGCGCTGATTTGTAAAGAAAATCTCAAGAGAACAGTTGCCTCTGTTACTTCTGGTCATTAGACTTTGCTCCTCGTGCTATTAACATCCGAGCAATTTGTGCCCGATCTGAGGCACTTGCGTTCGTGTGGGCCTTATTTGCCTCCAGCGCTTGATTGCCCACCTCTGTTACCAGCGCTTTCCCATCATCAGAGGTCGCTTCAAACATTAGTTTGATGGCATCTAAGCTTCCCCAAGAGGCAGCATTTACTAGTGCCCTTCCATCAGGTTTAGCCCCTGCTTGAAGCAGTAGCTTAACTTTTCTGGCCTTCCTCCAGCCCATCCAGCCCAGTAAAGCGCAGAACGCCCTTGTGGATCGCGCACATTTACATTTGTCCCCACATAAATCAATGCCCTTACTTGATTAAGCGATCCACCCCGAATTAATATCTGTTCACGAGTACTCCTCACATCGCCGCGTTGAGCCGCATCAGTGACGTATCGTTGTGTTCCCTGAGTATCGATGTCACCAAATAGAACAGTTCCAATGAAAAGTAGGAATGGGATAAGGATTGCAAAGATAGTTGCCCATTTATTAGAAAATCGATGCCAAAGTAATAAACTGCTCAACGCAACGAGAATGCAACTTAGAATTATAAACCCTGGACTAACCACAAAGGATATAGCAATCCTAGCCAACCAGTCAGGCAGAACAGCCAACCAAGGAAGCAGCACTGGTATGCGAGTCAATAGTAAAAAGCAAAACGCTGAAAAAATCCAAATTAGACCAACTAGAATTCTCAAAGCAGAACGCAGTCCGCGTGATATTTGAAACATGACTAATTTCCCGATAAAAACCTATACACAAGAGTATTTTTTGGACTTTGGATAAAAAAGAATTGTTCGCGCATCTACCTCTTGCCGGAGGCAATATAAAAATAAAAGCGCTTTCAAACGTTGAAATTACGGAATCAATCTTGGTATGACTGTAGCAAAAGTAAATTGATATCCAGTACCCAACCATGCACCAGGACTTCTTTGGTCAAAATCTTCGTGGGCGCTCCTTCAAAGGACAAAACCTTGAGGGGGCAAATTTTAGTGGCACAGATATCAAGAGTGCAGATTTTACAGGGGCTAATCTAAATGGTGCAAACTTCACAGCTGCTAAGGCAGGACTACAAAAGCGTTGGGCTATTTTTTTAGTTTGTGTTTCTTGGGTGCTATCTGGAATTTCAGGATTTTTCTCAGCCTTCACTGGATTATTCATAGCTTTTATATTTGACAGTCCACATCCACTAAATCAGGTTGTCGGCTGGACTTCCTTAATAGTAGTGATTGTTTTATTTATAGTTATCCTTGACCAAGGATTAAAATCAGCCTTAGCCGTCACCTTTGCCTTAACCGTCGCCTTAGCTGTTGCCGTTGCCTTAGCCTTAACCGGAGCCGGAGCCTTAGCCTTCACCGTCGTCTTAGCCTTAGCCTTAGCCGTCACTTTAGCCTTCGCCGTCGCTTTAGCTTTCGCTGGCCCCTTAGCCGTCGCCGGAGACTTCGCCTTAGCTGTTGCCATCGCCTTAGCTATTGCCAACGCCGGAGCTGGAGCCTTAGCCTTCGTCTTCAATGGACTCGGATTCTTCGCCTTCGCCTTCCTCGGAGGCGGAACCGGAATCGCCGCTTCATTATCCTTCGCCTTTGCCTTCCTCGGAGCCTTTGTCTTAGCCTTCGTCTTAGCCGTCGCCGGAATTTTATTTAGTGCTAACATTGGTCGCAGAGCAATGGAAGGAGATGAAAAATACTCTTGGATTCGAAACATCGCTATTGCTTTTGCAGCTATTGGTGGTACAAGCTTTCGCTCTTCTGATTTAACTGATGTTAATTTCACAACCACCACACTAAAAAGTACAGATTTTAGAAAAGCCATTCTAATTCGTACCTGTTTCAACAAAACTAAAAAACTCGACTTTGTTCGCCCTGGAACAACTTACCTTCAAAAAGCACAAGTGGTAAGCGTGTTAAAGACAGGTGTTGGACAGGACAGTAATTTTGACCGTGAAAACCTAAGCGGAATTAACTTTAAAGGAGCTAACTTGATAGATGCCAGTTTTATTGGTGCAGACCTCAGTCAAGCGAATTTACAAGATGCAGATTTATCCAGAGCAAAGCTAGTACAAGCACAGCTTAACGGAACCGACTTGACGGGCGCTAATCTTACTGGAGCATACATTCAAGATTGGGGCATTACCACCGATACTAAATTTGATGGGGTGAGATGTGAATACGTTTATATGCGGCTCCCCACTGCATACAACCCTGATCCACTTCGCAAACCTGATAACAATAAAGAAGTCTTTGCTCCGGGGGAGTTCGCTGATTTCAGTAAACCAAACGATACCGCAAAACAATCTTGAAATACAGTCATGATTAAGAAGCGATCGCTTAATACTTGCATCTGTGCAACAGATTATGCTGGGACATCTACCCGAAAACAGATTTGTACACAATTAATAAATTCCTAGCGTGGCAAAACTTACTAGAGAAGAGCGGAAATCCTGTAATCTTGAGAGGACGTTTGAAAAGTTTTTAGGGGTCAAATTTTATGCTAATCGCCTTACCATGAGTCGAATCATGGCAAGGTAAATAAATGTCTCCGATGTTTCTGGTAATAATTCATAATCTCTGACTAATCGGCGACACCCCATAAGCCAGCCGAAAGTGCGTTCTACGACCCATCGCTTTTTGAGCAAGACAAACCCCTGAGTTTGCTTTGGGCGCAACACTACCTGCACAATCCAACGGCAAACGTCCATTACCCACATCATAAAAGCTGGGCTATCAAAGCCACCATCAGTCCAAATGGTCGTCAAGCGAGAAACCTTGTTACCCATTTTTTTGACGCGCTTGAGTACTTGTTTGCCACCTGACCTTTCTGGCACGCTGGCGGCTGTTACTAAGACTCGTATAGCGATTATCAGTCTTCTGAAGTACAGTAGCAGCAGTGAGTAAACCAACCCAGTAAATTGTCTATCGTCACTTCTGCAAATGCCGCATCTAATGCCTTGAGTAAATCAGGATATGTCCTTGCACCGATGCGACGGAGAATGTTCTTAATCTTCGACCAACAGTTCTCGATGGGTGAAAAATCGGGGGAGTAGGGGGGGAGATAAATGAGGCTAGCTCCAGGAGCGATGATCAAAGCTTCAAGTTCATCACTTTTATGGATCGAGCAGTTATCCATGATCACGACTGCACCAGTCCAAAGTTGGGGTACGAAATGAGAGAGCGATGAAGGCATCAAAGGTCAAGGCATCGATAGAACCTAAACCACTCCACTGAGTGAGCAGTCCGATTCTCGCTAATAGCACCAATCACCGAGACATTTCTCCCTTTGCGAGTTGGCTTTGGAGCATAGGCCCGTTCCCCTGATAAGGCGCGTGCACATTTGCGAATGAAGGACAGATTAACCCCCGATTCATCTAAGAAAATCAGATTTTCCACGGGTATCCCCCTCAAGAGTTTCCAGTACTCAAATCGGGCCAATTGGACTTCATCAGTGCCTTTTTTCGTGGGGTGGAGACTTTTTTTTGAGGTTTAGGTTGAGTTTCCAGCGAACCATCGGATTCACTGTGGCCACCCCAATTAACACCTCTGTTTTCTCATAAAGTCGTTCCCGCAATTCGCTTAACGTCGCATCGGGCTGTGCTGTGACCAGTTGGCGCAGGATTTCTAGCTGTTCGGCATTCAATTTTGTTGGCGTCTGCTCAGTCCGCACCTTGGGGCCGATCGTGCCAAATTCACGATCGCGTTTGAGTAAATTTTGGACAAAACTTAAGGTGACGCCAAAGTTTTTCGCCAGTTTTCGTTGGGAAATGTCACCGCAGGCATAAGCATCAACAATTTTCTGACGCAAGTCGAGAGAGTAGGCTTTCATCGCCACCAGTTATCAGTAAAATTGCTCTTTCCTATTGTACTGCACTAGACTAATAACCGCTATAATGACTTAGAACATGCTTTTGGGATGCTACGTCATCATCAACGTCGTTGTACAGGTCGTAAGGTTGCCCCCTCATCTCTCGTTATTCGTGGTTCCGTCAAACTTGCCTGTGCCATCGCTACTAAACTTCATTCTTTCACCGCATCTGATTTAGCACAAGTTGATATTCATACTTGGCTCGAATTACGCTCTCAATTGCAAAAACACCACAAAGCCAGAATTGAACAGTATCGATTTCGCAGAGATCCCAAGGCTTACCTAGCTAATCTAGAGAGTCGTCTTCTCTAGTAAGTTTTGCCACACTAGAATATAATTCATTTGCTATGTAATACTCTTCAGCTAGAGTTTTGTACTTTATGCAAAAAGAGTGAAAAACTTTTAAAGCTGCCCTATACAAGGATTAGACGTAATCAACCAAGCCCAATACAAAACCCTTGACTGAATACGTGTAAACCAATGGTTATCAAAATTTGGTCAAACATAAATCCACTATTACCCCAAGGAGCAATCGTAGGCTGTGGAGGGCGGTTGTAGCAAGGTCACAGAAGAGGCGATCACTTACATTAGGCGCACTTTCACAAAAATACTCTACCGAGTTATTCACATCAATAGAGTATACAAATTTACTATGATCACCTTTTACCAGCATTCAGTTTATACTTCGGCAAACATTTATACCTCTGTATAAGTACTGCAAATCTTGCCTACAGCGATCGCATCAAGCACTGCATAAGGGCAATCACTCCTGCTAACCTCCTTTTATCACTGCCGCTATCTCTTGACAGCATAGGTCATATTCGTGCGTTGCCCCAGGGACTGTTCAAGGGCAGCGATCGCTACGCAAGAGAAATCAACTTCTCATTTTCGCTTTTATATAGCAGAGGAGAAAAAGTCGTAATTAGTAGGGATAACAACGTTGTTTCCATTAATTCGCCTCCACTAAGTTATGAACAAAAAATGGGCTGTCAAACGAATCACAATAAATCTTGCATCAGCTGAAAGCGAAAAACTTGAAAAATATTGTGCGAGTACAGGTAGACCTGCAACTGATGTGATTCGGGAGTTGATCCGCTTTCTGACAATAACCGAGTTGTCAGCGTCTGAACAGACTACACCTACCTTAAAATATGATGTTCCCATTCTGAAATAATGGCAATTGAATGGCTTGTGACTGTTTGGCGTTATCAAGGTTAGACAAAGAAATCCCCAACAACCTGATGCTCCGATTCTCCAGATCAATCGACTCAAACAGCGCTTTAGCTATCTCAAAAATCGTAGATAGTTCACCGATGGGAGCAAGCATTGTCTTACTGCGGGTTAAACGCTGATAATCAGAGAACTTGACTTTTAGAGTTAATGTGCGACCTCGCGTTTCGTGCTGCTCTAACCGTTGCTCGACAATTTGGGCAATCTGTTCAAGTTCCTGCAACATCTGGCTGATATCGCTTAAGTCCTGTGCAAATGAGGTTTCTGCACCAACGGACTTACGAACTCGATTCGCCTCAACTGGGCGGTCATCTTCTGCTCTGGCAATTTTGTAGTAATAATGACCAGCTTTACCAAAGTGGTGTGTTAGCTCAGTCAGCGATCGCGTTTTCAAATCTGCGCCAGTATCAATCCCCAGCGAATGCATCTTCGCTGCTGTAACTTCTCCAATACCGTGGAACTTCTCAATCGGCAGCTCTCTACAAATGTGATCGCATCCTCCGGCAAAATCACCGTTAGTCCATTCGGCTTGTTCTGGCCTGATGCCATTTTTGCAAGAAACTTGTTAATCGACACGCCTGCGGTTGCCGTCAACTGAGTTTCCTGGAAAATTGCAGTTTTGATGTATCTTGCAATCGTAGAAGCGTAAGTGATATTTTGCTTATTCTCAGTAACATCCAAATATGCTTCATCTAGCGCAACCCCTTCCACTAAATCACTGTAGCGTTTGAAGATAGCGTGGATTCCTGCGGAAATCTCTCGGTAAACGTCGAATCTCGGTCTGACAAAGATAAGCCCAGGACATTTGGCAATTGCTGTTACTGACGGCATCGCGGAATAAATACCAAACTTACGAGCTTCATAACTGGCGGCTGCAACTACGCCTCGCTGATTCGGGCTGCCACCGACTACTAACGGTTTGCCTCGGTAGCTAGGGTTATCCCTCTGCTCCACCGATGCGTAGAAGGTATCCATATCAACGTGAATAATCTTCCTCGTCTGCATTGTTGTTGAAGTATTACCATTTCTACCAAGCGGCGGGAACGACTATTCTCTCTTTAATTTGTGATTCGATATATTTGAGAAATTTCTCACCACAATAGTACATTAGCACTAGCGCTTTTGGGCTTTCATCAGTTTTTTCATTGAGAAAGTTTTTGTAACAATAACGTTATACTTTCGCTTGTGCAATTTGAGTGATGCTATGTGTGCTTAAATAGCCATAATATCCTCGTTAAACCCGCGTGCAAAGAAGGTTTAGGTAGGTTTTTATTATCGTTGTAGTTACCATGTTCAGTATGGTAACTACAACGAGTTTAACCTTTTATATTACCTAGCAAGCTTTCGTTAGGCAATGACAGTAATATTTGCACTAGTAAGCGCTACCTGATTCGAGAACTGGGCTATCTGAACTCGTGCAGCACTACCAACCCCATCTTTATCAAAGAATAGGTTCCCCGTAGTTTGATCGTAGATAAAGCGATCGCCTGCTGTTGTCGCATTAGTACCAAGTCGGAATAAGCTCGAATCCAGTACCGTATCCTGAGATTGGCTCAGTCCAAATTCTGTCTTAGAAACGAAGATAGTATCATCTCCAAGAGTAAAATCAGTAATAGTATCATAGCCACCAGTGCGGCTATCAGCCAGGTTGAAGCTATCTCGACCCATTCCACCAGTTAATACATCTCGACCAACCCCACCAGCGAGTACATCGTCACCTGCACCACCAAGCAAGGTGTCATTGCCGGAACTAGCAAAAAGGCGATCGTTGCCATCAATTCCATTCAAGATGTTAGCGCCAGTATTTCCCGTTAAGATGTTATTAAGGCTGTTACCAGTACCATTGAGTACTGAGCTTCCACTCAGGGTCAAATTTTCCAGGTTATTTACCAACACCCAACTAACTGAAGAATTGACTAAATCTGTACCTGCATTTAAACCTTCAATAATCGTATCGCTGAGGTTGTCTACGATGTAAGTGTCATTGCCGATTCCACCATTGAGACTGTCAGTTCCTGCGCCTCCATCCAAGGTGTCATTACCAGCACCACCCAGCAAAGCGTCATTGCCAGAACCACCAATCAGGCTATCATTACCATCAACTCCATTCAAAATGTTAGCGCCAGTATTCCCAATTAAGATGTTATTAAGGCTGTTACCAGTACCATTGAGTACTGAGCTTCCACTCAGGGTCAAATTTTCCAGGTTATTTACCAACACCCAACTAACTGAAGAATTGACTAAATCTGTACCTGCATTTAAACCTTCAATAATCGTATCGCTGAGGTTGTCTACGATGTAAGTGTCATTGCCGATTCCACCATTGAGACTGTCAGTTCCTGCGCCTCCATCCAAGGTGTCATTACCAGCACCACCCAGCAAAGCGTCATTACCTGAATCACCAATTAGGTTATCATTGCCATTTTCTCCACTTAAGGTGTTAGCAGCAGTATTCCCAATTAAGATGTTATTAAAGCTGTTACCAGTACCATTGATTACTGAGCTTCCACTCAGAGTCAAGTTCTCCAGATTAGCTCCCAACAGCCAACTCACTGAAGACTTAACTAAATCTGTGCCTGCACTAGCGGATTCAATAATCGTGTCGCCGATGGTGTCCACAGTATAAGTGTCATTGCCTTTACCACCAATGAGACTGTCATCTCCTGTACCACCATCTAAGGAATCATTGCCATCACCGCCATCTAGGGTGTCGTTATCACCTAGTCCTTGAAGCGTGTCATTGCCCAGCAATCCTGAGATGATATCCTTATTCACAGTACCAGTCAGTTTGTCTGCTACTGTTGTGCCATTAATCACATTAGGCATTTGATTAACAGTAGTACTACTGCCGCTAATCGTGCCACTGATAAAGTACTGCCCCAAACTACCGTAATCTGTGTAGCCAGTAGAAAGAGGATCGCCTTTGCCGACTCCATCAATAGCTAAATAATAGGTTCCAGCAGTAACAATTGTAGCGATCGCAGCCGATAATAGTTCAGTTGGATTTGATGAGGCAATTAAAGTACCAGCCGAATTATATAGCTGTGCCAATATATCTAGGTTTGGGCCGCGACTAAAGGGATTGACTGTCAAGTCAATCGCACCAGCACCCGTGACAAAACTATAGAAGTCAACGTCTGTGTTGCGCTCGATAATGCCACTACCACTTACAGACGTACCAGAAATGAAGAGTGACTTGGCTGTAGCAATTGTATCACCAGCATCATCCGTTCGATAGTCGAAGCCATTTTGCGTTGTAATAATTTGCAAATCATCTTCAGTATTGTCAGCAGAAGCATACTCACCTTTACTCCACTGGGTTAAGTTTTGGTAGTACCCGATTCCCAGAATCGGGGCCCAGCCAGTATCGCCGCTACCATGTCCATCATAGTATCCCTCCGATGGGCTAATTCGTCCATCATGATCGAGTCCCAGAGTACCCAGAGTATGTCCTACTTCATGAGAAATAGTTTCAGCAACATATTTTTCGTCCTCACTGACGTTGTCAATAAAGACATAAGCGGGAGTATCACTATTCCGGTTAAATGAGCCATTGATAGCGACTCCTTTAATATCTGTATTTTGGGTATACCAACTACCATCACCACCAATCACAACCCGCACACCCCAGCGAGTATCACTAGAATTGTTCTTGATCAAATCATTGATATCTGTAGGTGTTTGGGTGGTAACATTAACATTAAACGGACTAAAATCCTCAGCCACACGCTGCCAGATATACCGGATTCTTTCAAGCTCGGCTGAACTAAAGGACGCTGTATTGCCATCAAAATCAAAGGCAGAGGTGACGATATCAGCCCCACCAGTAAAAAATTCGTTCCAGAAAGTCCCAGAGGTGATATGCCCGTCGAAATCTAAATAAATTGTATGGTTAGCCCCTGGTAAGCTATTAAGTGAAAAAGTTTTAAATAAATCTGCCTCAGCATCAACATCAATCGCCCACAGTTCTACCCCTTGGGTGGCGTTATCAGCAGTAAAATAAAGTTTGCCGTTGCTATAAGTTAAGTTTTCGGGGTTAGAACTACCACTGCCAACATAAATGTCTTTGACAAAAACTGGATTACCTGTAGTCTCGTCTATTTTCCATAGCTCATTACCTGTAGCTGATGTATAGGCGCTGAAGTAGAGAGTACCATTTATATTAGTTAAATTACTGGGATTAGAGCTACCACTACCAGAAACAATATCGATGCGTGTGAGAGTACCATTAGTGCCGATTTTCCACAGTTCGGTCCCACTAATGTTGTCGTTGGCTGAGAAGTAGAGTGTGCCATTGACATTGGTTAAATTACTGGGATTAGAACCACCAAAACCCAAATCGATGCGTGTGGGAGTACCATTAGTGCCGATTTTCCACAGTTCGGTCCCATTGGTATTGTCATAGGCTTGGAAGTAGAGTGTGCCATTGACGTTGGTTAAATTAGTGGGATTTGAACTATAGCTACCTGGGTTAATATCGATAATTTCAGGATTACCCGTAGTAGAATTAATACGCCAGAGTTCAGTACCATTGGTAGTGCTATTAGCAGTAAAATAAAGAGCGCCACTAATATTTATCAAGTTACTAATATTGGGGCTACTGGAGCCATAATTAATTTCTAATCGTACTGTACCCTCGGCTGTACCATCACTTTTCCATAATTCTCTACCATTAACGCCATTATCGGCAGTGAAGTAAAGAGTACCGTCGATATTGAAGAGATTACTTGGAGAGGAACCAGCACCTCCGGTGCGAATATCTTTGACTAAAACCGGATTACCACTGCTGTCTAATTTCCACAACTCATAACCAGTAGTAGAGTTCTGAGCTTGGAAGAACAAGGTGCCATTGACATTAGTTAAATTACTGGGATAAGAACCAAAGACACCAAAAACAATATCAATAGCACTAGGAATTCCAGTAGTCGGGTCTATTTTCCACAGTTCAACATCATCACGGTAGCCAGAAGCTACGAAGTAGAGTATACCATCAACGTTGGTTAAATCCTCAATTCTTCCACCACGAAAACCAGGGTTAATGTCTAATAAGACAGGTTTGCCAGTAGTGGGGTCTACTTTCCACAGTTCTTCGCCATTAATTCCGTTGTCGGCAATAAAGTACAATGTACCGTTGACATCTATGAGGCTATTAGGATTAGAACTACTTGCACCAACGTAGATATCTAATAATACTGGATTACCTGTAGTGGGATTAATGCGGAATAGTTCGCTGCCACTAGTTCCATTATTAGCAATGAAGTAAACCGTTCCACCAGAAATTGTGAAGTTACTGGGATTAGAACTGTTGTTTCCTGGGTTAATATCGCTGACTAAAACTGGGAAATTATTAGCTGGATCTAACTTCCATAGTTCATAACCTGTAGCTAATGTAGTGGCTGTGAAATAGAGAATGCCGTTGATATTAGTGAGATTACTAGGACTAGAACTACCGCTACCAGAAATTATATCAATAACATTAGGAGTTCCAGTAGTAGGGTCTATTTTCCACAGTTCATTTCCAACATCATCTGTACCTTGCAGGGGGACAAAATGGTCTAGAATGCTTATATTACAAAGAGTGTAGCAATTTGTGGTAAAACAAAAAGAGCATTCATTCGCAACAAGCTCTATTTAATGATAATATTACCTGAATTCTACGAAACAAACCTCAAGCGAGAATTGGGACGTGCAGAATATTTATTACTAAAAATCCTGATAAATTTATTACAATCTATTAAAACTGTTAGCATTGAAACACTCGCTACTGCTTTACCTATCCCCATACTTTTTGAAAGTAGAAGAAAAAGGATTCAAAGATTTTTGTCTTTAAATTACATAAATATTGAAGAAATTTGGTTGCCCATTATTAAAAGCTGGTTAGAGATATATTTTCCCTTAAATAAAGTTATTTATGTAGTGATTGACCGGACTAATTGGGGGTGTATTAATCTGTTAATGATTAGCGTGGTTTGGGATAAAAGGTCTATTCCAATATACTTTGAGTTATTAAGTAAATTAGGCTCAAGTAATTTTGACGAACAAAAAGTTGTTTTTAACAAAGCACTGCCGCTTTTTAAAAATTATAAAACCGTT
>NZ_WBKM01000157.1 GCF_015714725.1 Nostoc sp. WHI
AACCAAAATAGTAAGAGTGGTTGGGCAATGAGACGCAGATTATTTAAAGTATTCTTCCATCCGCATTCATGGTTCCATTGTTGATGATTAGAAAAATCAACATCACTATTTTCTTGTACCTCAGTTTCAATTTGACGAGATTTATTTAAGCCTAACAAGGCTGGAGAATTTAAACTATGGTAGCAACTGTTGGGTGAGCATCTCTTGCCAAATGTTTCAAGATTTGTAATTCTACATCCATTGCCCTATTTACCTTTCAGGGTTTTATTTTTTTATTCTTTTATTCAGAATACCCGGAAAGTGACAGAAGAGGGATACTATATTGGTCAACGCTTTATAAAAACAGGCGATCGCTTACGGTATTAGATGCGATCGCAGTAATCTAAATTATATCTGGATCGATGTTTAATTCTCGCAGTTTTACTGCCAAACGTTCTACTTTTTGTTCTGCCTGTTCCATTCTTTGTTCTGCCTGTTCTGCCGTTTCTTCAGGTGTTGGCACTAGTTGCCCAACAGGTGTAAAAAACCGCAATAGTCCCTGATAAATTCCCAAATATAAACCTAGCTGATGACTCCACAAATGTCCTTGTTCATTTGCTAGTAAAGGTTGATATTTTCCATCTACTAAATGAAATCCGGCAAATTCTTGTGTATAAGGGTCAAACCAAAAATAATCAGGGGTGCGGAAAATATCTTGATAAATTTCTTTCTTTAAACCTTTATCTGTTTTCGCTGTTGATTCTGACATCATTTCTACAATGACATGGGGATATTTGCCATACTCTTCCCAGACTACCCAACTTTTTCGGATTTTACGTTCTGTTTTTAATACTACAAAAAAGTCTGGGCTACTAAGGTGTCTTGATTTTAGTTGTTGCGTATTGTAATAAATAGTCAGATTTCCCGTCGCATAAAAATCATTTCTGTCTCGCCACAACAATTTCAGGCATTCTAAAAGTAAGATTAGTTGTTGCATATGCAGTTCTGTTTCCCAGGGAGGTTCGTCACTATATAAATCACCTGGTGGAAATATCACATCTTTCGAGATGTCTTCTTGAGAATCTAATTCTTGAGCAATGGTCATAGAATCGATACTGCATCAAGTAGTTATGGATTTATTTTATCACTAGCGATCGCATAGCATTCCGTAGGCGATTACCTACGGTACGCTACGCGAACGCAGCAGTCTAAATTGTATCTGGATCAATATTTAACTCTCGCAGTTTTACTGCTAAACGTTCTGCCTTTTGTTCTGCTTGTTCTGCCTTTTGTTCTGCTTGTTCTGCCTTTTGTTCTGATTGTTCTGCCTTTTGTTCTGCTTGTTCTGCCGTTTCTTCAAGTGTTGGTACTAGTTGCCCAACAGGTGTAAAAAACCGCAATAGTCCCTGATAAACTCCCAGATATAACCCTAGTTGATGACTCCACAAATGTCCTTGTTCATTTGCTTGTAGAGGTTGATATTCTCCATCTACTAAATGAAATCCCGCAAATTCTTGTGTGTAAGGGTCAAACCAAAAATAATCAGGGGTGCGGAAAGTATCTTGATAAATTGTTTTCTTTAAATCTTTGTCAGTCTTCGCTGTTGAGTCAGACAAAATTTCTAGAATTACATTTGGATATTTGCCATCTTCTTCCCAGACTACCCAACTTTTACGAGTTTTGCGTTCAGTTCCCAGTACTACAAAAAAGTCTGGCCCCCGGAAGTGTTCTGATTTAAGTTGGCGCGGACTATAGTAAATAGTCAGGTTTCCAGCTGCATAGAAATCGTTTCTATCTCGCCATAGCCATTTTAGGCATTTGAGTAAGAGCATAATTTGCTCTAGATGTAGTTCGCTTTCCAAGGGAGGCTCATCACTATATAAATCACCAGGGGGAAAAATAACATCTTGACAGATGCCTTTTTGAGAATCTAATTCTTGAGCAATGGTCATAGAATCGATACTGCATCAAGTGGTTATGGATTTATTTTATCAGTTTTGTAGTAGGCGATCGCTTATTTTTAGGGCAATGGTAAATAAACTATTCGGTCTTGATATTCATCTTCTTCTGAAGCCAAAGCAGCTATTATTAATTCTTCTATATTTTCACCAATACTCAAATTGGGATTGAGGATACAAATTCCTGGTATATAACGCTTAACAGCGATATGATCAGCTAAATATCCCGGCATAGAAGTTCGGTTGTTTGTCACAAGTACAAAACTATTCTTCTCACACCAACACAGAATTACTGGATCAAGTGTACTTGTAGGTGGAGTTCGACAACTTTTTTCATATTAATAGCTCCAATAACTGTAATGAAACTATATTTATCTAACCCCACACTACAATGCAACTTTCTGAAGTTGAAGAGATGCGATCGCTTATACTTAGAGTGGTTTTGGGGTTGTCTGTGGTGCATCGTTAAATAGCCTCGATTCAAAGTCCCAGGTAGAAAACCCAGGTAAAGACTGCTGCTAGAGTGAAGCAGGGGCGAATTTTCCGAGATGTTTAACTCAGTATTGCAGAACGTCAAGGAACCTTTGGTTGTCTGGAACTCATAGAAGTACCTCATGCCCTTTTGGGTGTAACGCCAATGGAAGTTGCGAGTTTTACCGATGAATTCGGAGCAAACTTACCTAAGCGTATGAATAGAAATGCGCTTTTTGGTCAGGTTAACCAGTAAATTAGAGGTAGGGTGTAAAAAATAAACTAAATCAAAGTAATGTCTAACGACAAGCCGCAAGCCGTCTGCGCGTCTCATCTTGCATCTATCATCGGTGAAGAAAATGCTGTTTGCCTGTGGGAAAATATCGAAGTAGGTCAGCAAGAACGTATCCAACGGGCTGTAGCTTCTGGAAATTATCCCAGTTGTATCGTTTATCCGCGTACCCAACAACAGCTAGCCGCAGTCATTGCAACAGCTCACAGTCACAACTGGCGCGTACTCCCCTGCGGTAGTGGCAGTAAACTTAGCTGGGGCGGTTTAGCTAAGGGCATTGATGTCGTAGTTAGTACAGAACGTATTAACCAACTGATTGAACACGCTGTTGGCGATTTGACAATCACGGTAGAAGCTGGGATGAAGTTTTCTCATCTCCAAGCACTTTTGGCAAACTCGCGGCAATTTCTTGCCCTTGACCCCACAGCACCAGAGTCGGCAACCATTGGCGGTATTGTTGCCACAGGTGATACAGGTTCTTTGCGGCAACGTTATGGTAGTGTGCGTGACCAGTTACTAGGTATTACCTTTGTGCGTGCTGATGGACAAGTCGCCAAAGCTGGGGGAAGAGTAGTTAAAAATGTTGCCGGATATGATTTGATGAAGTTGTTTACTGGGTCTTACGGCACATTAGGCTTCATTAGTCAACTAACTTTTCGGGTGTATCCGCTACCAGAGGCATCGGGGACAGTGGTACTGACTGGCACGGCGGAGGCTGTATCTCAAGCGGCTGATATCCTCCGAGGTTCGGCGTTAACACCAGTCCAAGCTGATTTGTTATCAACTAAATTGGTGTCTAGTTTAGGGTTGGGTCAAGGGCTGGGATTAATTGCCCGCTTCCAAAGTATTAGTGAGAGTGTTAAAGAACAGTCAAACCGAGTTTTGGAAGTAGGGCAAAAATTGGGCTTAGATGGGGCAATTTTTGCCGATGGTGATGAAGCTAATCTATGGCAGAGATTGCAAGAACGAATACATACTGCTGCTACAGAATCTGTAATTACCTGCAAAATAGGAGTGTTACCTACTGCTGCTGTAGAGATTTTGACTCAAGTGGAGTTAGGTTTGATTCATATAAGTAGTGGTTTAGGTTTGTTACAATTAGAGGATAAAAATCAAGTTTTGAAAGTGCGCGATGAGCTACACTCCGCCGGAAGCGATGCCTACGGCGGGCTGCGCCTACGCACTCAAGGTTACAATGGGTTTTTAACAATTCTGGAAGCACCAGTAGCAGTTAAAGAACAAATAGATGTTTGGGGTTATATGGGGAATGCTTTGCCGTTGATGCGCCGTATTAAAGAACAGTTTGATAGTAAAAATATTTTAAGTCCTGGTCGGTTTGTGGGTGGGATTTAGTATTAACTTGCCGCAGGCTACCGATAAGGATATTAAGGAAGAGAGAGAATAAATAATTATGCAAGTTTCAGAAAATTCTGTTAATAATACGGCTAGTTTAAAGAATTTAAAGGGGTTTGATGAGAATCATCCGCCTGACCCGAAGTTGATTGATAGTTGTGTACATTGTGGGTTTTGTCTCGCAACTTGTCCGAGCTATCGGGTGCTTGGCAAGGAGATGGATTCTCCTAGAGGACGCATCTATTTAATGGATGCAATTAATGAGGGTGAAATTGCCCTGAATACAGCAACAGTAGAACATTTTGATTCTTGTTTGGGATGTCTTGCTTGTGTAAGTACTTGTCCTTCTGGTGTGCAGTATGACAAGTTGATTTCTGCAACTCGTCACCAAGTTGAACGGAATTATCCCCGCAGTTTGCCAGACAAATTCTTTCGTCAACTAATATTTTCTTTGTTTCCCTATCCCAATCTTTTACGATTTTTATTAGTTCCGTTGTTAGTTTATCAAAAGTTGGGGTTTGCTAAATTCTTTCGCGTTACAGGTTTACTCAACAAAATATCGCCCCGTTTGGCAGCAATGGAATCAATTCTGCCAGAAATTACTCTCAAATCTTTTCAAGATAATTTGCCTACTATCATCCACGCTCAAGGTGAAAAGCGTTACCGAGTTGGGATGATTTTGGGTTGCGTGCAACGGTTGTTTTTCTCTTCAGTGAATGAAGCGACGGTGCGAGTTTTAACGGCGAATGGTTGTGAAGTTGTCATTCCGAAATCTCAAGGTTGTTGTGCTGCGCTTCCCGAACACCAAGGACAAACAGAACAGGCAAAAGCTTTAGCAAGGCAGATGATTGATAGTTTTGCTGATACTGATGTAGATTTTGTAATTATCAACGCTGCTGGTTGCGGTCATACTTTGAAGGAATACGGCCACATTTTAGAAAATGACCCAGAATATCGGGAAAAGGCGAAGGATTTTGCAGCTAAAGTTAAAGATGCTCAAGAGTTTTTGGCAACTGTTGGCTTAACAGCGAAACTTTCACCATTGGCTGATAAACCCTTGAATTTAGTTTATCAAGATGCTTGTCATTTATTGCATGGCCAAAAGATTAGCGTGCAACCGCGTCAGGTATTGCGACAAATTCCCGGCGTGAAGTTGACAGAACCAATAGATGCGGCTTTGTGTTGTGGCAGCGCTGGGGTTTACAATATGCTGCAACCGGAAGTGGCCGATGAATTGGGTCAGCAAAAAGTGCAGAATTTACTAAATACTGGTGCTGAATTAATTGCTTCTGCTAATCCGGGGTGTACTTTGCAAATTACGAAGCATTTGCAGTTGCAAGGTAAGAAGATTTCAGTTATTCACCCGATGGAGTTGTTGGATTATTCGATTCGGGGTGTGAAGCTGGAATTATAGATATTTCTTGTGGGTTGGACATTTTGTTATTAATGTCAACTTAACGTAAAAGTTGGTAGACCTCTAGCTGGAAAAATCTGTTTGGCGTAGGCGAGACAATGCGATCGCGGCGCTACGACCCTGTATCACAGCCTACACCTAATCTAAGCCCCAGCGATACCCGTTTCTACGTCTAAGGATATAAGTTTGTTTAATTTTGAGATATTTAATGAGATATTAAATTGAAAATGAATTCAGATAGAAACTTATGACAACTGAGCAAGAGCTTCAATCTCTTTTTAATAGTTTAGATCGCGATCAAGACGGCAAAGTCTCCATTCATGAGCTTTTTTTAAGTCCTGGCTTAAGTGCAATCATCTCATCAGAAACAAATACCAGTAGCCCCCAGGAATTACTAGTACGGTATGATGCGGACGAAGACGGTAGTATTACCTTTGAAGAGTTAAAGGAAGCAGTTGAGAAAGCTAGTAATTTAACCTAGCGGTCAAAAAAACCAATACCCAAAATCCCTCTCCAGCCCACGCTTTGAGGGATTTGCAATTTTCATGGTCATTGGTGACTCGCTAGCCCAAAAGAGAATTGAACTAATTGATCAAGTTGTTGATAAAGGCGATCGCAGTGGATTCATCAATAAAGCCGGATAATTTTCATAAAATCTACCTATAGGTGATTTCTCACAATAAGCTATTGCAACTAAGCTGACAGAGAAATACCTAATTTTTATATACTTTTCTATATGGTAGATATCTATATCATTAACCTATTTGTGATTGGTCTACTTTTGCTGATGGTCACATTAGGGTCAGGTTGGATTTCTCGCTTACCTCTTTCTTTTGCCATTATTTATTTAGTGGTTGGTATTTTGCTAGGCCCTTATGGCTTAGGATTGATTCAATTACGTCGAGATGAAGTTTTCAACGCCGAATTGCTGAAGAGATTAACAGAACTTGTAGTAATTATCTCTGTGTTTGGCTGCGGCTTAAAAATCGTTCGCCCTCTCAAGTTAAGGCATTGGGATATTACGGTGCGATTGATTGGATTTCTAATGCCAATTTCAATTTTTGCCCTGGCTGCTGTGGGTAAATTGTTTTTAGGTATGAATTGGGGCGAGGCGATTTTGTTGGGAGCAATTCTCGCACCTACAGATCCAGTATTAGCATCAGAAGTACAACTGACCGATACTAACGACCAAGATGAGTTGCGCTTTGGTTTAACTTCTGAAGGGGGGTTAAATGATGCTTTAGCTTTTCCCTTTGTTTATTTTGGCATTCATGCGCTAAAAGATGACAACTGGGGCAACTGGTTTCAGCAGTGGGTTTTGGTTGATTTGATTTGGGCGATCGCTGCTGGTATAGTAATGGGAATTGTTGTAGCTAAAGCAATAGTTTGGATTGAACAAAGACTTGCAAAAGGCCGTCCTGCTGATGAGTTAATGGAAGACTTTGTGGCTATCAGCACGATTTTACTAAGTTATTCCTTAACAGAAATTGTTAATGGTTATGGATTTCTGGCAGTATTTGTGGCTGGGTTAGTTGTTCAACGCAGTTATAGAAATCCTGAAAAACCACTGGCACAATTGGAATTTATTGAGCGAATTGAAAAGCTACTAGAAGTTGGGACAATTTTGTTATTGGGTTCAATATTGTTATTTCAGCCGATGGTCAATTATGCTGGTCAATCTTTGTTAGTAATAATTTTATTATTCTTCATCATTCGACCCGTAGGAGTTTGGATTAGCACCATAGGTAAACGTTCTCTAGACTCACACCGTCGAACTTTGCATCCAGGAACTCGTTGGTTATTTGGATGGTTTGGGATTCGCGGTGTTGGCTCTTTATATTATCTAGGCTATGCGTTTGGTAATGGTTTAAAAGGTGAAGCTGCCGAAGAAATTGCCTGGATAACTTACACTACTATTGTGGTTTCTGTGATTGTGCATGGAATTAGTGCAACTCCTTTAATGAAGTGGTATGAGCGCAATATTGCTAATCAGAGAAACGCTACTCCTCGCGCCACAATTAATGAATTTAAATAGGGTGTGTTTAATACGCTTGGGTTAAGATCCCCCCGCCTGCGGCGACTCCCTTAAAAAAGGGGTAAAAGAGATATGAGCAAGCTTTATATGACTAACCCAAGCGTATTGGTTGAGATTTCCTATTTACCTGTCACCTTTTCAATAACTTCTTTCGCTTTTTCGCCGAAACTTGCTTGCGGCTTTTGTTCTTGTTCAGCTTTTAAATTCCTTTCGTAAGTCTTCTGGATAGTATTAAGGTTTTCTCCATCTTTTATTGCTTGCTCATAAGCTTCTTGGCGTTCTTCTTCTTGAACGCCAACACCTGGATCATATTCGTTAGCACGATTAATTTGTTCTTCGGAATTTGGTTTATACTCTGGAGGTACTAACTTTAATTCTTCAAGAGTAGTTGCATAACTAGCTTGCTGAACAAAAATGAACGAACTCGACAAGCTGATGAAAACCATCAAGCCAACAACCAAAATGCTCGAACGTAACGCCTGTTTTAAAGTTAATAGAATTTTTTGCATGGAAAAACCCTCCTAATTTTCTGTTATGAGCCTTTGTTATGTATAAATAGATTCGATAACAAATGCTCATTCAGGCATCGTAGATGTTTAGGTACAGTTCTTCCTTCTACCGTAGGATATATTAATTTTTATCCAATACGTTTTGGTTAAGGCAAGAGACGCGATAAATCGCCGTCTCTACATGAGGTCTTTGGGTTTATACCCAAGCGTGTTGAGCTATAACCAACTGTGATTAATTTTAATTCCTCGGCTTTGCATTATATCTTCAAATAGATTTGTTGGTAATGCTTCTTCCACAGGAAAAACACCTGGTTTATTGAGTTTACCTTCCAGCAATAATTGGGCAATACTACCCGTGCCATAACCAGAAGCGATCGCTGTATTTTCATGCACTATAGTTGAACAATAAACGGCTGTTTCACCATTTTTTTGTCCGGTAATTTCTGAACGAACTGCTACGCCAATTCCACTAAAGTTATTGGTAACATCTGTCATCGAATGGCTGACATGAGACAGAAATTCAATCATGTAACGACGCTGCATTAACCACTTGGGAAAAATGTGTGCCGCAATCCAAGTTAGGTGATTGTAAAAATCGGGAATAGAGCCAAACTTGGTAATAACAGTTTTCACTGATGGGAAGGCGTTGGGTAATGTAAAGGTTTCTGGCATATCAAACCAGTAAACTCCACTGCGTTCATAAGGAGGCGGAAACTTAACTATCTCCCTTTCACTATAAGGCTTAACTACCTGCCATTTTCCATCTATCCAAGCCTCAAAAGGATACTGCAATCCGAGAAATGTTGTCCGCATCACTGTAATGCCAGCACCACCAGAACCAGAAACCAAATAACTTAAATGGATCTTTTCTGCTTTATCAAATTGTTCAACACCCTGACGTACCATGCTGTTAGAAATACCAGGAAAAATCCCAGTATTAATAATTGCCGTTACGCCAGCAGCAGCAGCTTGTTCATGATATTTGAGAGCCTTACTGGTATAAGAACGGTGATCGCTGACATCTATATAGTTAACGCCTTGAGCAATACAGGTTTCGAGAACATTAGTATCTCGATAGTGAAATGGCCCCGCACAGTGGACGACTAAATTAGAGTTTGCGATCGCATCTCGTAGTTTGTCAACTTCTGCCAAGTCCAATACCAAAAACTGCACTTGTCCCCCCGAAGACAAGCTAACAGCCCTCCCAAACTCGGCAGAACGTCCAGTAATTGTAATTTTTGCCTGGGTGTGGGTAGCTAGATCGTGGGCAACACTACTACCAATCCGCCCCCGTCCTCCAAGAATTAAAACGCTGTCTGTCATTACTCCAGTATTAGCGATACTAACCTTATTTCATCAATTTTCTATTGTGTTTGCCATCGGTTATAAGTATGACTTGCTTGCCAATAAAGGAAGACTTTTCAATTATTGGTAGTTGCAGGAGTTACGCAAACAATAGCTAAAACCCTGATTTCCAGGTAGGGGCAATTCATGAATTGCCCCTACCGCGTGTAGTTTTGTGCTTCAATTTGCCTGACTACCGTTAGCGCCGAATAACTTACCCCAGCAGTGCCTTCGCCTGGGTGGGTGGAGTCACCAACTAACCATAAATGATCGATGGGTGTACGATTGGCAAATCCGAAGGGGCCAAAGGTGGGTATTCTTTGACCAATGCCCCCAACTATACCGCGATCGCGAGCTGTGAAATGGGCAAAGGTGCGGGGTGTTGCGGCTTCTACGTGAATAATAGTTTCTGGTTTGAGATAGAAGTATTGGGCAAGATGGGCGATCGCTTCTTGGGTATACTTTTGTTTGAGTTCTTCATAATTATCAGTCTGCCACCACGGTGTCGGATCGACAAATGAAGAAGCGATAATTGTCGCTTTCCCCTCCGGTGCGCGGCCATCTCCTGGATGACTGACGGAAACAAACAGGGAATTATTCTCACCAATGGGACGATCAGCATCATACATAAATTGTAGGTGGGGTGGACATCCTAGCGGAATAGCACTGGCATCTACACCCAAATAAACCACAAACGCACCTGATGCTTGAGGCAGTTTTTCCACGCGGTTTTTATAACCAGATGGCGCTTGTTCTCCCAATAACTGCACCAAATTTTGTACGGTGACGTTGCTAACTATATGGTCGGCTGCTTCTGTCCACACTTCGCCAGTTTTCTGATTTCTAATCACTACAGCATTGGCTTTGCCGTTTTCTACTTTGATTTCTTCTACAGTGTGACGCATCAATAGTTTACCACCGTCTTTTTCTAAAGCTTGTACGAGGCGATCGCTTAATACTTGCATACTACCTTGGAGGTGAAATAATCCTTGGGGTAGTTGCGATACACTCAACGCTGTGGCAGCGTAAAGTAAAGCTGTCTCCTCTGCATTCACCTGGGAATACAACTTTAGTTGCAAATCCAAAAAGGTTCTCAGCCGTTGATCATTTCCCAGTCCACATAACCGTAAGGCGTCTCCCACCGTAAACAATGTGAATGGTACGGTAATTAATGTACTAAGACGTACCGCTTGCACTAGCTGCCATAAATCCCATAAATTACGCGGTGGTAGCACCGGATCGCGTCCTTGAAATTCCCAACTAGCATTAAATAAAGTTGTCATCAATTGCCAAAATAATTCGCTACCAGGAAACTGTTTTTGCCGTTCCTCTTGCCATTTCTTTTGGTCGCGCCAAACGTTGATAGGCGTACTTTCCCCAGGTAAATATACTGCACAAGCAGGATCACAAGGCGTTGCTTCTGGTAAATTGATTGACAATTCTGAGAAAATCCGGTGGTGAATTCCCCCTGCTTCTAACCCCGCCACCTGAGTTGCTCCCACATCAAAGGTAAATCCTTGGCGTTTAAAGGTCGAAGCACAGCCTCCAGGTACAAGGGCTTGGTCTAGGATGAGGACGCTGTAACCTCTATGGGCTAATAATGCTCCAGCAGTCAGTCCACCTATTCCTGCACCGATGACGATTACACGAGTTTTACTTTTGTCAAGAGAAATGCTGGACATTGATTAGTTTCTTTAAATTTCTTAATATTTTTACTTATAATTTTACCTTCTCTGAAAGTTAAATAGATTGCGAAAGGTGCGATTTTTCAGTTGAGTCTAATACAAACCTAACCCTCAAGCCGTTCTCTATAAGGGAAGGAGAGTAAGATTCAAAGCCTCTCTCCTTTTGTGTCTCTTGAGGCAATTTACGATAGCCCAAAGAAACCTCACCCTGGTTCTGCTACGCAAAACCTGTCCCTCTCCTTAGTAAGGAGAGGGATGTCCGTCAGGACAGGGTGAGGTTTTCCAAGGATTTCGGGTAATTCGATGACTTGTGTGTACACCGTAGCGTTTTAGGAGAAAAGTTAAGCTGTAGTTATCAATATTGCAACGGGAGCGGTATTTCTTGCAACGGGAGCGGCATTTCTTGTAACGGGAGCGGCATTTCTTGTAACGGGAGCGGCATTTCTTGTAACGGGAGCGGTATTTCTTGTAACGGGAGCGGTATTTCTTGTAACGGGAGCGGTATTTCTCGTAACGGGAGCGGTATTTCTCGTAACGGGAGCGGTCTACCTCATAGTTGCTGTGTCCCTACCCTAAAAGTGGTCTATATTCCATGCAATTGAGAACCGCTATCTTTAAAGTCACGGATAAGATAAAGGAGTAACATAGCTCCTCACACAAAAGTAGCAATGACCTCAACCCTGCGGAAATTTACTCGTCTCAATGCCCCGACGCTGCATCAGTTGCCCAATGGTTTGACAATCATTGCCGAGCAAATGCCAGTTGAAGCCGTAAACCTCAATTTGTGGATTAAAGTTGGCTCCTCTGTGGAATCTGATGCCATTAACGGCATGGCTCACTTTTTAGAGCATATGATTTTTAAGGGAACAGAACGACTGGCTAGTGGCGAGTTTGAACGTCGAATTGAAGAGCGGGGTGCTGTAACTAATGCCGCTACTAGCCAAGATTATACTCATTACTATATAACTACTGCACCCAAAGATTTTGCCGAGCTTGCGCCACTACAAATAGATGTAGTATCTAATGCGAGTATTCCTGATGATGCCTTTGAACGTGAGCGATTGGTAGTCTTAGAAGAAATTAGGCGTTCAGAGGATAATCCTCAACGGCGGACATTTAGACGGGCGATGGAAACAGCCTTTGATGAGCTACCTTATCGCCGTGCGGTGTTGGGGCCAGAATCAGTAATTGCTGAACTTAAACCCCAACAGATGCGGGATTTTCACAATAGTTGGTATCAACCCCAGTCAATTACTGCTGTGGCTGTGGGTAATTTGCCCGTGGAAGAATTAATTGCAATTATTACTGAAGGATTTACAAAAGCTAATAAAGGTCAGCGTTCAGTGGTCAGTAGTCAGCATACAACACTGAATCCTGAATCTCCATTTACAGAAATTGTTCGTCGAGAATTTATAGATGAAAAGCTGCAACAAGCTAGGCTCGTTATGGTTTGGCGGGTTCCAGGAATGACCCAGCTAGAACGCACCTATGCATTAGATGTCTTAGCAGGAATTTTGGGGCAGGGACGGACATCAAGACTGGTACGAGATTTACGAGAAGAACGGGGATTGGTTTCCTCAATTTCAGTGAGCAACATGAGCAATCAACTGCAAGGAACATTTTATATTTCAGCTAAATGTGCAGTGGAAAATTTAGCTGAAGTTGAGGATGCGATCGCCCTACACATTAGTAAATTACAAACAGAGTTAGTCACAGAAGCAGAAATTGCCCGTATACGGCGGCGAGTAGCTAACAGATTTGTTTTTGGCAACGAAACACCAAGCGATCGCGCTGGGTTGTACGGGTATTATCAATCTTTGGTAGGTAATTTGGAACCCGCGTTTAACTACCCAGATAATATTCAGAGCCAAGATGCAACAGACTTGATGCAAGCAGCCAAAGAGTATCTTTGCCCAGATGCTTATGGTGTCGTTGTTGTTAAGCCATAAATTAGGAAATGGGACATTATCAAAATTAGGAGTACCTGTGTTATGGCGTTTCCTAATCTAGCGAGGTACAGCTTAACCTCACCCTGGTTCTGCTACGCAAAACCTGTCCCTCTCCTTACTAAGGAGAGGGAAAGATTTACCTTTGGGTAATCTTGGGTGAGGTTTTAATATGTACTTCATTTACCAGGGAACCGCTATAACGTGTACTCCTAACTCCTAACTCTTATTAAGTAAAAGTGTGCTGTTATTATCAATCAAAGTAATATCTCCGCCAGTGGCGATGTCTCGGTTGGGCTGCGATGCACCATAAGTTTGAATGTAGCGCTGCACCTCTAGGGGAAAATGGGGGTAATCTAACACCGCATCTCCATCGGCAATAGTTGCCCAGAAGTCGCGCAAACTAGGAGCTAATTCTTTTGCCTGTGATAATGGTAAGTTTAATGGAGAGTTAGTTAGTAGCCTGATTAAAAAGGGGAAAGAGCGATCGCCCATCCACTGCCGCGATGATTGTTGCAAGTCGGGGAACTCAGCCACAGACTCTACCCGATGAGATAAAATTTGCAACCATTGTTTACCTTGGTTATCCTGATTAAACTCTAGCACCCGATAAGGGTGAGGATAGCTAACTAAAGAACCAGTGGTAATATCATATACTCCGTCTGAGTAAGCAACATCCTGAACGTGCAAATGCCCCGTAAATACTAGCTTGACTCCGTACCGCTTTAGCAACTGCAACAATTCTGCTGAATTCGCCAACATATAGCGATTTGCCAGTGGGTGGTTCGACTGATTGGGCAAATGCTCGACGACATTATGATGCACCATCACCAGAACTAATTCATCACCAGATGCCGCTAGCACCTCTTCTAACCAGCGTAGCTGTTTGGTATCCAAACAACCCACCTGCTCATCTTGGTCATTGAAGGAGTTAGAATTAAGTCCAATCAGCTTAACTCCAGGTAGCAACTGACGAATGTAGTAAATCTGCTGTGGATCGTCATAGCCAAACTTAGTGTAATAGTAGGGAAAATCTGCAAAAGCAATTGATTGCTGATCAGCCAACAGCACAGGAACGTCATGATTACCAGGAACAACATAGACAGGAAAAGGTAGCTGGGCTAACCGTTGTTGCAACCAGGCGTGGTTCTCTGGTTCGCCATGCTGGGTTAAATCTCCTGGTAGCAAGAGGAAATCTAAATTGAGTTGTGTTAGATGTTCTAGGACACTTTCAAACGCCGAGATACTGACTTCCACCAGATGAAATCGGCTAGGATGATTCCAGATTGTGTGGGGGAGTGCCAGGTGTAAGTCACTGACTACCGCAAAGCGAAAATTGAGAGTCATCGATTTCTGAAAATGTTAAAATCAGGGGTTAAAACAAGCCTTTTCCCAAAAGTATAACGCTTGCTTTGTTTGCCTGCTGAGGAACGCATCCACTTAACATTTGTATACGGTTCATTTTATCGTTGTAGAGAATGCCCCTCGACTACACCATTGAGGAAGCATGAAAAGGTTTTAAGCTTAATCTAGTTCGGTTTAAAATAAGCATTTGAGAAAAATTAAAGGCTAAAACTATTGATATTACGTAAGAAAGTCCGAGTCCGCCAGCATGTTAACCCACTTGGTAGCAAATATCAAACACCAGCGAGTCCCCTTGACTGGGAAAAAGTTTATGCAAAGCCAAATCAACCACTACATCTAGATATTGGCTGCGCGAAGGGACAGTTTTTATTGAATATGGCAAATATAGAACCCAACTGGAATTTTCTCGGCTTGGAAATTCGGGAACCCCTGGTTATGGACGCGAATAAGTTACGTTATGAGTTAGGTTTAACAAATCTGCACTACTTATTTTGTAATGTGAATAATTCCTTGCCGCTATTATCTTCCCTCCCTCCAGGAAGTTTACAGCGCGTTACAATTCAATTTCCCGATCCTTGGTTTAAAAACCGTCACGCTAAACGTCGTGTAGTGCAACCCGAATTAGTAGCGGAATTAGCTAATTATCTGGCGGTTGGTTCCATTGTATTTCTGCAATCAGATATGGAATTTGTCGCCGTGGAAATGCGCGATCGCTTTGCTGAAAATCCAGCTTTTGAGAAAATGGGTATAGGAGAATGGCTATCTGAAAACCCGCTACCAGTCCCCACAGAACGGGAAATATATACCCAAAGTAAAGGTGAGCCTGTTTATCGAGCTTTGTTTGTTAGGCGAGAAGTTAGCAATGAGGGGTAATGACGAGCGCTCGTCTAGCGCATACATAATAATTTTAGTTTGGGGATGGTACACACCATCCCCATTTTTTATCTTTCCAGTTCATCTACTGCCTTGGGAACTCCCGCAGTTAATACCTCATGTCCATCAGGTGTAACTAACACATCATCCTCGATGCGAATACCTATGCCAACCCATCGAGGATCAGTTTCTGGTTGTTCTTCTGCTAGTTTAGTATTTGGCACAATATATAGTCCCGGTTCCACTGTTAGAATTTGACCTGGTTGTAAAATCTGCGGTTTGTCTTCACCGTGTTGATAAACTCCCACATCATGGACATCTAAACCTAACCAATGACTGGTGCGGTGCATATAATATGGCTTGTATTTCTCTTCCTCAATTAACTTGTCAATTTCGCCTTTGAGGATGCCAAGTTCAACTAAACCTTCAGTGAGGACGCGCACTGCTGTATCATGAATTAATTTGAAGGGATTACCTGGTTGCACTTGAGCGATCGCTTGTTTTTGCGCCTCTAAAACAAGCTCATACAGTGTCTTTTGTTCTGGCGTAAATTTACCCCCGACAGGAAATGTCCGGGTAATATCCGAATTGTAATAACCGTAAGTACAACCGGCATCAATTAGCAGTAATTCCCCATCCTGCATTTGACGATTATTTTCAATGTAGTGGAGTACGCAAGCATTCACGCCAGAAGCCACAATTGAAGGATAAGCCGGCCCTAACCCACCCCGCACTCGAAAGATGCGTTCCATCTCCGCCTGGATTTCGTACTCATAACGTCCGGGTGCAGCGATTTTTTGGGCGTAATTGTGTGCTTCAGTGGCGATCGCTACTGCTTGACGCATCAATTCCAACTCAGCTTCACTTTTGATCAATCTCATGCTGTTGAGGACAGGGCCAGTATCTTCAATGGCGATTGGCCCTGTGCCGCGCTTTGGATAAGTCCGCAGTAAACTTTGGTAATGTCCCAAAATTTGGTCATTGAAGGTGCGATCGCGTCCTAAATGATAGTAAATGCGGCTGGCTTTTTCTAAATACTGCGGCAACTTTTCATTTAACTCGCTAATCGGGTACGCTTCATCAGCACCATAAATTTCCTTCGCTGCATCTACCCCACAAAGATAACCAGTCCATACTTCCTTTTCACGATCCTTCGGTTGGACAAATAGCACAAACCGATGTTCTGAATGATGCGGCGCTAACACTGCTACTGCCTGTGGTTCATTAAAACCAGTCAAGTAGAAGAAATCACTGTCTTGGCGATAAGCATACTCGACATCGTTGTGCATCACTGCCATTGGCGCACTGCGAAAAATGGCTGTGCCATCACCAATTTTTGCCATTAACTGCTCGCGACGCTGCCGATATTCTGCTTGCATAGCTGATGTATTTATGAAAATATTGTTTTATTTTACACTTTTGACTTTGAATTGCTTCTCAACCTCCAACATGAATACCAGGTCGTCTCTGGGGATTCTTTTCAGCGCGCCGGAGTACTTCACGGGTAACTACAGCGATATCACCTTCACCAAACAAGATAAAACGCAGTAGGTATTGGATCGGGTTTCCCTCAGCCCAGCCAAAGTAAGCATGGGGAATTTTACCAGTTTGGTCACGAATATAAAGCAGTAAAGCTGCGATCGCATTTGGGACTGCTGCACTCTGGGCCCGGAGGATGCGATATTCACCAACTTGCACCCCTCTTACTGTCATAACTTCTGCAAATTCTGAGGCATCAGATATCATAATTTCTAAAAACAGAATTGGATCGGTGGGCGGAATATGGTTGTCTTCGCGCACCTCTTTCTCTTTTAAAAAATACTCCAGGGCATCGCCAGCACTAAACCGATTAGCAATCAGTCTGATCGCACCCTCGCTTTCTTCGGCAAGAAATTGGCGGGCATTTTCGTCAATTTCGATTCGGTCTACTCGCAGTTCGGTCGATCGCCAAACGCGAGAAATCAGCGAGGTAATAATGATTGCACTGATAAAAAATCCAGCAATTTTAATACCTTCGGGTCTTTCGATGATGTTTACAACAGTAGTATATATAAACAACAGCGTAATGATGCCAAAAGCAAGTCTTCCTCGAACGGCTCTTTGACGGTGGGCTGATAAGGCGACAGCAAAAGCACCTGAACTCATCAATACAAGTACACCAGTTGCGTAAGCCCCACCTTGAGCTTCCACATTTGCCCGAAAGATAATTGTGACAACAAAGGCGATCGCTGTATAGACCAACACTAGAGGTCGCGCCACTAGTGCCCAATTGGGTGCCATGCCATAGCGTGGCAGGTAGCGAGGCACAATATTGAGTAGCCCTGCCATTGCAGATGCACCTGCAAACCACAGAATGGAAATGGTACTTAAATCGTAAATTGTGCCGAAGCTATCGCCTAAATATAGATGTGTCAAATAAGCAAGGGCCCGTCCGTTGGCTTTGCCCCCAGATGCAAATTCTGCGGTAGGAATTAGTAAAGTGGTTATAAAGCTGCTGGTGAGCAAGAAGAAGCTCATGATCACAGCAGCAACAGTCAGTAGCTTGCGTGTATTCCGAATACGTCCCATAGGCATTTGAGGATTGTCGTTGCTACTACCTTGGACAAGGGGCATAACGGTTACACCAGTCTCAAAGCCTGATAATCCTAGTGCTAGCTTGGGAAATAACAAAATAGCTATGCCAAGTATCGTCAAAGGGTTAGAACTACGAGCAAAAAGTGCAGTCTGCCATTGAGCGATCGCTTCTGGGTGAATTAGGATTTGATAGAAACCAACGCCAATCACAATAAAGTTTAATAGTAGATAAACTGCAACCAAAAATACTGCAATCCCGATCGCTTCTCTAAAACCTCTGAGGAAAACCGCGCTCAGTAATGTAATTAAGATTAGGGTGATCGCGATCGCCTGATCGTGAAGTATGTGTGGAGTTAGCGGATTTTCGATAATATGAGCCGTGGCATCAGCAGCCGACAAAGTAATGGTGATGATGAAGTCGGTTGCTACAAAGCCGAGTAAGCACAGCACGAGTAATTTGCCTTGCCACCAAGAAAGCAAATGCTCAAGCATGGCAATGGAACCTTCGCCATGAGGACTTTTGGCAGCAATCCGCCCATAGATTGGCAATGCACCAAAGAGTGTCAGTAAAACTAGAATAAGGGTAGCTAGAGGAGAAAGAGCGCCAGCTGCCAATGCAGCAATACCAGGTTGATAGCCAAGGGTCGAGAAATAATCTACACCTGTCAAGCACATGACCTGCCACCACGGATGTTGGCGGTGCGGTTCTTCTTTGCGGTAGGGCCCTTCCTTCTCTCGTCGATCTTCTTCAAGCAACCAGTGGATAAACTGTCTGCTGAACGCTTTTGTTAAAAAAATTGGTTTAGCCATCAAATATAGTTGGATTGAAAAAATTGCTTTTGTGATTTAATAAAAATTTTGCCTTATTAAAGACACTAAAGCACTAAAGAAAAAAAAGTGGTCTATATTGCAATACAGTTCAGATAAGACCAAAACATTTGTAGAGACGGCGATTTATCGCGTCTTTCGATCTAGAATTTTCATCAAAAAACCTTAACCGAACTGTATTGAGTCGGGCAGTGCCTGCAATTGCTATTTGACCTCAGAATCCCCCGTTTAGAAAACGGGGGAGTATGTCAACAGGCTGATTACTAATTGCGCTGGTTGCGATCGCTTGCATTGATCTTCTTTATTTCATTACGTGCTTTGTATCCAGTGCCTTTACTCTTCTTGGGTGGCACTAACTCTAATCACAAATCTGTTAAAATTCTTGCCTTTTTTAGGATAAACTGTAGCACTGTTTCTTGAGAAGAAATAATGTCTGCTCTACCTTCCATACCAGATTGAATTGCACACTTGCGTAGCTTGCCCCCATAGCGATCACCAACAGTTAATACTAGGTTTTCTGGCTGGATAGTCACCTCATAATTAGCAATAGCGTTTTTATCCTTGCTTGGGGATGTTATTGTATCTGGAGAAACGGCACTCACTTTACCTTTGAGAGTCCCATATTCAGTATAGGAACAACCAGAAACTCGCAGTTGCACTTCTTGGCCCTTTTCTACCTTACGGATATCCTGAGATTCCACCAATGCCTTAATTATTAAAGGTGAATCATTAGGAGAAATTTGAGCGACAATATCACCCGATCGCAACACTTGCGAAGGATTACGCAGATTTAATTCCTGGATAATACCAGATGCAGAGGCACGAATCACTGTGTCTGCAATCTCTCGAATAATTTGTTTAAGTTCTTCTTGATCGCGGCTAAACTGCTTTTGGATTTCTACTTTTTGCTGGACTAATTGCTCTCGTTCTTGATTTAATTTTCCCAGGTTGACTTTACCTGTAGCGCTTTCGACAGCAATTTTTTCCTGAGAAATTGCCACATTAGCATCACTAGGATTAAGGCTAGGAAATGCCCCTTGTAGTCTAGCTGTGGCTGCTTCTACTGCTTGTTGTTGTTGTTGAATTGCTTGTTGTTGTTCTTCTACATTAGCTTTTTGTGATTCTAGGAGTTGTTTTTGTTGTTCAACAGCTAGCTGCACTTCTTGGAATTGATCCTGAGAAATCGATCCGGTTTGGACTAAGGGCTGATATCTGTCTCGCTTTGCCTTTGCTGCTTTTAAAGAAGCCCCACTAGACTTAAAATTCGCTATTGCTGATTTTAATTGTGTGTGAGTTTTTTGTAATTCTTTTTGAGCTTGCTTTACATTTGCTTTAGCTTCCCTGACTTGGGCAATTGAAGTGCTTTGCCTGTCTTGTATGTCGCGTTGACTGCGATTAAGTTCAGCTTTAGCTGAGACAATAATCCGACTGGTGCGATCGCTTTCTGCCACTATCTGCCCATCTAAAGCCAGAATTTGGGCATCAAGTTGAAACAATTGCAGTTCAGCTTGCCTCATATTCGTTTGCAGTTGGCTCTTTTGAGTCTGAAGACGGTTATCGTCTATCAGGGCAATCATATCTCCTTTTTTTACTGGCTGATTTACCTGTACGGCAATGCTTTTAATCGTTCCTTCTGTTGCTGCTTGTACTAGGCGCAGTTCTCCGGCAGGACGAATAGTTGCTGGGACTTTGACGGTAATTTTATATTTTAGGATACCTGCCAGGATAATAGTAGCACCAAAGATGGTAAGGAGAACTATTCCCCCGATTGTTGTCCAACGACTAATCGGGGGCAAAAATTCGTTTGGGGTGGCGGGGTGGAGAAAGTCTGGATTAGTCACTCCCTCAGCGTTGGGATGAGAAGCCATTTTTGAATTCAATGTTAAAGCATTTTTTCCAAGAACTGCTTGGCGCGATCGCACTTAGGATTGTGGAAAAATTCGTTAGGAGTAGTATCTTCTGCTAAACTTCCTTCATCAAGGAACATAATCCGATTGGCAACAACTCTTGCAAAGCCCATTTCATGAGTGACGATCGCCATTGTCATTCCAGATAGTGCTAAAGTTTTCATGACTTCCAGCACATCTTTAACCATCTCTGGATCTAGGGCTGATGTGGGTTCATCAAATAAAATCATTTCTGGTTCCATTGCTAATGCCCGAGCGATCGCTACTCGCTGCTTTTGTCCCCCGGATAGTTTAGATGGATAGACATCTGCTTTTGGCTCTAAACCTACCTTAGTAAGCAATTCTAAGCCCTGCTTTTGGGCTTTTTGCTTGTTTACTCCTTTCACCTTTATGGGTGCATAGGTGACATTTTCTAGCACTGTCATGTGGGGGAATAAATTAAAATGTTGAAATACCATTACCAAATGCTGGCGCACTTTAGCAATGTTAGTTTTAGGCTTGGTGATTTCTTGCTCGTGAAAGTAGATTCTGCCTCTAGTAGGTTGTTCTAGCAAGTTCATGCATCGCAGAAAGGTAGACTTACCTGAACCAGAAGGGCCGAGTATGGCAACTACTTCCCCCTGGTAAAACTCAGTGGAAATATCTTTGAGTACGTCGAGTTTGCCAAAAGATTTACACAAGAATTCCGTGCGAATTATTGCGCGCTCATTTAATCGGCGATCTCCTAACTCAGAGGTCGCAAAATTTTTCTCCCACCAGTCCAGCATTGCTTGTCACCTTTAACACCGAATTTCAATTACTGTACCGTATATGCGAACCGCTATAATTTACGTTACGAATAGACTATACTACCACTGATATCTTTCTGGTTTCATTCGCTCCCAGGCAAAATTCATTTTTACCCAAGCATCCCGCCAGTAACTTTTGAAACTATGTCCTCCGGCTCTGAGTGCACGATGATGACCAATCCAGACTAAAATCACTGGTACATAGTAAAGAATATACTGTATAAAATAAGTAAGCTTCCGTAACCATGCAGGGCGATTTCTGTGCAGAATTGCTAAACGCTCGTATTGAAAACGAATATGCTTTACTTCGTCCCTTAATATTTGTTGACACAACTGCTTTAGAACTGGGGAATTTGTTGCGTTTTTAATTGCTTTATAATAAACCAGTGCTAGAGTCTCAACCATGATGACCGGAGTTGTCCACATCTCCATCGTTGGGATTGCATAGCGTATTTTACGAAACAGCGTGTCGCCCCAGTTACGCTGCAACCGAGGGATTTGAGCAAGGTCAAGAAACCTTCCTAAGTCGCCTCCATGACGTTGTTCTTCTTTAATAAATAGTTCAATCGCATCAACATATTTAGGATCTTTGATGCGCTGTGCATAATTTTTACCAGCAGTCAGCAAGTGCAACCCATCCGATGTCTCACCCAATTGCCAAGCTGCTAAAGAATCTGCTATGGCATTTTGCTCATCCTTTGTAATTTCTGCACCACTTTCCCAAGGAATCTTTAATTGAAACTCAGCGTTGGTTTTGTAGTAGGTGTACCACTGATCAGATGTTGTGATTGAAGATAAGGTAGGTAACAGCTTATGAGGATTCATTAAAACTCAAAATGTGTGTAGCATTATGTTGTTTTAATGATTCCCAAAACTGACTGCAAACTTTTTAGACCATTTGAGTTAATGATTGTAACTCATCCTTGGGTAAAGACGCGATTCATCGCGTCTCTACAAATGGTTTATTTGTCGCATTCTTTGTTCAAATTGGTAATGCATATTTCCTGTCTCTACTTCTTTAAAAAATTTGTTCCAAGCGTTGGAAATCGCGTTGCACTTCATAGGAGAGACTTTTATTATGGGGGTCTGTCTTCAGGGCTTTTTTGAGATAAATCCTCGCTTTGAGCAGCTGGTTTTCGGAAATTAGCGCTCTTCCCCAAATTTGATAAGCGATCGCTAGCCATTGACGGACTTCTGCATCTGTTGACATCCGATCTGCTAAAGCTTCTGCCAGTGCGATCGCTTGAGGAAATCGTCTTTCTTGCAAAAATCGCTGTAATTGCTCATAAGTCTTCCACTTCAGCCGTTCTTCTATTTCCAATAGATTCGGCGGCTTCAGTGTGGCTGATTGTTGGCTTGTCACCGTTGTTACTGGTCGATGCGTTGCCTTTGCCTGATCAAGCCCAGATGTTGACATCTGATTTGAATGTGCAGCTGTTTCTTCTGGTAATACTACCGTCAGCAGAAGTTTGTAAGCCTCTGTCAAGGCGATAAACTTATCTTTGGCTTTGTTGTCATCTGGGTTGATATCGGGATGATATTGCTGCGCCAGTCGTCGGTAAGACGCTTTGATGTCAGCAAAAGAAGCTCCCGATCTTAAACCCAGTAAACGGTAACAATCTCCAAGATCCATCTTGAACTATCAGCTATCGAATATTTAGCTATCGGCTATCATCTGTCAGTATCAGCTTTAAGCCTGGACTACTAATGATAAAGGCTAATTTCCTATTTTAAAGTCCAATTTTGACAGTTTGTTTTGGGAAGGGAGTGGGGAGTGGGGAGTGGGGAGTTTTAGGAGTTAGAATTCTTCCCCTGCTTCCCCTACTCCCTATTCCCTACTCCCTACTCCCTACTCCCTACTCCCTACTCTGGTACTAATATAGAGGTTCGTTCTTCAATCACACGGTCAATTAAACCGTATTCTTTTGCCTCTTCGGCAGACATGAAAAAGTCGCGATCCATATCTTTTTCAATCTTGGCTATGGTCTGACCGGTTTTATCGGCATAAATTCCATTGAGCTCGTGACGAATCCGCAGAATCTCTCTAGCTTCAATTTCGATATCGCTTGCTTGTCCACGGGTGCCACCTGAAGGCTGGTGAATCATAATCCGTGAGTGAGGCAATGCTAGCCGTTTGCCCTTGGTGCCAGCTGCCAACAGGAAAGACCCCATTGAAGCAGCTAAACCCACGCAAATAGTTACTACATCTGATTTAATATGTTGCATGGTATCAAAAATAGCCATGCCAGATGTAACCATCCCACCAGGAGAATTGATGTATATGTAAATATCTTTACCTGGATCATCTGAGTCCAGATACAACATTACAGCGATAATTTGATTGGCAATTTCATCATCAATATCTCGCCCCAAGAAAATAATCCGTTCCCGGTAAAGGCGATCGTAGATGCTAATCCAATCTGTATATTGTCCTCCGGGCATCCGGTAAGGAACTTTAGGAACGCCTATAGGCATTTTCGTTCTCCATTATTAATAAACTGGGGATGATTCGGAGAGTTAGGAGTTAAAAGTTAGGAGTGAGGAGTTTTCAATAACTCATAACTCATAACTCATAACTCATAACTAAATTAAAGGACACCAGCAGGAAGTGGCGGATTGGCGAGTTCTTCTTTCTCAAAAACTCGGTCAATTAAACCATATTCCTTCGCTTGGTAAGGTGTTAGATATAACAGCCGATCCATATCTTTGATAATTTTTTCTGGAGGCTGTCCAGTAGTACGATGCAAGATATCAACCAGCGCGCCTTTATTTACCAAAACTTCCCTCGCCCGAATTTGAATATCCGTTGCTTGACCTTGGGCGTAGCTCTTCGGCTGATGCAGGATAATCGAGGAGTGAGGCAAACTAGCGCGGCAACCTTTTGTACCAGCACTGAGGAGCATCGCTGCCATACCCATCGCGGAACCGACGCAGATGGTGTGAATAGGAGGCTTGATATATTTCATGGTGTCAAAGATGGCGAAGGCTTCAGTTTCAAAGCCAATGGGTTCGCCACTATAACCGGAAGTGCCGGTGGAGTTTATGTAGATTTTAATTGGCTTTTCGGGGTCGTCGGACTGCAAAAACAGCAGTTCGGCCACGATCAATTCGGTGACAGCAGGCACCAGTGGCATCCCAATATAGACAATTCGCTCCTTCAACAATAGGGAAGGTAAATCTGGTGGCGGTGTCCGGTAGAAGTTATCGCCGTAATATGGGGCTTGAACAGCCTTGATTGGGGAAATGTCCATAGCAACTGATCGCTTGAAACTATGCCGTTAACTGTAATACATCCTAGCGCGATGCTAGCTTTCCTCAAGGTGCGGATTTCTCCCTAATGCTTAAAGTAGCTTCGCATCTGCCAATGCTTGGCTTCTAAGATATTCTGATTATATTAATGTATTTATGTTGGATAAGTTTTCCGTAGAGCTAAAGTAGTGCTTTGAAGTTATTTATTTAATATGTATGTATATCCTGAATAGGGACTTTGAGTTATGAAGGTTAGCTTGCAGCCTGCCTTGAATGATGGTAATTTGGACGCGAATCAACTGAACAGTCAACGTCAGTTGGGAATTTCGATTTCAGCGATCGCAGAAAACCAAGACCGCAATGTACCACTAAATTTATGTTTGATTCTCGATCATAGTGGTTCTATGAACGGGCGACCGCTAGAAACGGTCAAAAAAGCAGCGATTCGTCTGGTGGATAGACTCAAGAATGGCGATCGCCTCAGTGTTGTAGTTTTTGATCACCGTGCCAAAGTCTTAGTACCCAGTCAAAGTATCGAAGATCCAGAGAAAATCAAACAGCAAATTAACCGCCTAGCTGCCGATGGTGGAACTGCGATTGATGAAGGACTACGCTTAGGGATTGAGGAGTTGGCGAAGGGCAAAAAAGATACTGTTTCCCAAGCCTTCCTATTAACCGATGGCGAAAATGAACACGGTAATAATGATCGCTGTTTGAAGTTCGCACAATTGGCGGCTAGCTACAATTTGACTTTGAACACTTTGGGATTTGGTGACAATTGGAACCAAGATATTTTAGAAAAAATTGCTGATGCTGGTTTGGGTACTTTATCTTACATTCAAAAACCCGAACAGGCAGTGGATGAGTTTAATCGGCTGTTCAGCCGCATTCAAACAGTAGGATTGACTAATGCTTATCTGCTATTATCTCTAATGCCTAATGTTCGGCTAGCGGAACTCAAACCCATTGCCCAAGTTTCCCCAGACACAATCGAGTTACCACTGGAAAAAGAAGCTGATGGACGTTTCGCTGTGCGCTTGGGTGATTTAATGAAAGATGCGGAACGGGTGATTTTAGCTAATATTTATTTAGGACAATTGCCAACAGGTGAACAAGCGATCGCTAATGTCCAAGTCCGCTACGATGACCCAGCCGCTAACCAGGTAGGTTTATTTACACCGAATCTCCCAGTTTATGCTCGTGTAGTGAAAAATTACCAAGCAGACCCGAATCCCCAGGTGCAACAATCTATTTTAGCGTTAGCGAAGTATCGTCAAACCCAGCTAGCCGAGACAAAATTGCAACAAGGCGATCGCAGTGGTGCGGCGACAATGTTACAAACGGCTGCTAATACTGCCCTGCAAATGGGAGATAAAAGTGCGGCGACGGTGTTACAAACTTCTGCTACCCAGTTACAAGCTGGACAAGATTTATCTGAAAGCGATCGCAAGAAAACCAGGATTGTCTCTAAAACAGTTTTGCAAGATAATCCTCCGCAATGAAAGTTAAATTGCTATCGGCGTTAAATGATTCTAATGTTGATGTGGCTCAAACAAGTAGCCAACGTCAATTGGCAATGACGATTTTTGCTATCGCTGGTGAGTTTGACCAAAATCTCCCCCTTAACCTCTGCTTGATTCTCGATAAAAGTGGTTCCATGCATGGACAACCAATTAAAACGGTAATTCAGGCAGTGGAAAGATTAATTGATCGGTTGAAAGTAGGCGATCGCATTTCAGTTGTGGCTTTTTCCGGTTCTGCGGAAGTCATTATCCCCAACCAAGTCATCGAAGACCCCGAAAGCATCAAAGCTCAAATTAAAAGCAAACTCAGCGCTAGCGGCGGTACTGTCATCGCTGAGGGTTTGGAACTGGGAATTACAGAACTGATGAAGGGGACAAGAGGTGCTGTTTCCCAGGCGTTTTTGCTTACAGATGGACATGGTGAAAGCGGTTTGCGGATTTGGAAGTGGGATATTGGGACAGATGACAACAAACGCTGTCTTCAACTTGCACAAAAGGCTGCCAAGTTGAATCTAACTATCAACACTTTCGGATTTGGCAATAGTTGGAATCAGGATTTGCTAGAAAAAATTGCTGATGTCGGTGGTGGAACTTTAGCCCATATTGAGCGCCCTGAACAAGCTGTACATGAGTTTAGCCGCTTGTTTGGACGGATTCAATCTATTGGGCTAACTAATGCCTACTTGCTGTTATCTCTAGTGCCGAATGTCCGATTAGCAGAATTTAAACCCATTGCCCAAGTTGCCCCAGACACAATCGAGTTACCAATGGAATTAGAAGCTGATGGTAGCTTTGCTGTACGTTTGGGGGATTTGATGCAGGATGTAGAACGGGTAGTTTTGGCTAACATTTATTTGGGACAGTTGCCAGAAGGGAAACAAGCGATCGCACATCTGCAAATCCGTTATGATGATCCGCTAGTTAACGAACAAGGTTTACTTTCGCCCCTTGTACCAGTGTATGCAGACGTGGTACAGGCGTATCAACCAGCGTTAAATTCCCAGGTGCAACAATCTATTTTGGCATTAGCAAAGTATCGGCAAACTCAGTTAGCTGAGGTGAAATTGCAACAAGGCGATCGCACTGGTGCAGCTACAATGTTGCAAACGGCAGCTAAAACCGCTTTACAAATTGGAGATAAAGGTGCAGCAACAGTGTTGCAAACTTCCGCCACTCGCTTGCAAGCTGGCGAACAACTGTCGGATGCAGACCTCAAGAAAACTAGAATTGTATCAAAAACCGTTTTACAGGAATAGATAATTAATAAGTTTTATGAAAACTACTGATATATCTCATTACTTCAACAAAATCTCTAAATTCTACACCATAGAAAACATTGATGATATACTAAATTTCTTACGAAAGCATCCAAACTTGGTAGATGTATTACTCAAGGCTCACCTAGAAATCAGAAAGTATTTTCCATCCGAAAAGTTACGATTAAAGTTGTCTGTTGATCCTGAATCTCCTCAATGGGAGAAACTATTACTTTCTATCTATACCAGTCCAGAATCTAGCAATGAAGCTTTAAGTAAACTAGACGAGTTTGATCATAAATGGTGGATAGAAGCTTCATTAGGAGTTGCTGTAAATCTTTGTATCAATTTGGAATTTGAATGAAATTCGACTGGTCAAGTTATTTAAAGCTTGCACAAACTCTGTTTGATGAAGCAAGTAATTCCTTAAGTCAGACAAGTGATTCATCAATTAATGAAGCAAAGATACGCTCTTCTATTAGTAGAGCGTATTATTCAGCTTTTTGTCTAGTTAGAAACTACTTACGTGATATTGAAAAATACAGTAATTTAAAGACTGATAAGATTGGTATCCATGAATACGTAATTAAAGAGCTAGAAAGTAGTAAAAATGCAGATAGAAGATATTTAGGACAATGTTTATCTCGTCTACGTGGATTGAGAAATGAAGTTGACTATGAAGATTATATAGCTTCTAATCTTCTTATTCCTAAGGCAAAGAAAACTTTGAACGATGCTAATAAGGTTATTGAATATTAAATAAATTAACTAATAGTCAAAAACCATAAAAGCTTTTATTAAAAAATAACTGCATATTATTTATGAAAATTACTGGTATTCATCATATTGCTATTATTTGTTCTGATAGTCTCCCTAGAGAGTGAGGCATAATGAACGAAGTTGAAACCCTCGCAGAACTACTTATTGATTAACAACTACCGAAGAGTTTGACTTATGCTGATCCAGAAGATTCTCCAAGAATTGCAAGACATCCCTGATGCCCTTCTTGGACTAAGGCGATCGCTTCTCGCTTAGAGGATGTTTGAAAAGTCATCCAACGTATGTTTGACTACTCTAGCTATCGAGAAGTTGAACGAGAGAATGAGGGTTGTGGAACTTGCGATCGCTTCTCTGAGTTGCATTTAAGGCTCAAGCTGACACTTTTCAAACAACCTCTTAAAGTTGGCTTGTTGGATTAGCTGAGAAAGCTCTTGGTTGTCGCGTATATTTGCTTCTAGCATATAATTTGCTGTTTTGAAGTCAGTTATAGTTCTATGTTGTTACGCGATCGCCTATTTCCTTGTTCTTAAGTTATCAGCAAAACCTCTAGCAGTTACATAATTGAAGCGATCGCCTAACGCTTTACGACTCACAGTGCGATCGCCTTTAGGAGATGGATATTGATGCGATCGCTCAAACAAATCAGTTTATCTAGCTTATGGGGCATATTTTTGTAAGAACTCGCTTGGAGTGAAACATTCAAATTCTTCAGTTTGCTCGACAAGTGCGCGAATTAGTTTGTAATTTCTGGATACAAAACATTTTGCTTTTCCTTGCTTGGCAGTCAGGTAAACACCTGCATCTTCACGGGGAATTATGCCAGCATCAGCGATCGCTTGAATATCTTGGTCTTCTACAAATATGAAATCTACTTTCAATTGCTGCCAAAGTCTTGTTAACAGACCACTTGACCAGTCTTTGTTTTGCAAGCGTTTACCAACTCGTAAGATTTGATCGATAAGTTCTTGAGAGAAGATAACTCTAGTTTGCTCATCGCTATTTTCATCACTTACTAGCAAGGATAAAATTTTGCTTTCATCGCTGGCTAAATCAAGCGCTCCCAGAATGTAGATATTTGTATCGAGAAATATTGATTTGGGCAAACTAAACTTTGATTTCACCGTCATTTAGCCTTTGCTCTCTTTCTGTTGATATTTCTTGTTTTACATCCTGAATAAGTTCCATAATTTTGTCGGTCGAGTCATAGCCATATTTGGTAAAAAGTTGATGCGACATAGTTGCAAATGCTTCGTTTGATAGCTGTTCTCGGCGATCGCTAATCCCTATCAAATGTTGAAACATTTCTAAACTTAACAGCACTGCTTTTGGTTGCCCTTCTTGGACTAAGGCGATCGCTTCTCGCTTAGAGTTGGCTTGTTGGATTAGCTGAGAAAGCTCTTGGTTGTCGCGTATATTTGCTTCTAGCATATAATTTGCTGTTTTGAAGTCAGTTATAATTCTATGTTACGCGATCGCCTATTTCCTTGTTCTTAAGTTATCAGCAAAACCTCTAGCAGTTACATAATTGAAGCGATCGCCTAAAAATCACGACTCACAGGACTAGCGATCGCTTGTGGAGGAAAAATAGATAGATGCGATCGCCTAGAAATCACGATTCACATTAATTGCGATCGCTTGTGGAGGAAAAATAGATAGATGCGATCGCCTAGAAATTACGACTCACAGAAATAGCGATCGCCCTCAGTAAATATTTAATAGATAGATAATTGAAGCTATCGCCTAAAAACCACGACTCACAGAAATAGCGATCGCATACTACAAAACCTTTAGCAGATAGATAATTGAGGCGATCGCGTTTAAATTAGAGTTAAAATCTATAGTAATTTATGGTTAACGCCAAAATTACAATGTAATTGAGTAGGAACCGTATAATGGCACTGACCTTTCAAAAGCTAGAGCTAGGAAGAAGCTTAAACGTTTTTCCAGATCAGGCTCCTAACACGGGTTATCTAAGCCCCGATAATTGGGATGATTACGGTTATAAAACCTTATTTCTCCTCACAATCTTTGATGAGCAAGGTAATAAGCAGACTATAGGTAATATTAAAATAGGCTTTGTTGGTCAAAATGGGGGATGGACTCAAGAGCGAATTCCAGAGCAATTTGATGCGTTGTCTGTAGATTTTTATTCTCTTGGTGAGGATGCTGATTATTATCAAAATATAATAAAAATATTGTCGCCAGAAATGGCGGCTAATTTGCTAGACGCTCTCGGCGATGTCGTACACGATCCTAATCGACTTCAGGTCGCCAAAACCCAGAGTGCTTTTAATACTTCTCTACTTAGGTATGTAAACCCCACGACTATTGAAAATCAATTCAGAAGGATTTTGCGCTATGGAGCCCCACTCACCGAGTACAAATTCTTTTATGAGAAGGCTGCTAACGAACGTTATTCTGGAATAAAGGTCGAATTTGCTGTTGAGCCAAATACCAAACCTTCTTCCAATATCCATATATTAATTGGTCGTAATGGCGTGGGGAAAACAACTCTTCTAAATAATATGGTAGATGCGCTTCTTCCTGATAGAGGTGCTGTGGAAGAAACTGGATATTTTGCGAAACCATCTCAATCGTTTGAAACTAAATCACTCAACGATGATTATTTTGCTGGTGTTGTTTCTGTTTCCTTTAGCGCTTTTGATCCTTTTACTCCTCCCAATGATCAGACCAATGCGAATATTGGAATGCGCTATTACTATGTAGGGCTGAAAAAGCGTGTTTCTCAACAAGAAGATCAGAATCTTTGGGGACTAAAAAATAAGGTTGATTTATGCCAAGACTTCATAAAGAGTTTAAAGATATGTTTTGTGTTAACAGCGAAGAAAGCCCGTTGGATAAATGCGGTTAAGACGTTAGAGTCAGATTTTAATTTTGCTGAGATGGATTTGCGTGAACTTAATAACGTATATGCGGCAGATCAATCCGACAATCAACAGACGTTTTCTGAAAAAGCAACAGCACTTTTCCAACGAATGAGTTCAGGTCACGCCATTGTACTTTTAACCGTTACAAAACTGGTTGAAACGGTCGAAGAAAAAACTTTAGTCCTGCTTGATGAACCCGAAAGCCATCTTCATCCACCATTATTATCAGCATTCACGCGAGCGTTATCTGATTTGCTGGTTAATCGTAATGGTGTAGCGATCATCGCAACCCATTCGCCAGTGGTGTTACAAGAAGTGCCTAAATCTTGCGTTTCGATACTACGAAGAACTAGGCTCATTGCAAATGTTGATAGACCAGAAAGTGAGACATTTGCAGAAAATGTGGGGATTTTAACGCGAGAGGTTTTCGGATTAGAAGTTTCCAAATCTGGATTTCACAACTTATTGGAGAACTCTGTCGCTGAAGGTAAGAGCTACGAAGAAGTAGAACAAGAATATCAGCATCAACTTGGTTTTGAGGGGAAAACTATTTTACGTTCGATGATAATGATTAGAGATTCGCAATTGGGAGCTATCGAATGAGGGCTTTAGCTACACCAAATGACGATCCTCAAGAAGTATATCAAAAATGCATCAATAGCATTACAGATGAAGATTTACGCACACGCCTCAATCTGGTAACTAACGAGATTGTGGTTGCAGCAACCAATTACAAGCAAAAAGTAAAGGCTAAACAGCTTTATTCCATTCCACCAAATAACTGCGAGGATGATAAAAACGCTTTAGGCACAGTGACTAAAAAGGAGCTGAAAGATGTTTATAGCTCACATATGGTAGGAAGATCAAAACCAGCAAGAGCGATCTATGACTCATTGTTATCACAGTCTCCTTTAGGTAAATGTCCATTTTGTGGTTTTGGTCAAGCTTCTACTTTAGATCATTACTTGCCTAAAGCTAAATATCCTCAATTCTCGGTTCTCCCGTTTAATTTAGTACCATCCTGTAAAGATTGTAATACAGGTAAAAGCACGGCAATTGCAACTACAGCAGAAGGGCAAAGCCTACATCCTTATTTTGATCATCAGAACTTTATTGATGATCAATGGCTCTATGCGGAGGTAATACAAACGACACCTGCATTTATTCGCTTTTCTGTTAAAGCTCCAGATCACTGGGATGATGTATCTAAAATACGAGTTCAGTCGCACTTTAAAGCATTTAAGTTGGCTTCACGATATTCATTGGAAGCAGGTAATCAACTAGCTTGCCTGAGATATTCATTAGTCCATTCTCATCAGTTATGGGGACTAGATGGCATAAGAAAACAGTTAACTATAGAAGCCCAATCTTATTCTCGTCTGCATAGTAATTCTTGGCAAACGGCTATGTTCCAAGCTCTTGTAGCAAGTGATTGGTATTGTAATGGTGGCTTTCAATTATAGATGGTTGGCTTGGTTTTTAAGTTTTAATAGGTTCTAGGCGATCGCAAAAAGAAATAATTGTTTAGCGATCACCTTTAGAAGATAGATTGTTAATGAGATCGCCTAAAAATTACGACTCACAGGAATAGCGATCGCCTTTAAAAGATAGATTGTTGATGCGATCACATACCGCAAAGCCTTTAGCAGATAGATAATTGAGGCGATCGCCTAAAAATCACGACTCACAGAAATAGCGATCGCCTAACTTCTCAAATCGCCAATATAAGCCCCAATTTGTTTAAGTCCCTGCAAAACTTGGATACGTTCTGATGTATTTTCAAGTAACCGATAAGTATGGGATCTAGTATATTGAGGGACATTTTGGTGGCGATCGCATTTCAAAAACAATACTTCTCTTCCGTTTGTAACCATTGCATAACAACTTGACTGTAAGTTGGGAGCGCTCAACAAATAAGTAAGTGCTTGGGGAATTCCCGCCGTAACGTCTAGTCTTGCAGGTTTTGACTCGATTACCAAAATCCAAAAACTATCTTGAATCACCAAAATATCAATCCTGCCTTGAACTGCAATAGCATTAGCTTCGTCTGCAACTTCGATATTGGTACTTACTTCTGCTTTTACCAAAAAAGGAAACTGATAGAAACCTGCTAAATCTAGCAATGGTGATATAACTATAAGCTTAACAATTTCTTCGAGAGGTGGTTCTTCTTGACTGAGATAGGTATAGTTTCGAGTGAGGCGATCTAGTCCTTGTAGTTCCGCTTCGGTTAGAGTCGGCGCATTATTTAACCATTCATCAAAAAAGCGATCGCTAGAGTCTAGTCTCAAGCCAAAAGTTTGACGGAGAGCGCCAAGGGTAAGGCTACTAGCATTTGTAATCACGGTTAAATTCTTGTAGTAATTACATGAAGTTTAAAAGTCTAGACATTTGATCTAGGCTCCAATACCTAATATACGATATATATAAGAGCAAAAGAGCGATAGCCTAAAAATCACGATTCACAGTAATAGCGATCGCTCAAGTAGGACGATGCAAAAATTAAGGCTTGCTGAATATCTTTATCTGGAGTCCCTATGAAAGCAATTAAAGTTATGGCAACCATTGATGAGCATGGACAACTTACTTTAGATCATCCTTTAATGACTGATAAGAACAGTCGTGTTGAAGTAATTGTCCTGATCGCAGAAGCAGCAGAAATTGATGAAGATGAGCCATCTAAAGAAGTGATTGTAGAAGATTTTCGTCAAGCTTGGCATGAAGCTATGACCGGACAAACGATTCCCGTGGCTCAACTTTGGGCAGTACTTGAAGATGTCTGAGCAACCGTTTATTCAAGTTGAAACCGCGCCAACGTTCAACCGGAATTTACGCACCCTCGCCAAGAAATATCGGAGTATTCGTAATGATATACAACCCGTAATTGAACAACTTGAACGGGGAGAGTTACCTGGAGATCAAATATCTAAGATTGGTTATGCAGTTTTTAAGCTGCGAGTCCGAAATAGCGATGTTCAAAAAGGTAAAAGTGGTGGCTACCGTCTGATTTATTACATTAAAACAGCAATGGGGATTATTCTGCTCACTATTTATACTAAATCTGAACAAGCTGATATGGCAGCAGATGACATTAGGAGCATTATTACTGAGTATGAACAAAGTGCAGTTGAAGACCAATAAATTTTATAAGCAAATTTCTAATTAAGATCATTTAGGCATTGTAGCGGTTCCCAAATGGGTAAGGTATGGAAAGAAATAATTAACCACAAATAAACGATACACCAAAATAAATGTGTGAATTACTTAAATAAACAAGTAAATAAGCCAATTTAGTAAGTTAAAGCTCATTTGACTTGCGGAAAATACCAAAATGAGTAAGCAAAATGCCAATTTAGTAAGTCAAACCTCATTTTGCTTAAGTCAAAGCTCATTTGACTTGCGGAAAACACCAAAATAAGTAAGCAAACTGGGGTTTGAATAAGTCAAAGCTCATTTGACTTGCGGAAAACACCAAAATGAGTAAGCAAATTGGAGTTTGAGTAAGTCAAAGCTCATTTTGCTTAAGTCAAAGGTCATTTTGCTTATTGAATATGAAGTTTTAATAAAGCAATCTGCCTTTTTGCTGATTAAATATAAATTTGAATTACCCAAAAATCTTGAAAAACCTCACCCTGGTTCTGCTACGCAAAACCTGTCCCTCTCCTTACTAAGGAGAGGGAAAGATTTACCCTTGGGTAAAGCTAGGGTGAGGTTTTTAAGACTCAAAGCCTCTCTCCATGTAGGAGAGAGGCTTTGAGAGAGGTTAAAAGTGTACTAAGCCAAAGCGAGAACCACTATATAGAAGGTTCAGCAGAAGGTTCAGCTAAGGAAGATTCAGCTAAGGAAGGTTCAGCTAACAAAGAAGGTGCAGTTAACAAAGCTGGGGCTATCAAAGATTGGTCTAATATAGGTTGGGTTATTGTCGGCTGACTGAACAATTTAGCTACGCTGTTAGCCATTAGTTTACCTACTTGAATTTCGGTATCTTTTGCGGGATCTAGAGCAAAAGTACCTTCAGGGGTAGTGAAAACATTACGCATAACTTTACCGTCTGCCATTACAGCTGTTGTACCCTCTGCGGTTGTAGTTAGTTTACTTGTTGTGATTGGTATCTCAACTATTGCAGAAGATGGGAGATGAACCCCGCCGAAAACACGGCTTGCGGCATTGTCCTCTATTGCTTCGGAAATGGTGTTGAACGTCTCAGCCACACCTGGTAAGTCTTGTGAAGGGACTGTGAAAGGTGTGTTGTCCCCGAAGAAGTTTATCAATACTTGACCTGCTGCGGAACCAAATGCAGCGTGTCCTGAGTTGTAGTCTGGGAACGGTGGGGTTAAGGGAGTATTAAAGAAGGTTTCAGGCTGATGATACGATATCAGTGGCAGCCAGTTCACATCACGCCTTACTCCTGGTGCCACATCGAGGGGATTGGTTTGGCGGATTGCAGCAATTGGTCGCAATTGATTGTAAAAATACTTAGAATCCCACGTCAGAATCCCCACATCAGCTTGTGCAACGGTCAACTGAGCAAACAAGAGGGCGTTCTGAGATAGATTATTGCCCCTATTCAAAGAGATTTGTTGTGCATACTGGTTCCACTGACCAGGTGGTCTGAAGGTGTTTGGACGATCAAGTGCCCAGAAGATAGCATCTTGTGTATTGCCAGAAGTGCGGAAAATTGTAGTAACGCTAGTGTTGGTGAAAGCCCCTACTTGGCGAACAAGATTCTCTTCGTCTACGAACTCTGGGCTAGCAAATGGAACAGGGCCAGTCAGTCCGAACTGTATCAAGCGAGCTTGAGGATTTGCTGGGTCGCGATCGGGTACATTAGGTGAAAAGGGAAGAACTGATCCCCACGCTGGGTTTAATGCAGGTGTAAAATCGGGGAAAGTTGGTCGCCATCCGCCTAGTGTATTTGCTGTGAAAGGTACCTGCGCCTGAGCTGAACCATCGCTGTTCCGCAAGGCTAGTATTATCCGAGCAACTTCTCTTCCTATAGACCTACCGTTGCTCTTAGCGGTACTGTTAGGTATTGCTGCCAAAGAAGTTGATAGCTGTCGGTTGAGTAGAGCTTTTACAGCTATTTTAGCTGCTTGAACTTGTTGCGTATCTCCTACTTTTGCAGTTGTGAATAGATTGAGTAGCGTTGTATATGCTGCTTGCACAGCTGCTGCTGGTGCTGACGCACCGCCCGCAATCCGAGGATCAGAGGGACTGATTCTTACAGCATAAGCCTGACCAATCTGGTTAATTGCGTTTACAGCATCATAAACTGCCAACTGAACGATCGCCTGATTGCGTGAACCTAGTGTGGGCGGAGTTCCACCTCTAGCTGTCAGAACGCCATTTGCATCACGGGCAATTCCTGTAACCAAGATGGAATTCAGAAGCGTTGCATTCCAAACAATTACAGCGTCACCAGCATTAACTATCCGATTGACTAATTTACCGTTTTTAGTCGCTTGGGGAATGGTGGTGTTAACCTCAGCAATCAGGTGGTAAGCTCCAGGTGCTACAACACTTGGACTACGGAAAGCAGGAGTAGTAAAGTCTACGGTAACAGTTTGGGATGCACCAGGAGCCAAGCTAACACTTGGAAGGCTTCGAGTTCCGAGTAACTCATCTGTGCCCACCAAAGGGGAATTTGATGTAGTACCCGAAATTGATACTTGAGTGATGACTCTAGGGGTACTGAGGGGGTTTTTATCGAGAACTGCGTCCGGGGACGCATATATATTGAGATTTAAAACTCCTTGAAAAGCTGCCGTACCGCGATTAGTAACAACCAGGTTAAATCGCCCCTGTTTAACTGCTTCACCTAATAGTGTAGGTCTCTGAAAGTTAGTGTTAGTAAATCTGATTTGGATATCTGGTGTTGACGTGGTTATCTGAGCATGAGCTGCTGGGATAACTGCTGTACCAATTACAGATGCAGCTACTACGCTCTTGATGGAGAACGAAAGCAACTGAAAGATGGTATTTACTTGAGAATTTGCCATGAGTTTGTTCTTGCAGAAGAAAGGATGTTTTTTGGGATGAATGGTTGTGTTGCAGTAGTGAATCGAGAACAGAGTAATTTACTCAATCCTTGCTATAACTAGCCCTTTGAAGGTGAGCATATTTAATATCAAAGTTTTGATTCTATTTCAGCTACAAGGTAGAATAGAACCAAAATTTTAGGCATTAAACTCCAAATTTTTGCTCTGTAAATTAAGCGATGCCTACGCATTTGCCAATTTGAGTTAATGACATTACTTTTTCACGGTGGAAACTTTGGACTTCAGAGACTATTGATAAACCAGATATGTCTTTTAAAGGGCTACTTACTATAAGTTACACATTGACAAAAAATATAGTTGGTCAATGTGTAAGTCATAAGTTGCTATGCGGTAATTCTAAAAACTTGAAGCAGGAACTCTACTTGAGCTTTGCTTTTCTTGACTTTGTTTTCCGTTTTCAATCATTATACTAATAAAAGTAGGTTGTAAAAATTAAATTTAGGTAAACAAAATTTTAAAATATTAATGTTTGGTTAATAAAAAATTATCTGCAAAAAAATAAAACGAGTATTTTTTCAAAGTTAAGTGATTTAATGAGTAATATTTTCTTAACCTGTAGATTACCTAAAATTAACCTGATCCATGCCTTGATGTAACCTATCCTTACCTCAGCTAACCGTTAATCTTCTTATATATCTGCAATCTGACAAATTTTTGTCAGAAATATTGATCTACAAAGCTGATCTGGGATCGGAGTTAATTAATGGTGCCAATTCGAGTGCGGCAAATCTCATTTGCAATTACTGCTGTGCTTTTAGGCTGGGGAGTGGGAATTTCGGTAGTAGAAGCTGCCCCGAAAACACTTACAGTTTATTCAGGGCGAGAAAAAGATATTATGAGTCCCCTGATTGAAAAAGCTAAGAAAGATTTGGGGATAAATATTGAGGTACGCTATGGTGACTCTACAGAATTAGCGATCGCACTCATCGAAGAAGGTAAGAATAGCCGGGCTGATATATTTTACGCTCAAGATGCTGGTTCATTAGGAGCGATCGCTAATGAAAACCGAACCTTAGCTCTCCCGACTCAATTACTCAACAAAGTTGATCGGCAATTTCGCTCTTCCACAGGGCAATGGATTGGCATCTCTGGACGCGCACGAGTAATTGACTACAACACCAAGCTTGTCAAAACCAGCGAACTCCCCAAAAGCGTCATGCAACTGAGTGATCCGAAGTGGCGAGGTAAAGTTGGTTGGGCACCCACAAACGGTTCTTTTCTATCGTTCCTGACGGCAATGCGACTCCTAGAGGGCAATCAAAAAACTCTGGAGTGGTTGAAAGCAATGAAAGCTAATAATACTAAAGCTTATAGCGGCAACAGTGCCATTGTTCAAGCTTTGGGACGGGGAGAAATCGCTTTAGGGCTAGTAAATAACTATTATTTATATCGATTTATCGCAAAAGACCCGAAGTTTCCCGTAGCTATCCATCACACACGGGGGGATGCAGGAGCGTTGATTAACGTTGCAGGTTTAGCAGTGCTAAAGACAACTGACCAAAAAACTGATGCAGAAAAGTTTGTTGCTTATATGCTCAGTCCAGATGTGCAGAAGTTCCTTACCCAAAAGTTTTACGAATATCCCTTAGTGAAAGGTATTCCAGTATCGCAAAAACAAATTCCGCTCAATCAATTGCAGTCTCCTCAGCTTGATCTGAGCAAATTATCAGATATAAAAGGAACGCTTTCGTTAATCCAGGAGGCAGGTTTATTGTAATTAGAAGCACAAGAGATGAAAAGGATGAATGTCTCACGCAAAGGCGCAAAGACGCAAAGGGAAATCCATAAAATCATCCCTTGATCGCAATCACAAGCCACGTAAGTCATGAACTAAAGGATGAAAATCCCTCCCAGCATCACCGAGTTACCCCGTCGCCGCTTCTATTTTTCTAAAAGAAGCAGAAAAGCCGATTATCCACCTTTGTTTCTTCTAGTCCCAGCTGGATTGACGGCTGTAGCGATCGCATTACCTCTTACTTACTTAGTGATGCGGATGGCTGGTGTAGGCGCAGAAGAGTTGTTGACTTTGGTATCACGTCCGCGGACGATGGCAGTGTTGTTAAACAGTATTGGGTTAGCTGTAGCCAGCACTTTACTTTCAGCTGCGATCGCCGTACCATTAGCGTTTCTGACAATGCGGACAGATTTACCTTGGCGGCGATTTTGGCTGATTATTACCACATTACCCTTAGCAATCCCCGACTATGTAGGTGGTTTTGCCTTAATTGCGGCTTTTGGCCCCAAGGGTAGCTTATTGCAACTCTGGCTAGAACCTTTAGGAGTGCAAGAGTTACCAGAAATCTACGGCTGGACTGGAGCAATTTTAGGACTAACTTTGTTTTCCTATCCTTATTTATTGCTGAGTCTCCAAGCTGGATGGCAAGGTATTGATCCGGGGATGGAGGAAGCTGCTAGAAGTTTAGGTTCTAGCCAACGAGAAATCTTGTTTCGCATTACCTTACCTGCACTGCGTCCGTCAATTGTCGCAGGGGGATTGTTAGTAGCACTGAATGCCTTACAGGATTTTGGCACAACTTCATTGATGCGATTTGATACATTTACGCGGGCAATTTTTCTGCAATACAGATATACATTCGATCGCAATCAGGCGGCAGCATTAGCTTTGATGCTGGTGAGTTTAGTGTTGCTGTTGTTGTGGTTAGAATATAAAGCGCGATCGCGGGCAGCTTATTACAGTCGTGCTACTAAATCCTATCGTCTGCAACCATTGGTTCATCTCGGTGTTTGGAAAGTCCCGGCAATTTTGTTTTGTTTCACCGTGGCTACTTTAGGTCTAGTGTTACCAATAGGTGTGACTTTGTTTTGGCTGATGCAAGGATTAACAGGCACAAGTATGGGTACAATTGTTTCCGTACCAGAACTGATGCAATTAGCTAAGGATTCAGTGATAGCCGCAGGATTAGCAGCAATCATAGCTACCCTCTGCGCCCTGCCAGTCGCAATCCTTGCAGTGCGGTTTCCTAGTCGCATAACTACCGCCATTGAGCGCTGTAGTTATATTGGCTTTGGTTTACCTGGAATTGTCGTTGCCTTTTCGCTGGTATTTTGGGGAGCAAATTACTTGCCTTGGTTATATCAAACTTTGCCAATGTTGGTATTTGCTTATTTAGTGTTATTTGTTTCTCAATCTGTCGGCACATTGCGAAGTTCACTGCTGCAAGTCAATCCCCAATTAGAAGAATGTGCCCGGAGTTTAGGCAGAACCTCTTGGCAAACTTTCACAGAAATTACCTTACCCATAGTAACTCCCGGTGTGTTTGGTGGAGCAGCATTGGTATTTCTCACAGCAATTAAAGAATTACCAGTAACCTTGCTCCTAGCTCCAATTGGCTTTGATACCCTAGCTACGCACATTTGGAAAGCAACTGAGAGTATTTCTTACAGTAATGCTGCTGCTGGCGCACTAGTGATGCTGGTGATTTCAGTTAGTTCCACCTTATTGGTGCTGTCTCAAAATCGCAGTACAGGACTTTCCATAGAAGTAAGCCGGAGTTTGCAAAGGGAGGTTGATTAAATAATTCGTAATTCGGGCGTTGCTGAATCAAGGGATGAAATTTTATGTATTGAAATCTAAAACTCCTTATCCTCTCTGCGTCTCTGCGCCTCTGCGTGAGATAAAAAAATCTGGTTCATTAACCCCTAGACAACTATAAAACCTTATGAATTGGGAAATCTTTCTTGCTAGTTTTGCCGGCTCTCTAATAGAATTAGTCGAAATTCTGGGCATAGTCCTCATTGTCGGTAGGCTAGCAGGTTGGCGTAACGCCTTAGTTGGTTCAGGTAGTGGCATTGCTTTAACAATACTTCTCTCACTATTTTTAGGGAAAAGTTTGACGCTCATCCCCGTAGACATTCTTAGGATTGTTGCAGGTACTTTACTGCTGTTGTTTGGGCAAAAGTGGACACGCTCAATTATTAAATATTACGGCGGCATTCCCAAGCGTGGAGGTGACAAAGAAGACAGATTAGAAGCAGAACTAGCAAAAGAAGACAATCAATCTGGCTGGAACTGGTTTGCTGTAGTCACCACATTTAAAGGTGCGCTGTTAGATAGTGTAGAGGTTGCGATCGCAGTAGTCACCTTAGGGGCTGCTGGAGGCAAATGGATAGATGCCATTAGTGGTACTTTAACTGCTGCAATTGGTTTAGGCGTAGTAGCATTTATATTCAGAACTCCCCTCAAGCAAGTTCCTGTTAAGCCGATGAAATTTGTCGCAGCTATGCTACTGATGGGATTTGGTACTTACTGGTTAGGTGAAGGACTAAATGTAGAATGGCCAGGTGGTGATTGGGCGATCGTTTGGTTGCCCCTAGTTTGGGGTTCTTTTATGGCTATTACTGCTGCATTCCTGCGCTGGCAGATTGGATTGCAGAAGCCGGAGGAGATTGTTAGTTAGGTTGCATCTACAACAAAGTAAGCCTGGGTGTAAATAGTTTTACACCCAGGCTTTTTGTATTGCTCAGTCTCCTTGTTTGGTTGGAAAAACGATGTCTACGATGGTGACTGAGCTTTGTCGTTGGCGCAGCCTAAGAAGAGAAGTGCAAGCTACACTGTTTCTATTAGTCTTGCTAACCAGCAATCTTTAGGAATTCGTGACTTTATAGATAATAAAATTATCAAATGCTATTTTCCAGACAGCCTTTTTGAAACAGCCAGAAATGCATTAGGCAAAAGAATATATGTTTTTGGTATAATCCGGCAACGAACACATGGGACGAAAGTCAATATTAAAGTTGCAGAGCTAAAAGTATTACCAGACTCTAGTGAAATGCCTAGCCTGATAGATATTTTCCGAAATCTAGGGGGTAAAAGTTGACAAAGCAACGCCACTACTGTGATTCATGTGTTTTCTTAGGATTTCTTAATAATGAATCCGATAAAATTTATGAATGTAAAACAATCCTTCAGGCGGCAGAAGAAGGAGTAATAGAGCTTTTCACTTCAGCTTTCACGATCTCTGTGGTTTTTTCTTTTGGGGCAAGTAGGCGATCGCCTTACATAGATTTTAATCAATAACCATCAAATAATAATAATAAAATTACTTATAAAATTGAGCGCAAGTAAGAAGAAAAATTAAGCAATAAAATTTCTGGTTTGCTTAAAGCGACGTGTTTATCAAGGTTGTAGCTAAGTGCGATCGCAATTAGATCACACTGAAGTGGATAAGGGCTGCACGGATTGCAATGAACCACACCGCAAGCGTAGCAAATAGATAGAGGTAGAACCGAAGCATGATGAGATTGAATGTGCAATGGACAATACTATGCAATGCGCGAAACACAACAAAGACCCATGCAGCATTCACATACACCGAATCCACCTGATTCGTGATAAAAAGATATAGCACAAGGGCATAGAAAAGTACCGGAATCTCGAACAGATTCTTTAAGTTATCTGATGGATTGGATACGTTGGGTGGCGAAATCTGCGCTAGTGTGCCAGGTACAGCAAGGTCTTTCGGGCTAACCTTTATACTTGTGATGAAACTGATCCGACGGATGTACATATACACCCAGACTAGGAGTGTTAGAAACACTGTCGCAAAGAAGGGACTGAAGATTGCATCTTGCGTCATTTCCACCTCTCAAAATTGATCATTGGTGATGAACCTTGCTCTACTTAAGTTAGTAGACCTCTTGCAAAAGTCCTTCTTTTCGCTTTTTTCTTTGCGCCTTTGCGCCTTTGCGTGAGACAAAAAATTATTTATGCAAGAGGTCTAGTGTCTTTAGGGCTGGTGCTATCAAGGTTTACATTTTTAAGATTAGCACTTTGAAGATTAGCGTTGATTCAGACCAGCAAACCATAAATCAATGCTTGCTGCTCTAGCTGCCTCAAGATTAGCATTCTATAATAATGCGTAGGCGTAGCCCGTCGTAGACATCGCTAGCTTTCAACTCAAAGATACACCAAATCAATGCGTGAATTACTTAAATAAATAAGTAAACAAGCGAATTTAGTAAGTAAAATAAGCTTTTACTTGCGAAAAACACCAAAATCAGAAAGCAAACTGGGGTTTGAGTAAGTCAAATGAGCTTTTGCTTGCGGAAAACACCAAAATGAATAAGTCAAAGTAGCTCTTGAGTAAGTCAAATAAGCTTTTGCTTGCGGAAAACACCAAAATGAGAAAGCAAACTGGGGTTTGAATAAGTCAAAGGTCATATTTAGTAAGTTAAATGAGGTTTAACTTACTAAATATGAAGTTTTAATAAAGCAATCCACCTTTTTGCTGATTAAATATAAATTTAAGTTAAATGTGCGTTGGCTTTGCCCACCGCAGGCATCGCAATTAGGAGAGATTAAGCCACTATGCTTTTTTCTTCTGGGGGAAGTAGGCGATCGCCTGACATAGATTTTAATTGATGCCCATCAAGTAAGAAGAAAAAGTCAGTAATGAAATCTCTGACTCTCTTAAAGCGCCGTATTTATCAAGGTTCTAACTAGGTACGATCAATCTGCTATTAAGTTATACCCTCACCACTTTGCTAATTTGTTAATTAAAGTGAAATAAGAAGTCTTGGAGTATTAGGAGCAGCCATGTACGTGCTAATTGGTGGAGCAGGCTTAGTGGGGCTTACCTTGGCTCAAAAATTGGTAGAACTAGGGCATACTATAGCCGTCATTGACATTGATCCTACCGCTTGCCGCTATGTCCGTGAACAAGTAGGCGCGATGGCTTTTGAAGGCAGTGCTGTCAGTACAGAAGTATTATTAGAAGCGGGAATTCGTAAAGCCGACTCTTTAGCATCTGTCTTAAGAAGTGATGCTTTGAACTTGGCAATGGTAACTCTCGCCAAACACTACGGCGTTTCTCATATTTTGACTCGCATGCGTCACCCCGATTTTGCCGAACCGTTGCGTATAGCAGGAGCCAACCATATTGTTAGTACCGTTGAACTCGCAGTTTCCACAATGGTGAATGCTATTGAGTATCCGCAAGTGAAATCAATGATGCATTTTGAGCAGGGACAGATTGAGGTTTTAAAACTTTCTATTCCCAACAGCTGCTATGTAGCCAATCGTAGCGTTGCCGAAATTGCTCAAGATTCTCAGTTTCCTAGTGGTTCTCTAATTATCGGCTATCAACCTCACCCTCACGACGATTTAATGATTCCTAATGGCAGTACAGTAATAAAACCGGGTTCGACTCTACTGATTGTGACCAAACCAGGGTCTTTACATCAAGTTATTAATTTTATTGAAGGCTGTAAATAGTTTTAATGAAGCTTTATCCACGTATTTATTTAGTAATTGCAGTTATTCTGCTTGCGTCTTGTGAAGCAACTCAAATTCCACCAAAGTCACAACCAGTTACCGATCAGGCAACCCCAGCTAACAAGATAGTGACTTTAGATAGTAATTTCAAGATAGCAACGGGTCAAACTATTTATGTACCTGTATATTCTCATATTTATCATCACAATCGACAGGAGATTTTTAATTTAGCGGCTACGCTTAGTATTCGGAATACAGATTTGGTAAATCCGCTTATTATTACTTCTGTGCGCTACTATGACTCGGCAGGGAAATTAGTTAAGCAGTATTTAGAGCGTCCTATTCAACTTGATGCGTTAGCTTCCACAGATTTTTTTATTAATAGAAATAACACCAGTGGCGGCTTAGGCGCAAACTTTATTGTAGAGTGGGTATCTCAAACAAAAATAGCTGAACCGATAGTAGAGTCAATCATGATTGGTACTGACTTTCAGCAAGGAATTTCGTTTACCAGTCCTGGTAAGGTGATTAAAAGTCAAAACAACGACAAACTTTCATTGCCGAAACAAGAATCTTGAACAGCTTTAACTGCTGTTCGTGGATTTAAGTCAAGAGCGTTGGGGTTTAAATCCCTATTGCAAAACTTAATTACGAATCAATACTTTTCGGTTAAGGTACACAGTCTTTAATGATCCCCCTTAGTCCCTCTTAAAAAGGGGGAAATAGAGCCATTCTTAGTCCCCCTTTTTTAAGGGGGGTTGGGGGGATCGAGTCTTATCCGAAAAGTATTGAATTACGAATTACGAATTATTTTAATCATCATCAAGTCTGAGCAACTGTTCATCAATGATTTGTATCCGCCCTCGCACAATATCTTCCGAAAGAATTCGTTTACGCATTGCTTCGTTGAGCGCTCCTTTTTCGGCTAATAGTAAACGACGGCGAATAGCATCAAGTTTAATGCCCTCACCACTTTTAGCTTCAAACTCATCGGGACGGCGATTATAAAATTCTCGTAGCGCCTTTTCTGCCCCTGCTATTCGGACTTGATAAGCTGAACGCATTTCTTCATAGATAGCTCTTGGTAATACTCCTGACTTCAATAAGCTATCTAATTCATCCTGTGCTGCTTTACCTGTCATCAGTTGAGCTTGTAATTCTTCAACCTGCTGCTGAACCTCTGAAAATTGAGATAATTTTAAGCGTTTTACCAACCAAGGCAAGCTTAAACCTTGTCCTACTAATGACACCAGCACACTGCCGAAGACTAAAATAATCAAGAATTCTCGTCCTGGCAGTGTGGTAGGTAAACTCAATGCCAGAGCCATCGAGAGTGAACCTTTGATGTTACCTAAAAAGAGTAAATGTTGCCAGCGTAGTGGAATTGGGCGGTCAAACCAACGAATTCCTGCTAGCAGAGGATAAACTGTAAAAACTCGCCCGACTTGATAGGCCAAAACTGCAAGTAGAATTGCAGGTAAAGTCTTCCAGAGTGTCACTAGGTTTATTTCTACACCAATCAACAGAAAAATAAACGTGTTGGCACTAAAACTGGCATATTCCCAGAAACTTAACAAGGTGATGCGACTAGAAGCAGAAGTATTACGAGAAAGCCCAAGATTCCCAAAAATTAATCCAGCTACAACTACAGCCACCGCACCAGATACACCTAAAAATTGCCCTACCTGAAAAGTTCCTAATGCAACTGCAACTGTCAATAAAAGACTACTAAGGGGATCATCTAAACGGGCAAATATAGGTATGCTCAAGTAGCTCAAGACTAACCCTACAAGGCAGCCTCCTAGAGCGATAAATAGCAGTTGTTGAATTCCTTCTAATAATGTCAGCGAACCTGTCGAATATACTTGCAGAATTAGGTTAAATGAAACTAAAGCAGCAGCATCGTTGAATAGAGTTTCTCCTTCAACGATAGTGGAAAGCCGGGAAGGTACTGGTATTTCCTTAAAGACGGCAATCATGGAAACTGTATCAGTATTTGCGAGAATTACTCCGATAAATAAAGCAGGTATCCAAGTCAGCCCCAGCAAAAATTTTAACAGAACGGCAATAATAGCACTGGAAAGCACGGCTCCAGGGCCAGCCAAGAGAGCAATTGGTTTAAATGTGCTGCGTAGGCGGCTGACATCTGTGTTGATACCAGCTTCAAAGATTAGAATTGGCAGGAAAAGATTCAAAACCAAGGATGGGTCTAAACCAATACGACGAGACAATAACTCAGTAATTGGCAGACCAGCTAACACTAAACCCGTGACATAAGGGATGCGTAACCGACGGGATAGCAAGGCTACACCAGTGGCAAGGAGCAGGAGAATAATTGAAATCTTGATTAATTCGGTAACATTCACTTAGATACTGAAAATTTATTTTAGTTTCATTCTATTGAATGAATGCGTATGCGTAGCCCGTCGTAGACATCGCTAGCTTTCAACTCAAAGATACACCAAATCAATGCGTGAATTACTTAAATAAATAAGTAAACAAGCGAATTTAGTAAGTCATAAACCATTTTACTTGCGGAAAACACCAAAATCAGAAAGCAAACTGGGGTTTGAGTAAGTCAAATGAGCTTTTGCTTGCGGAAAACACCAAAATGAACAAGTCAAAGTAGCTCTTGAGTAAGTCAAATAAGCTTTTACTTGCGGAAAACACCAAAATGAGAAAGCAAACTGGGGTTTGAGTAAGTCAAATAAGCTTTTGCTTAAGTTAAATGCCATTTGACTTACTAAGTATGAAATTTTGATAAAGTAATATGCTTTTTTGCTGATTAAATATAAATTTCAGTTAAATATATATTACTTGCGGCAGACGTAACCATCGCCTCACTTGTATTTTTCAAGCTGCAACACAAGTACTTGATGCACTCAGAGCAACAAAATCCTCAAACCATTGCTACGCATATCATAATCGCATTTGTCAAAATTAAATTTAGTTTAAAGGTGAGCGATGTCTACGATGGGCTACGCCTACGCATTGTTATTTTTTTAACTATTATTTACAGTTAAACTCCCAGTACAGTTCGGTTAACGTGTTTATGCCTCAAAGATCCCCCCAACCCCCCTTAAAAAAGGAGGCTTCTAACCCTCTTTTACCCCCTTAGGGGGTTGCCATCGGCGGAGGGATCTTATCCGAACCGTATTAGTTCAACTCCTACTGTGACGCTGTTGAGTGCTGATTTGGAACCACTAGTAAAACAATTTCCTATTGAAATTTTTCAGTAACCTTACCTTACCTTTCTCTTAACCCAAGAATAAGACTATCTGCAATGTAGGTAAAATTTTGACCTTTAAATACAGCAAATGCGAAATTTCAAGCGTAAACGATATCTCCTACTCAGTCTGCTAGCAGTAGTAGTAGTAATCGTAAGTGGTATCCAGGTAGTTAGCGCCGTGCTTCCTACTAGCCCAGTTGGCAACATCTCCGAAGGTGGGGCATTATTACCCACAGGTCAAATAATTACACCCGCAGCAGCACCAGGCTCAACGTTTGGACGTTTAGCGACTGGTTTGCGTCCAGATGGTAATGCTGATGCTGCCGAAGCTGTAACCACAGCTCTTAGCCCTGATGGTAAAACTCTACTGGTGCTTACCAGTGGTTATAACTTGAACTTCCGGGATCAAAATACTGGTGCTAATCTCACTTATCCTGTCTTAGACCCTTCAACTGGCAAACCGAGTGCTGAAACAACTCGAAAAGCCGAATGGGTTTTTGTCTATGACGTTAGCAACGGTAAGTTGGTTAAAAGACAGCAGCTTAACATCCCTAATACATATAATGGACTAGCTTGGGCAAAAGACGGCACACGCTTTTATGTATCAGGCGGGATTGACGATCGCGTTTATGCTTATGCGTCTAATGGCAGCCAGTACTTGCCAGATGCTCCCTTCATTTTGCTAGGACACAATTCCGAACAAACTGCCCCCTTCCCTACCTATGATGGTGGTTTGTTGAAAGACACACCAGCTAAACTTGTCTCCACAGGAGCAGTTGTCGCAGGTCTTGCTGTCAGCAAAGATGGCAAAACTTTAGTAGCTGCTAATTTTGAAAACGACTCAATATCAATTGTTGATACTACTAGCCGTAAGGTACTCAAAGAAATTAAGTTCTTTGTTCCAGGTGGTAAAGTAGCAACCGGAGAATTTCCTTTTGATGTAGCTATCAAGAGTGCAGAAAATGGTGCAGCAGCTAAAGTCTTCGTTACCAGCCAGCGCGATAACGAAGTGGTTGCTGTTAACATTGCTTCTGAGCAAACTACCCGTATCCCCGTAGGTAGCCAACCAAACAAAGTAACGCTTTCAAACGATCAAAAGCGACTGTATGTAGCTAACGGTAATAGTGACTCGGTTTCAGTCATCGACACAAATACTAATAGCGTTGTCCAAACTATCTCTTTATCTCGCTCAAGTGATAAATACAAAGGAGCAAATCCCAACTCTGTAGCGCTAAGTCCAGATGAACGTCAGCTTTACGTGACTCTAGGCGGTGAGAACGCTGTTGCTGTTGTGGACTTGCAATCATCTGGTCGGGTGATTGGACGTATCCCCACTGGCTGGTATCCCAACTCTGTAAGTGTTAGTAAAGATGGTCAAAAGCTGTACGTTGTCAATGCCAAGAGTAACTCTGGCCCCAACCCCTCAGCTAACCGGACAACACCAGAGGGACTAGCACGCAACACAACTTTTAGAAATGAGTACAACTGGGCTTTAGAAAAAGCTGGAATCTCAGTTATTCCAATTCCTAAAGGTGGGGCTTTAGCTACCCTTTCAGAGCAGGTAGATAAAAACAACGGTTTCTACAATCGCCGTCCTGACCGGACGATGAAGTTTCTTCAAGACAAGATTAAGCACGTCATCTACATCGTTAAAGAAAACCGTACCTACGACCAAGTACTCGGCGATTTACCTGTTGGTAACGGCGATCGCGGACTGACTTTATTTCCGCAACCGATTTCACCTAATCATCACAAGTTAGCTCTTGACTTTGTGACTTTTGATAACTTCTATGATTCTGGTGAATCAAGCGGTGTCGGCTGGAACTGGTCTACTTATGCACGGACTACTGATTTCACTGAAAAAAGTCAGTCAGTAGTTTATGGCAACGCTGGATTTAACGGTCTGACATACGATTATGAAGGTCTTAACCGTAACATCAACCTTGTCACACCACAAACTTCCTCTAATCCTTCCCAATTCAATACACGAGCAACGGGAGTATTAGATCCCTCCGGTCAATCTTCTATTTTGCCTGGAGTTCAAGACGTAAATGCTCCCGTAGGTGATGGTGAACTGAATGCAAATGCTATCGGTGGCTATCTTTGGGATGCAGCATTGCGTGCTGGTAAAACTGTACGTAATTACGGTTTCTTCGTTGATGGTTTTTACGGTACTGCTCAAGCAGATGCCACACAACCAGATCCCGCTAACCCGTTTTACATTCCTATCTCTCCAACTCCTGCTGCTGATAACATTCAACAAGCTGTAGCCGCTAAAACTGTATTGTTGGATAAAACTGACATCTATTTCCGCGGATACGACCAAAAGAATCCAGACATCTATCTCTACAACGAATGGGTAAGAGACATTGATAGCTATCTAGCAAGAAATGAATTGCCCAACTTGTCATTAGTACGTTTACCTCACGACCACTTTGGTGATTTCAGTAACGCCTTAGCTGGTTTGAATACTGCCCCACTACAAATGGCAGATAATGATTATGCTGTTGGTTTGCTAGTGGAAAAAATCTCCAAGTCTCCACTGTGGAAAGATACAGCGATCGTTATCGTAGAAGATGATTGCCAAAACGGCCCTGACCATGTTGACAGTCATCGCTCACTAGCCTATATTATTTCGCCTTACACCAAGCGAAATGTCGTAGTCAGCACTAACTACAACACTGTTAGCCTAGTGCGGACAATGGAAGATTTACTGAACATTGGTTATTTAGGAATAAATGATGCTAATGCTAAACCAATGTCGGATGCATTCACTAGAGAACCAAACTTTACTCCTTATAAAGCTGTCGTCCCAGGTAACTTGTGTGCTGATCCTGTAGATCCTACATTAGTACCAGCTTGCCAAGACAATAATGTAGAAAAGACAGCAGCTGTTGCTTCTCTGCATAACCAACAGTGGTGGACGCAAGCAACCAAAGACTTCAACTTTGAAGTTGAAGATAAGGTAGAACCTGAAAAATTCAACCGCGTGCTTTGGGCTGGCATTAAAGGCGATAATGTGCCTTATCCAACAGAGCGCAGCCATGCCGACCTTCGCCAAAATCGCGCGTAACTACTCGAAAAATGGAGTTTGAGTACAGATAACCTTTCTACTCAAGCAAACTAATCAGATAAGTCTTAATTCTTCCTAGCCCTTTTTTAAAGGAGGCTAGGAAGAACATAGAAAATCAGGAATTTTACATAGTTTCGGTGAACATCGCTTGCAGAAATTTATCTTGAAGGGAATTGATATGAAATTGATCTCACAATTAACGCTTGCTACTAGTTGTGCCTTAGTTTTTGCTACCGTAGGTGCTAAATCGGTATCTGCTGCAATTATTAATTACGCTTTCACCGTCGATAGTCCTTTAACTAAAGGAGAAGGCTTCTTTAGCTTTGATGATTCGACTTTTAGTAACGATAATACTTCGGTAGCACTAGTTGAGTCGCTAAGTTTTCAATTCGATAATGACTCTAATATTTACACCGAAAAGGATGATATTGAATATCCTGATTATCCCATTGTATTTCCAACCACATTCTTAACAGGTACGGAATCTGTTGGATTGCAATATGTGTTTGTTGATAAAGCTAATGCTTCTATCACATACACAATTGATGGAGATGAATTTGCGATCGCTTCTGCCGATGATATCCAAAGCAGCCGAAATACAGTTTCTTACAGACAAGTTCCTGAACCTACAATTTTAGGTGGCACTTTCATGGCTTGCGGCGTTGGCTTGCTTATGAAGAGAAAGTTAACATCAGATAAAAAAGTTAAAGCTTAACTTTAGCTTCAGCTTTTCGGGATGGGAAATGTGGTGATGCTAAAATCCACATTTCCTAACTAAAGCCTTTGTATTGCAAAAACTAATAAAATTCTGCTGAAGGCAAATGATTGGTAGCTTGAGAAGTACATGATGAAAACCACTGGTATTTATCATGTAGCCATTATTTATTATGACTGCGATCGCTCCAAAAATTTTATGTCAAAGTTTTAAGCTTTTCGATTATTTAAGAAACATTCCGTGCCGAGAGAAATTCTTATAAATTAGATTAAAAAATTTAAAAAGTAAATGAGCAAGCTGTTTGCTAAAATTTCTAAATGTTTGACAATATCTGCAAATTCTTAGCTGAAAACTTCTCCAGTGACTTTGCCACTTGGTTATTAGGCGAACCCATCACTTTAACCGAATTAAGTCCAAAAGAATTATCTCTCGAACCCATCCGCGCTGATGCCCTAATTCTGCTACAGTCGGAGCAAAACATATTACATTTGGAATTTCAAACCCAACCCGATGCAGAAATTCCTTTTCGGATGATTGACTATCGGTTGCGAGCATATCGCCGCTTTCCTGATAAAGCAATGCATCAAGTTGTGATTTATCTGAAGCAGACAAATTCAAATTTGGTGCAACAAAATACATTTGCGATCGCTGGTACACGCCATGAATTTGCAGTTATCAGACTTTGGGAACAACCAACTGAAGTATTTCTGAGAACACCTGGACTGTTACCCTTTGCAGTTTTAAGTAGTACAATTGATCCAGAAGCCGTGCTTAACCAAGTTGCACGGGAGATTAATAGTATGACAGAATCAAGAAATCAAAGTAATATTGCTGCTTCAACAGCGATTTTAGCTGGTTTAGTATTAGACAAAGAGGTTATCAGACGAGTTTTGAGGTCAGACATTATGCGCGAGTCAGTGATTTATCAAGATATTTTAGAAGAAGGCAAAGCTGAAGGCAAGGCTGAAGGCAAAGCTGAAGGCAAAGCTGAAGGCAAAGCTGAAGGCAAAGCTGAAGCTTTACTTGAAGTGGCAAGCAATCTATTTAATACTGGTATGCCATTAGAACAGATAGCAAGATTGACAGGTTTATCAATTGAACAGTTACAGTATTTGCAGGTAACTGAGTCTGGTGAGTCAAAATAAATAGTCGGTGCAGGTTAACTGCACCGACACTGCGTGTATGCAAGGTGTAACTTGAATTGAACATTCCATTGTTTCACGCCAATGCTGAAGCTTGGGGTTTGGCAAAGATCATTCGTCCTGCTGTGGTTTGCAAAGCACTGGTGACTACCACCCGCAATTCACCACCCACATAACTACTACCTTCTTCAACGACTACCATTGTGCCGTCATCTAGGTAGCCAATGCCTTGACTAGGTTCTTTGCCTTCCTTGAGAATTTTCAAATCAAGGTTGTCGCCAGGTAAATAACTGGGACGGACGGCATTTACTAAATCATTCACATTCAGAACAGGTACTTTCTGGACGCTAGCAACTTTAGATAAGTTGTAATCGTTGGTTAGTAGGGTCGCACTTATTTCTTGAGCAAAGCGGACTAACTTGGCATCCACTGTGGGAATATCTTCGTAGTCAAGTGCATTAATCAGAATGCGATCGGCGTAAGTTTCCTTAATGCGGTTGAGAATTTCGAGTCCTCGCCTTCCCCGCACCCGCTTTAGGTCTTTGCTAGCATCGGCTACTTGTTGCAGTTCTTGCAAGACAAACTGCGGCACAATAATTTGCCCTTCCAAAAACCCTGTTTCTAGTAAAGCTTCAATGCGACCATCAATAATGCAACTGGTGTCTAAGACTTTGGTATTGGCGGGTTTTAACGTCCCTTCTGCAACCATTGACTCTACGGTGTTGGGATTAATGAACCGCAATAAGCCCCGCCCGTGGGTATCTGCCAAATTCATCCCAGTGACGGAGAGGATAATACTACCAACAACTGCCACTAGTGGCTTAATAAATCCAAAATTTGCCGGGATGGGTAGCAAAAATAGTGGTGCCAGCATCAGGTTAGCTAGCAATAACCCAATCACTAAACCAATGGCACGAGTTAAGATTACTTCTAGAGGCATTTCTTTGACTTGCGCCTCTAGGCGACGATATGTCGTCTGAAAACTCAGCCCGATCGCACCACCAATAATAGCGGCAAAGGCGGCAAAAACTAAGCGTAAAGCTTCTAAATTTGTCACCTGTTCTAGGGCACCATTAGGCAGTAATTCAATGCTATAGAACCCTATTCCCGACGCTGCCAGGACAAATGAGAAGATAATAATGGCGTCAAGCATGGTTGTCTTGTTTTCCTGCAACTGTGTTAACCGATAAAGTCAAGTATTTTTTATTTCATCGGTCAAATAAACTAATCAATATTGACTTACACTAAGGGTTTAGGCAGACAATATCTGCAATTATTATAACTAAAGGCATTTATCTTAATATTTTTTTGTAAAACGCTAAGAAGTTGTAAATAAAGTACTCATTTTCATTGTCTCTAATTCGCAGTTGGGTTAACTTAAAACTTTTCGCAAAATGAGTCAAAAATTTAGTGTTTTTGGGATTGCAAGTTCTGCTTATGTACATATTCCCTTTTGCCGTCGGCGGTGCTTTTATTGTGATTTTCCTGTGTTTGTTGTGGGCGATCGCTCGCGGGGTGAAACATCTGGTACTATCTCCCAATATGTTGAGATGTTATGTCACGAAATTGCTATTACACCAACATTTGGTCAACCCTTAAAGACAATTTTCTTTGGCGGTGGTACTCCTTCGCTGCTATCAACGGAACAGCTAGAACGTATAGTGAAAGAGCTAGAGAAGCGTTTTGATATTGCGCTTGAAGCAGAAATTTCAATGGAAATTGACCCAGCCACCTTTGATTTAGCACACATAGCAGGCTATCGCAATGTCGGCATCAACCGAGTAAGTTTAGGTGTACAAGCCTTTCAAGAAGAATTATTGCAAGCTGCCGGGCGATCGCACTCGGTTAAAGATATCTTTACAGCTGTGGAACTAATCCACCAAGTCGAGATTCCCGAATTTAGTTTAGATTTAATTTCTGGGTTGCCGCATCAGTCTTTGGATCAATGGCAAGATTCTCTAACAAAAGTGGTGGGAATTCTACCTACTCACATATCCATCTATGATCTTACCATCGAACCAGGCACAGCTTTTAATCGTTACTACAAACCTGGTGACAGTCCTTTACCGACGGATGAAGCCACAGTCAAAATGTACCAAATGGCGCAGCAGGTTTTGACTGGTGCAGGTTATGAGCATTATGAAATTTCCAATTATGCCCAACCTAGTCATCAGTGTCGGCATAATCGAGTTTATTGGGAAAACCGCCCTTATTATGGTTTTGGTATGGGTGCGGCGAGTTATCTTGAGGGAAAACGCTTCACTCGTCCGCGTAAAACTAAGGAATATTATCAATGGGTACAAGCTGGTGCTGTGATTGATTGTGAAGTAACTCCTCCAAAGGAAGTATTGTTAGAAACGTTAATGTTGGGATTGCGTTTGGCAGAGGGTGTAAGTTTAGCGGCGTTGGCGGAAGCATTTGGGGAAGAAAAAGTAGAGGAGATTTGCAGATGTTTGCAACTTTACATTGATAAAGGTTGGGTAGAAGTTACAGGTGCAAGGTTGCGTTTGAGTGATCCCCAAGGGTTTTTGTTTTCTAATGTGGTGTTGGCGGAGTTATTTGAAAAGTTGGGGTGACGAACTGTTTATGCAGAAAAATCAAGTTAGAAAAGCTGTGATTCCGGTGGCTGGTTTTGGCACTCGGTTGTTTCCAGCTACCAAAGTTGTGAAAAAAGAACTTTTCCCGATTATTGATCGAGATGGTAGGGCAAAACCTGTTATTATAGCAATTATCGAAGAGGCAATTAGTGCTGGAATTACAGAAGTAGCGATCGTGGTGCAGCCAGATGATCAAGAAATATTTGAAGATTTATTGAAAAATCCACCCAAAAAAGAACTTTTAGATAAACTTTCACCACAGAATCAAGAATATAGCCAATATCTGCAAGATTTAGGTAGCAGAATTACCATATTATTGCAAGAGGAGCAATTAGGCTATGGTCATGCAGTATTTTGTGCCAAAGATTGGGTACAAAATGAGCCGTTTTTGCTATTGTTGGGCGACCACATTTATGCATCTGACGTTGAAAAATCTTGTGCTAGTCAAGTTTTAGATGTTTATGAACAAGTTAATCAAAGCGTTGTTAGCTTAACTACAATGCCAGCAGAGATTATTCATAAAGCTGGGTGTGTAACAGGAGTTTGGCAAGAATTAAACTCGACTTTGAAAGTTACACAACTCTATGAAAAGCCTACCATTGATTATGCACAAGAACATTTGCGTGTAGAGGGAATGGCAGAAAATGAATTTTTAGGTATATTTGGTTTGTATTTACTTACGCCGAAAATTTTTGACTTTCTCGCAGAAGATATTAACAAAAATTTCCGAGAACGAGGTGAATTTCAGTTAACATCCTGTCTTGAAAGATTGCGTCAGGAAGAGGGAATGACAGGATATGTTGTTAAAGGCAAGTGTTTTGATACAGGTTTGCCAGATGCTTATCGCCAGACAATGATTGATTTTAGAAGCGTTTTCTAGCTTAAATGAACGGTTGGTAAGGCTTACAGAAAACTTTTCTGTCTAAAGAAATCGGAGGTTAAATCATGGTTTGGAAAATAACTACTGATGAACTGTTGGCTCGTTACAAAGCTGGGGAGCGTAACTTTGCTGGGATCGAACTGTTGCGAATCATCGCCGAAATGGGTGAAAGAGATGGAGTTGATGGTCAGATTACTGGATTCGAAGGTGCTGATTTGCGGGGTATTAACCTGCGGGGTGATAGTCGCAGACTTAACGAGAGAATGTCACCAGATATAAGTTAAGCTAAAGTGCGTCAATAGGTCAGCAGTGAAGACAATGCTTTGGTTTAGAGGATGAATCAGTATTTTGCAACGGTTGCTCGCGGATTAGAAACGATCGCGGCTCAGGAGTTAGAGCAACTAGGTGCCCATTCCGTAGAGCCAGGGTTTTGTGGTGTAGCCTTTGAGGGCGATCGCACCCTACTTTATCGCGTCAACCTCTGGGCTAGGCTGCCGTTTAGAATCTTGGTGAATATCCATAAGTTTCCATGCCTTGATGCTAAGGATCTTTATCGTGGCATTCAGACCATCGATTGGGTAAACTATTTAACGCCAGACATGACGCTGGCGGTGAATACCACGGGCAAAAACGATCACCTCAATCATACCCACTTCACATCTCTCCAGATCAAAAATGCGATCGTTGACCAGCAGCAAGAAAATTTGGGCGAACGTTCAAATGTAGAGCTTCATGAACCAGATGTGCGGATCAATGTTCATATTGAACGTGATTTTTGTACCGTCAAACTCGATAGTTCTGGAAATAGTCTACACCGCCGAGGCTACCGCCCTGCGGTTGGAGCAGCCCCTCTAAAGGAATCTCTAGCTGCTGCCCTCATTCAACTTTCGGGATGGCAACCAAACCAGATGTTCTATGATCCTCTCTGTGGGTCTGGTACCTTACCCCTCGAAGCTAGCTTAAAGGCGCTGAACATAGCACCAGGGCTGTTTCGCGATTGCTTTGGATTTGAAACTTGGCTCGATTTTGACCTGTCCCTTTTAGAAAAACTGCTCCAAGAAGCTAAGGACAGCCAACTGGATATCCTTCCCGCACCTATTTGGGGAAGCGATCGCGATGAAAATATAATTGAGCAAGCAATTAACAATGCTCAAAACTGCGGCGTTGATAACCATGTATGGTTTTCTCAAATGGAGCTTGCCGATGTTGTCGCCCCCGCAGACAGTGGAGTTTTATTCTGCAATCCACCCTATGGCGAACGACTGGGGCGAGATAGCGACTTGGGGGCATTTTACAAACTTTTGGGCGATGTGTTGAAACAACGCTTCAAAGGCTGGACTGCCTTTGTGCTGAGTGGCAATAAGGAACTGTCTCAATCCATTGGACTAAAATCATCCCGGAGGATTGCAGTGTACAACGGAGCGTTGCCTTGTCAGTTAATGAAATATGAGCTGTATTAACACAGAATCGGTCAGATTTTGCGATTTACATGGTATCTCATTCTTACTGATGGATGTTCAAGCAACTAAACAAAAAGGTTTTGCTCATTTTAATTTAGCCGCATATTATAAACGTAAATATCGCGGAAAAGTTGAGCCTGCTGGTTGGTTTTTACTGACTAACCTGGATAGTCTTGCAGATGCTATAAAAGCATTTAAATTGGAGAGTGGCATTGAAGCAATGTTTAAAGATTGTAAGACTGGTGGCTATAATCTTGAATCTACTCATGCTGATGGCCAACGCTTGACGCTAAACATGGACTGTTGTGATTGAGTCTCTAATTGAATGGTATGAAGAGCAAGGAAAACCTTTGCCAGAGGCAATTACTTTTCCTCAGAAACCGTTAAAAGTGGCTTAAATCTTGTTTAGATGCTTTGCACAAGTAGGGCGATCGCTTTTTGAAAATAGCAAAATATTATAAGTTGTACAAATTTTTAAACCATATTAAAAATGTCTGCGCCTTTGGATGTTGAGGATGCAGAATTTCATACTTTATAGCTTGATGCAGTTGTCTTCCTGGCTCTTCTTGCCATGCTAGCCAAGTGTAAATTTTGGCCTTATCAAGATAAGAATCTTTGAATGATGCTCCTTTGTTTTTTGCTTCTTGGGCTACTTCCTGAGCATATTGCCAAATAGTTTCACCTTCATCTCTAACCATGTAAGCTAAAAACGTCTCTAACATACCTCTCATTTGGTTATCTGGCATAATCCAGATGCCAAACTTAATGCCATTCTTTGTAATGTGGATAAGTCCTGTCTCTGATATTTCTTCAGGAATGTCAGGTATACTTGGCAAACAAGAATTTCTGATACTTATCCAACGCCCAGATAAATCTTCATCTGCGTCTATTATTACGCCTAAATGAGTGAGTCCTGATGCTTGTAATTCAGTAGATATAAGGTTTGCGTCAATGTTTTCATAACCCCCACAATCTTCTATTAATACAATCGCTTCCTTTCTTTTATCACCCCAACGAATTCCATTTTTTTCTATTAATTCTGGTATAACTCGTAAATCGTCCTGTCCTTCCACTAACAGTTTCTTGGCTACATAACCTTTTGCCATTACTAACGTACCTCAATTTCTCTTTCAGCAGCAATGACGATTTGAGGTTCAGTGAAGACTACACTTGTTTCTTTACCTTTTTCAATTCGGTGAATTCTAATACCATCTTCAGTAGCATCTTCCTCCTCTGCAATACTAGCTAAACTTGTCCAACAATCATTATTGTGAGTAGTTGCAAAAACTTGCACATTTAATCTTTTGGATGTTTCCCAAATCAGTTTCCACATATCAGACATCGCCGTAAAATGCAGTCCGGTATCAATCTCATCAACAAATAAGTATCCGTCTTTAGCACATACTGTAGCTAGTGCTAGTCCTAAGATACGCCAAATACCATCGCCCATACTACCAATTGGTACACGCTGATTACTATCAGAAAGTAGCACACGGAAACCACCCCGCGAATCTAAGGAATCCCTTGATTTTTGAGAACTAAATGGAGCAATCCGTTGAATTTTAGAGTCTATTCTATGAAGTGCTTGCTCTACAAGTTTTTCTTCAGGCGTTAGTACTATTTGATCAAATAGTTCAATCATATTCTCGGTTCCTAGAGAAGATGATGTGACGAATTGGGTATTTGGTAGTGGATTTTTATCGTCTCGACGGAATCGTTGAACATAATTTAAATCCAAACCACTATTATTTGATAAGGGAAAGGTCAATATTTCTGTTTCCTCTCCATGAGTCCAGTTAATACCCAAATTTAGACCTTTTATTGGAATTGAAGATTCATGGAAACTGCTAGATTCTGCATTTAATTCTTTACCCAAATCATCATCAAGGTGAAAGTAACGCGCTCCTATACTAACAGTAATCGCCTCTTGAGTGTTCCCATTCATACCTGATATACAAATTTTGCTATCTGGTTGAATTCCATGTCCGTAAAAAAGATGACAAATATCAAGCTCACGATTTCTTCTTCGATTATCATTCCAAGAATATTCACCTCGGTTTGTCATAACCTCAGCAAGTGGCTCAAGATTAGTGCGTGAGCATAAAAGTTGAATAGCTTCTAGTATCGATGTTTTGCCACTATTGTTTTTACCAACAAGTAGGTTGACTCTACCAAGTTGCTGAAGCTCAAAAGATTGGAAACCTCGGAAATTCTCTATTTTTATCGTCTTCAACATAATTTTGCTAGCCGGAGATAACAAAGAGTTAATGACTGGTATTAGTATAAGCAGTCTTAACACTTTTCACTTTAGCAAAAACAAGCGATCGCTTCCTCAACTTAATAGACAATAATCAGTATGGCGATTTAGATTGAGGGTAGATGCCCAAGAAAATTAGAGAGTTAAAAACAATTTTGTTGAAGGCTGGGTTTATCTACCGTCCTGCTAAAGGTAGCCATACGTTCTGGACTCACCCATTGATACCTGAGGAACCAGTTACCATTGCTGGAAAGGATGGAGACGATGCACCCCGATACTTGGAAAAGCAAGTCAATCGTGTTTTGAAGCAACTAGGAGAAATAGAGGAAGAATAATGAGCGATCGCTACAGTATGGTAATTCAATGGTCAGATGAGGATAATTGCTACTTAGTACACTTACCGGAATTCCCTTGGCAGCAATTCCACACTCATGGTAAGACTTATGAAGAAGCCGCTAAACATGGGCAAGAGGTGATTGAATCTCTCGTTGAATGGTATGGAGAGCAAGGAAAATCTCTACCAGAGCCAATCACTTTTCCTCAGAAACCGTTAAAAATTGCTTAAATCTTTTTTAGATGCTTTGCACAAGTAGGGCGATCGCTATTCTTCATATCTCGACAATAATTGTCTGCTTATCTTGCTCAATTAGTTAATTAACAATATTTACCATTAATCTATCCAAAGCTACAAAATTTGATGAATACTTTCTACAAGCTGCTCAATAAAATCTACTGTATCACCAACCATTGATTCGTCAATATACCAGCGATTACCTATGTTGAGGGTAGGATCTATATCTGCTTGATGAGCAATTTTGTTTCTGCGATTCACAATTTCAGTAAGTTGTTGCTTAATATCTTGAGGAGGTTTACTCATTCTACTAGCAACCTCATTCCATAATTGCTTATCCGAAATTTGCCTAATTGCATCAGCTATTTTGTCAGGTTGCTGGAAGCTTTGATAACTTAAACGTTCTCGAATCTCGTCTTCTAACCATGAAGTATTATTTAATTTGTTCAAAATACTATTTGATATAGCTGGAATTAAACCAGAAATAGTATGAGACTGCTGTAAAAAGATAGCTCCATAAACCTGCTGTATATCACTCTCTATCCAAGAGGCAATATCTATGGCTATTCTTCTATCCTCACGGGCGCTTCCCAAGGAAACTTGAAACCGTGAAAAGGCTGATTGAGTGGTATTAGCTGAAGGTGCTGGTTCAGCACGTTGTCCTCGATGAATTTCCAACATACCCAATGTGACAACCTCATGGATATAATAATCCAAGGCGCTAACAGTTAGAACTAGGGCAGCTCGTAAAATGTCTGAAAGATCCAGAGCAGCAGTAGCTTGAGCTGTAACTGAAGTATGAAGAGCAATCAGATCGCGAACACGCTGAATACTAATGCGAAATTGTTCAAGCGCTGACTGCATAACTGGATGATAGTGCAATAATTTTATCTGCTAAGTCAGAAAAAGTTTTTTTAAACTCCTCTTGTTTTGCTTGATTATTCTCACGTACTATACCAGTTTGTCTTAATTGTTCTATTGTAAGCGCATAAACAGGTGTGCTGTGTTCCTGTGATAGAGCAATTAAACTGTTAAAATTAGAAATTTTTGTCATGGTAAAACTACTACTCATACCCTGCTCGGTATAGACTTGCTTTGGTAATAAGAGATTATTTTGCTCTAGAACTGGTAATAGTTTATGAGTAACTGTATTCTCTATTTTTTCTATCCATGTTTGAAATGCTGCTGTTTCTTTACCCCTAATAATTCTATAGTTTTGAACTATAGTTCCTAAAAATTTCAAGTTAAATTCTGGAAATGGATAAGTAGCTTCCTTTAATATATGGTTTACGCTTGCCATCCTTGCCCAAGCACACCACTTTGGTAAAATTCTAGACAGAGAATCAATTGCCATTACAGAGAAAAAATCAGCCGTTGTAGGCACTAAGAAAAAGTCACTTGTCATTAGTAAGTTCTGATTGATTGCTCCTAAACTTGGACTCATATCAATCAGGATATAGTCAGCATTAAATTTATTAGCAGTTTTTTCCAAGAGATCAGAAATAGCACCTGGCAAGTTTTTGAGTGTCTGAATTGAGCCACTGAGTTCCTGCGCGATACCTAATGTTACTTCGTATTCAGCAAAGCCAACATGACCAGGTAATAAAAATAAACCTTCTTGTCCTTGTATCGGAATACAATCTACAGCTTGAATAGCGCGTGGTTGTGACTCAAAAGCAGGAGCCAAGCCAGTTTTTATATTTGAATGTGTGTCGTAGATTTTTTCTATCCTTGCCTCGTCATCTTCAGTTTCTTCTTTTAGAGCTATTCCTGTTAGATTACATTGAGGATCAGTATCTACAAGGATAACTCTCTTACCCTTTGAAGCAAGCATCCAACCTAAGTTAAAAGTCGTTGTGGTCTTACTGACACCACCTTTGTGATTGAACAAGGCAATTTTGTGAACCATCTTATTTTGCTTTTGATACTTCTGAAATCTTTTGAATACAGATATCATTTTAGAACCTGTATGACTTAAATATAGCTTCTAAAAAGCTTATAGATAGAACAGCAAGTCAATCGTGTTTTGAAGCAACTAGGAGAAATAGAGGAGGAAGAATGAGCGATCGCTACAGTATGTTAATTCAATGGTCAGATGAGGATAATTGCTACTTAGTACACTTACCGGAATTCCCTTGGCAGCAATTCCACACTCATGGTAAGACTTATGAAGAAGCCGCTAAACATGGGCAAGAGGTGATTGAGTCTCTCGTTGAATGGTATGGAGAGCAAGGAAAACCTCTACCAGAGCCAATCACTTTTCCTCAGAAACCGTTAAAAGTTGCTTAAATCTTTTTAAGATACTCTGCCTAAGTAGGCCGATCGCACCTTAACCCAATCCCTCAACATCAACACTTTCCTCTTCCAACTCAACATGCTCAAACTTCACCTTGTTATATAAATCCTGTACGGAAATCTCAAATGGTACGGTTACAAGTGCGATCGCTTTTCATCAGATTTAGGGTTAACTAGCACCATAGTGATTTTATCTAATACCAATTCACGAAAAGAGTGATACAGATAAATAATGAATAAATATTAAGGAGCAAAGATGGCTGGAGTCACCAAAGTAGAAATAAGAGAGTCAGTAGAGGAATTACATGGGTTGTTGAGAAAACAAAAAACAGCATCAAGTCTTGAACGGATTCAAGCTTTGTATTTGCTGAAAATAGGACAGGTGAAAACAATACAAGATGTGGCGGTGGTAGTAGGAAGAGCAAGGGTAACGGTACAAAGATGGTTAAAGGATTATCAAGAGTCAGGAATCAACGGTCTATTATCAATGAAAAAGAGTCCAGGGCGACCAGCAATTATTAGCTTACAAGTAAGAGAGCAGCTAGACAAAGAGCTTGAACAATCAGAAGGATTCACGCATTTATGAGGAAATACGAACATGGTTAAAAGCAGTAGAAGGGATAGAAGCATCATATAAAGTAGTACACGATACAGTGCGCTACCGAATGAAAGCAAAGCTAAAAGTGCCGCGAGCAGTGGTATTAAATACGATAGCGAAGCAGAATCAGAATTTAAAAAAAACTTCCACAATATCTAGAAGTAATTAAAAAACACGTCATAAGACCAGCAGATAAACAAAAAACAATTAGATATTGGTGTGGTGATGAAAGCCGTGTGGGGTTGAAAACTGAAGCTGGGAGACTAATTACTAAAAAAGGAGTCAAGCCCATCGAGATTATGCAATTGTATTCGGGATAATTTTTATTTATATGGATTAGTAGAACCATTAACTGGAGAGTATTTTATCTGGGAATTTTCTCATTTAAATACAGTCTGTTTCAATATTTTTTTAGAAAAATTCTCAGAGACTTATGCTGGAGATATTCATATTCTTCAGTTAGACAATGGGGCTTTTCATTGGAGTCAGCATCTAAAAATACCAGAAAATATAGTTTTGTTATTTCAACCTCTACATACACCTCAAGTTAATCCAATTGAGAGACTGTGGGAGGAAGTTAAAAGGCATTTAACAAGGGATTGTTTCTCAAGTTTAGATGAGCTAAGAGAATTTATCTGGCAGCGATTAGAAAAATTAAACACATCAATTGTCGCTTCTGACTTTTCCCGTTAAGTCTCTGTTGCAAGCTGCAAACCCTCACAGAGGTCGTGTAATTTTAACCAACCTCGCCACAGTACCTGGATACCAATAGGAGTTCTATGTCGATGTTCAAGATATCCGCCAAGACGAGCGATCGCTTCCACAGCCCAACCAGCTGTTAACACTTCACTATCAGAATCTAAGCTCCGGTTATGAGCGGCACGAACTCCGACACCCGTGTGTTGAAGTTGACGAATTTTATCGAAAACTTCTGTGATATCACCTTCTCTGTCGAAAACATGAATTACTCGCGTGTGCTTAGTTACAAGTTTTTCTACAATCCTGCCATAATCAAGAAAAGTGGTGTCTCCAACACACAGCACTACATCGTATTCTGCAACAGTTTCCGCCGTCATTTGAC